>JAJTFK010000007.1 GCA_021298655.1 Cryomorphaceae bacterium | reverse complement strand
CCAAAGACAGCGTGGTTGCCCGCGGAAGCGCCATCGTGCGCATGCCATCTTGGAGCGGCCGAGCCGACCGTTGGCTGGGCCAGAGGAAGGACTCGACCTACGTGCTGGACGGCGACCCGGTGATCTGGAGCGGCGCCTACCAAATTCTTGCGCAAACGTTTCACCTAAGCCAACAAGGTCCTGGAGACAGCCTTTGGGCCTTCAACGGGGTGCACCTGGGCACGCAAGCCGACAGCACCGGACGCTGCGATCAGATGGCGGCGGAACAGCTGCGCGCGCGCATTCGAAACCGAAAAATGGACCTCATGGACCTGGAAACCAATGCCCAGGCCTTGTTTTACCCCGACGCGAGCATGTCGAGCCAAATGAAGTCCGCCCGGATTCAGCTTACGTTTTTACCCGACGGAGGGCTCGATGAAGTGCGGTTTTTCCCGAGTCCCAACGGCGGTGCCGTGAACGACGCCAAACCGACGTTTTTACCGGGCTATCAGGACCGCTGGGGGGAACGGCCCTCGAGTACCGAAGCAATGTCGGGCCTAAAGTAGTTGGGCCCCTTGAGCACTTTGCCGTCTTCGCGGTAGAGCGGTTGGCCGTCCGGGCCGAGCTTGCTCAGGTTGCTTTGGTGAATTTCGCGAAAGACCTCTTCGATCACGTGCTGCAATCCGTGGGTAATGATGGTGCCGCAAAGAATGTAGAGTTGATCGCCCAAGGCGTCGGCCACTTCCACCAAGTTGCCGGCGTGGGCCGCCTCGAGGTATTCGTCGTTTTCTTCGGCCATCAGGCGGTGGCGCAGGGCAATTAACTCCGCACCGGGCTTGGCTACCGGGTCCGCAGATTGGGGCACGTTGTAGATTCGGTGAAATTCCGAAACCGAGGCTAATGGCTCCTTCATTTGGCTGTATTTTTGGCTCAAATTACGCCATGGATTCTATCGGTACGGGACACTGGATTTTTGCCGGCCTTTTTGCGGTCGCCTTCCTCGCCTTTTTGGTGTGGAGCTACCGTACCGACCGCGGAACCCATGACATCCACTACCGCGGTGCCTACCGCTACCTTTTGGGTATTTTTGTGCTGCTCATGGTGATTTACATATTTAAACGAGTTCTTTAACGCATGCGTTTTACCGCCCTCCTTGCCCTTGTTGGCGCCGCCGCCACCCGGTTTTTGCTGATTCCAAACGGTTCAGCGGTCCTCGCCGCCAATACCCTAAGCGGAACCTGGTTTCGACGACCGTGGATGCAGATGCTGCTTCCCTTGGCCGTGCTCTACGCCTCCGATCTGGTCCTTAACAACACGGTTTACGCCGCCTACCACGAGGGTTTTGCCTGGGGTTTTGCCGATAGCCTCGGAATCTACGCCGCCCACCTGGCCGTTTTAGCCTACGCCCAGCTTGCCAAGCCAAAGGCTGAGGGTTTGGCGTGGATTGGCCACAGCGCGGCCAGCAACCTCATTTTCTTTGCCTTGAGCAACGCCGCCGTTTGGTACGCGGGCAACGGACTCAGCCTGGGCGCGACCTACGTTGCGGCCCTGCCCTTCTTGGGAATTTCGTTCGGAGCCACCACGCTTTGGGGCTACGCCCTGGGCTTTGTGCTGCAGCGCCGCACCGTGCTTGCCTAAGGCAGCAGACGAGCACCTACGAACGCGACCCGGGGCCGAACCTCGGGTCGCGTTGTTTTTAGGCCCATAAATCGCCTTAGGGAATCCGAACCGCAGCAGTCGGAATAAGGCCGGCCGGAACCGTGGCCTGCAGCTGTCCTCCCGGACTGTAGCGCCGAACTTCGCCGTTCTGCTGAAAGTCCTTCGCATCCAGCACATAAAGTGCGTTGGACGCCCCATCCGCAAACAGACCGTAGGCCGTGCCCGAAATCCAGGCGTAGGCCGGGTAGTCCAAGGCCGTGGGATCCATTCGGAGCACATCGCCGGTGTAGCCATCCTTGATCCAGTACAGCACTTCGCCGTCGGTCGCCAGCTTTGTGGGGCGATCGGCCGGAAACACGGCGTCGTAGGTCGCCGTGACGCTGCGGGTAGCCGGATCGATTTTAACCAGAGATGCCGAACGGTCGGCCCCGCCCCCACTCCAGTCGGTGTAGCCGGAACACAGAACATAAATGCTGCCCCCCAACACGGCGATCGAGCTCGGGTTTACGCCCACCTCCATCGTGGCGACTACGTCGAGCGTAGCGGGATCAAGCACGCTTACCGCCGAATCCATGCCCAGTCCGCCGCTGTGCGTAACCCAAAGTTCGCCGAGGTGCACCATCATGGCCTCGGGCCCCTCGGGCAGGTCCACCGAATCGGTCATCGCCCAGGTGGAACTCGAAAGGCGGTAGACGCGGTTGCGGCCCCAATCGCTGACCGCTAGGTCGCCGCCGGGAAGAACCACAACCTGCCTCGGCGCCGCAAAACCCGTGATCCGAGCTACGGAGTGCAGGCTGGGCAAGTCCAATACTTCCAACGACGCCGCGCCATTCAACACCACGTAGGCGTGGTGGGCGTCAACCGCAAGGCCGGTCCCTAGGTTTCCCAAGCTGCGCCCGTTCGACCGCACAAAGGCATCCGTGGTTACGCTGTCGGTGTCCGACCAGTGCGTTAGCGTGGCGGTTCCGCCCATGAACGCGCCCTCGTTGAGCACGAGAAGTCCGGCGTCAAAATGGTGCTCGGGTTGGTCTGGGTCGCAGGCCATGATCAAAAGGGCCGGCGCAAGCAAAAGGATGCGGTACTTCATTTTTTGGTTTTTTTGGGGTTGGTCAAGGAGCGACTCCAGGCCACATTGAGGTAGCGGCCCGGCAGAGGAAAGCCGTATTGGAGCAGCAGGGGCGCTCCGGTGGCATTAATCAGCGAAAGCGCCAAGGTCGACTGGTCGCCACGCCAGATCGCGGATAGATCGAGTTGGCCTTGGGCCGGGAGCCAGGTGGTGGACTCCAGGCTCCACGCGGTGGGCGTCGCTCCGCGAAGCCTTGGGTCCGCGCGAAACTCCCACTTGGCCCAGCGACGGGACACCGAAGCGGCAAGCGACCAGGGGGCCGCGTAGGGCAGTAAAAATCCGGACTCGTTCACGCTGTACACGGCACTCGCCCGGGCAAAGGCCGTCCACGAGCCCCGGTGCCAGCCGCGCTGAATGCTTCCGCCGAACCGACGGAGGGTACCCACATTTCGCGGCGTCCAAAGCGTACCCATGGGCATCCAAACAATGGCATCGTGAAGCCGGCCAGCGTAAAATTCGGCCAGCGCGGTTTCGCGATGCAGTCGGCCCCTCAGCTCCCAGCCCCATTCCGCGCGGAGTTCGGGATTCCCGCCCGGCGTCCAAAACTGATCGTTTAGGGTCGGAAAACGCTGGTGGGCATGCAGCTTCATCGCCCATTGGGTAGGTTGGGCGGCTGCGCTGCCCACCTCGATCAGGGGCAGTAAGCGGCCGCGCTGCGTCCCCTGACTCAATTGACTCAAGCCCCACTGGTAGCGCATACGGTCGCCTACCGAACCGCTTCCGCGAACCGAAGCGTGAACGCGCAGGACCGACGACCGAAGCTTGTTGGGCCCCTCGGCGCCCAGGCGATCAACGTCAAGCGACGTCGCGATGCGCGCACGGCGCAACCGGTAGTCCGAGTTCAGCCGAACGCCGACCGCACTCGCGGAATTGGTATCGTGGATTCCACCAAAAAGCGCATACGCGTAGCGCTGCCGCGTTAAGGTGAGGTACTGCGTGCTTTGCCATTGCCAGCGGCCCGAGGAAAACAGCTGTTTTTGGAACGCGGTAGCCCGCAGGTCCGTCTGCTGAGCCCCGGAACGGCGCGGAACCGTGGTGGCCTCGGGCAGGCCTTGATTCATGGCCACCACATAGGCCGCTCCCTCGGTTTTTAAGGGCGCATTAAGGCTACGCCATGCCGCTCGGAATTCGGCCCGGGCAACCTCGGCCCCGATGCGCCGGCTGCGCTCGCCCACATAATCGGTGTAGCGGTAGCGGTTGCGGCCTTGGCTCAGGCTAAGACCCACATCGACCGACGCCCCGGGAATCCAGGCACTTGCTGCGGTATTCCCCAGTGAGGATGCCTCGACGTTCACGGAGGCTGGCTGCGGTCCGCGTAGGCTGAGTCCGTCGGCACTGCGCGCTAAATTCAAGCCGACGCTCGGAAGCAAGCGCAAATCCATTACCCCGAGATCGGCCGCGTGAAGCGCAATGCCCTCCCACTCGATCCACGTGTGGGTGGCGGGCAATCCGTCGAGCAGCACCCACGCGCTGCCCCCTGGATTGGTTTGGCGCACGTCCATTCCGGCACGGAGCAGCGGTTCCGTCGCCCAACCCGATGCACCCGACCGAACCAGGGTCGAAACGGGACTTTGGGTAGACCAACGCCCACCTTGCACGGGGACTTCGGGGAGCGCCACCTGCTTCAAGTTGGCCGTATCTCGATGGGTCTTCAGGGTATCCAGCCCCCCCATCGCGAACGGGACGGCTCGCGCAGCGCACAGAGTAAATCCCATAAAAGCGGCGACCGCAAGGACGCGCGGGGTACGGTGAACCATCTTCAGGGCGCACTCTTCCCGGCACGCTCGGATTATCGTTCGAGGCAGGTCTTCTGGCTCGTTCCCCGACACGCCCCCTTCCCGGTTGCCCAGTGGGTTGTTGCGGCGTGCGGTGGGTGTGGAACATACAGCTGCGGGTACAGCTCCGGCATTCAACCGGATTCCCTTTTCAGCACGCGGACTAGGACCTTCCTAACGCGTGCACCGCGAACGAATCAAAGGTAGTTAAAAAACGCACGGGCCGCGTTGTGTGCGGACTCCAGCGCGAGCGGCTTCACCCCAAACGTCGCAGCATTCGCCGTGGCAAAGGTGAGTAGGGCTTCGGTAGGCAGGTTGCCCACCAAGTGGTTCTGCGCAAAGGGGCATCCGCCCAAACCCAGCAAAGCCGAATCAAAACGACGAATACCGGATTCCCAGGCCGCGTCGAGTAGCCCGTTGGTCAGGGCTTCGGCGGCCGGCATGTGCAGGTGCAGGCCAAGCGACGTGCCCGGTGCGGCATCGCGTACCGTCGTTACGACGGATTTCAGGGTTTCGGGCGTGGCGCTGCCCACGGTGTCGCTGATTGAGATGACATCGGGTGTCCAGCGGGAAGCGATTTGTTCGGTCCACCGCCCCACGGCGTCGAGCGAATGCTCCTCGCCGTAGGGATTGCCAAACGCCATGGAGAGGTACACGACGAGTTCACGGCCCTCGTTCCGAACCCGATCCAAGGCGGGGGCCCATTCCGCAAGGGATTGCTCGGGACTTCGGTTGGTGTTGCGCAGCTGAAATTGCGTGCTTACCGAGAGCGGAACGCCCACCGCGTCCACTGCGGAGTGGGCCAAAGCCCGTTCCACGCCCGGTCCGTTGGCGGCGATGACGAGAAATTTATTGATTCCTTTGTCGGGAGCAAGGGCATCGAGTACCGCTTGGGAGTCCGCCATTTGGGGGATGGCCTTGGGCGAAACAAAGCTGGCGAGGTCGAGGTAGTCAAAGCCCACCGGAAGTAGGCGCTGCAGGTAGGCAATTTTATCTTCGGTGCGAAACAATGTTGGGTAGCCCTGCATCGCGTCGCGCGGGCATTCGACCCAGGTCAGGCGGTCCATGCGGGCGAAAGTTCGCGGACCATGGCCGGCCCGGCATAAACAAATCCAGAATACACCTGCACCAGATCGGCGCCGGCGTTGCGCTTGTCGATCACGTCCTGAGCGCTTCGCACGCCCCCCACTCCGATCACGGACGCATCGGTTCCGACGGCTTCGCGCACCCAACCAATAACCTCGGTCGAACGGCGCGTCAGGGGTGCCCCGCTCAAGCCACCGGCACCCATGGCTTCTACGGCAGACTGAGGCGTTTGAAGTCCGGCTCGGCCCACGGTAGTGTTGGTAGCTATGATGCCCTGAAGTCCGCATTCAACGGCCAACGAAGCCGTGCGCTGCACGTGGTCCCGAGTGGAATCGGGATCGATTTTCACCGCAACGGGCTTGCCGCCCAAGCGTCGGGCCTCCCGAGCCACCGCAGTCAAAAGCTCGCGCATGCTGGCTTCAGACTGAAGGTCGCGCAATCCGGGCGTATTGGGCGACGAAACGTTTACGGCGAGGTAGTCTACGCAGGAATAGATCGCGTTCAGGGCGGCTAAGTAGTCGTCGACGGCGTGCTCGTTGGTCGTGGTCTTGTTGCGGCCAATGTTGCCGCCAACAAGCAAATCGCGGTGCTTCGACGCCTTAATGCGGGCAGCGGCAGCTTCCGCACCGCCGTTGTTGAAGCCCATGCGGTTGATGAGCGCGCCGTCTTCCGGCAAGCGGAACATTCGGGGTTTGGGATTTCCGGGTTGTGGACGGGGGGTCACGGTGCCAATCTCTACGTGGCTAAACCCTAAGGCTTCCCATGCCCGCAAGGCCACGGCGTTCTTGTCCATTCCCGCAGCGAGGCCAAGGGGGTGCTTAAAGGTGAGGCCCATGGCCGTCACGGGCGCGCTGGGCACGGCACCCACCGCGGCGCGCAGCAATCCCGTGGCGAGTCCGCTCCGGGCGGCAAGCTTCATGCCGTTCAGCGCCACGTTGTGGGCGTCTTCGGCAGGCAGTTTAAATAAAAGGGGGCGAATCAGCGAAGAATACATCATGGGCACCTCAAAGGTAGCGACGGGGTTAGATTTGCAGGATGAACCCGGTCATCCAAAACCGCCGTGCGCGCTTTGAATACGTCCTCGAAGAGGAATTCACGGCGGGCATTGTGCTGGCTGGAACCGAAGTCAAGGCCTTGCGGGACGGAAAAGCGAACTTGAGCGATGCCTACGCCTACGTTTCGGAGTCCGGAGAGGTCTGGTTAAAGAACCTCCACATTTCGGAATTCCGGTTCGGAACCTACGCCAACCACGCCCCGCTGCGCGAACGCAAGCTGCTCCTTAAAAAAAACGAGCTCAAAAAGATTCGCAAGGAATTGCAAAACAATGGGATAACCCTGATTCCTTTAAAGCTTTACTTTAGTTCAAAAGGTTGGGCCAAGCTGGACATTGCGTTAGCCCGTGGAAAGAAATTCTACGACAAGCGCGCCAGCATCAAAGAGCGCGACATTGATCGCGATGCGGCGCGGGAATAGAATTAGCGAGCGGTCGCCACGTCCTTAAGCATGGGCACGAATCGAAAGCTCCCCAAGTCTTCGTGATCCCAGGTTCCGTCGCTGCCGCGACGAACGCGAAGCATGCGCTGTTCCGATTCCACGTCGCCAACGGGCACGACCAAGACGCCACCGGGCGCTAACTGCTCCAGCAGCTCTGACGGCAGTTCCGGTGCTGCAGCGGTAATCAAAATGCCGTCAAAGGGGGCAAATGCGGGTAAACCCTTGTATCCATCCCCAAACTTTTGGGTAATCCGGCGCATTCCGAGCTCGCTAAGCAAGCGCTTGCTGAAGTCAAAAAGTGCTTTTTGGCGTTCGATGGTAAACACCTTGTAGCCAAGCTCCTCAAGAACGGCTGCTTGGTAGCCCGAACCGGTACCGATTTCCAAGATCTTGGCTCCCTCCGGAAGACCCAGTGCGCTCGACTGCACGGCGACGGTGTAGGGTTGCGAAATCGTTTGGCCCGCGGCAATAGGAAATGCGACGTCTTGATAGGCGAATTCTTCAAAGGAACTCTCCAAAAAGGCGTGTCGGGGAATTCGCGCCATGGCCGCGAGAACCCGTTCGTTATCAATGCCTTTGCTGCGAAGCAGCGCCACCAGCTGCTGGCGCTGACCTTGATGTCGGGGCAAATCGGGAGTCACAGCCCGAAAGTACAACCGTACCTTTGCCGAGTATGCGAGTAACCCGGCATTTTTTTGGATGGGTGCACGGAGCGGCTCTGGCGCTCGGTGTGCTGGCCGTCGGCTGCGACCGGAACGAAGCCAAGCCCGTGGTGTACCTCGAGATTGACAGCCTGACGCTGCAGCCCGACGCCTCGCGGGGAACCTCCAGCGCCCACGTTCGTTCCGTGTGGGTCGAATCCGAGGGAACCTACTTCGGGGTGTTTCCCTTGCCCGCACGAATTCCGCTGCCCGTTAGCAATCCGAATGCGCGCGTTCGGCTGTACCCAGGTGTCGAAGTGAACGGAATAAGCAGTTTTCAGGCGCAATACGAATTTTACCAGCCCTACGAGCGCGAATTGGGCGGAACCTATGGCGCTACGGTCAAATGGCCTCCCGCCACCCCCGCGGTGCTGGCATACGAACCCTGGGCCAACGTCGTTATCGTAGAGGACTTTGAAGCGGCCGGCATTCAGCTTGCCCCAAGTCCGCGCAGCGATACCGTGTGGACCCGAACCAGTGCAGAACGTTTTCCACCGCCTATGGGCGAAAGCAACAGCTCCAGCGGCATGGTCATCATGCGACCGGGGCAGCAAATTTTTGAGGCCATAACCCAACTCGCCTACGACCTGCCGGGCGGAGGAAAAAACGTGTACCTCGAGTTCAACTACAAATCCACCATGCCGTTCAGCATTGGCGTCATTGCCAACCAGCCCGGCCAGACGACGCAGCAACCCACCGTTACGTTTCGAGATAAAAAAACTTGGTCAAAGGCCTACGTGAACCTGGTGACCGAAGTTTCGGGCTTTCCCAACGCCACGGACTTCAATTTATACCTCGGCGCGGTGCGGACCCGCCCGGATATGGCCGATACACTTTGGGTGGACAACCTCAAATTGGTCTACCGTTGAGCCCGCGAAGCCAACGTTTGCAGCGGATTCAAGCACGCTATGCCGCCGCCTACGTGGCGCTTGACGTGGTCGCTGCCGGCGCGGCCTACACCTGGCTGTACGACTACCGAAAATCGGTTGCCGAACCCGCGCGATTTGGACTTTCGCACGTGGAATGGGATGCGTTTTTTCCTTTAGGTCTGGCGGTTACCGCGATGCTCTGGGTCGCAACCATGGCTTTAGTCGGACTGTACCAGGGTGTGCTGCGCAAGTCGCGCTTAACCGAAATGAGCCGGTTGCTGCAGGCCGGCACTGTGTTTGTTTTGGGGTATTTTCTGCTGTTTTTGCTCGACGACTACGTCAAGAACTACACCCAATACTGGGGCGCCATCCAGCGGTTTGCGGGTGGACTGCTCGGATTAAGTTCCCTGTTCCGCCTGGCCTTGGGCACCCGAATTCGCTGGAGGATTACCCAAAAACACATCCTGTTCCCTACCCTGCTCATTGGCGAACGCTCGCTACTGGAGGGACATCAGGGAAAACTGCACACCCACGCCGCGGCTTCGGGCGAAGTTTTGGCCGGCTGGTTGGCAACCGAGGACCGCAGCGCCGAAGGACCTTGCTGCAACCTGCCCTATCTAGGGCCGTCATCGGAAGTCCTGCATTGGGCGGAACGGCTCAACGTAGAAGACGTGATCATCGCACTGCCCCCCGACCGACATCGGGACCTCACCCCCCTACTCCTGGATTTGGAGCCGTTGCGCGTGCGCATTTTTATGATTCCCGACACCTACGGCATCCTTTCGGGCATGGTGGGTCTGGACGAGCACGGCGTACCGCTCATGGAATGGCACCACGACCCCATGGACGCATGGCAACGCAACAGCAAGCGCATGGTGGACGTGGCGTTTTCGCTCGCCGCCTTGGTCGTTTTGGCGCCGCTTTTTTTCGCCGTTGCGCTCACCGTTGCCCGCACGCGCGGACCCATTTTCTTCACCCAAGAGCGCTTGGGACGGGGCGGCAAGGCGTTCCGCATTGTCAAGTTCCGAACGATGCGCGTCGACGCCGAGGCACAAGGCCCCCAGCTTTCCAGCGAAGACGATCCGCGTATTACGCCCGCAGGCCGCGTGCTGCGCAAGTACCGACTCGATGAACTCCCGCAGTTCTGGAACGTCCTGGTCGGCGACATGAGCATCGTGGGACCCCGCCCGGAACGGGCGCATTTCGCAGCACAGATACTAGAACGCGCACCCCAGTACCGCCACGTGTACAAAGTGCGGCCTGGAATCACCAGCTGGGGAATGGTCCGCTACGGCTACGCCAGCACCGTAGACGAGATGATTCGCCGAATGGAATTCGACTTGCTGTATATTGAAAATATGTCGTGGCGAAACGACCTGAAGGTCCTGCTGTATACGGTTTGGACCGTGATTAAGGGGCGCGGAAAGTAGGCTTCAAGCCGTACTTTTAGGGCCATGAAGCACTGTACGGTACTCGGCGCAGGTACGATGGGCAATGGAATCGCCCACGTGTTCGCCACCAGCGGATGGAACGTCTCGCTGTTCGACATCAGCGCTCCGGCTTTGGAGCGCGCCCTTTCGACCATTTCAAAAAATCTGGAGCGCCAGGTTGCCAAAGGGCTGCTTTCGGCCGAAGAAGCGGCGGCCTCGGTCGCCCGCATCCGCACCTTCACCGAGCTCGCGCCTGCCGTAGCCACTTCGTCGCTCGTGGTCGAGGCCGCTACCGAAAACGTCGACATCAAACTCAAGCTCTTTACCCAACTCGACGAACTCTGTGGGCCTGATGCGATTCTCGCCTCAAATACTTCATCGATCGCCATTGGCCGCATCGCGGCAGCCACCAAGCGCCCCGAAAAGGTGATTGGCATGCACTTCATGAATCCGGTTCCGGTGATGAAGTTGGTTGAAATCATTCGCGGCTACAAAACCTCCGACGAAACCGCCGCTTCGGTCGTGGCGACGAGCCGCGAGCTGGGCAAAATTCCGGTCGAGTGCAACGACTACCCGGGGTTCGTGGCCAACCGGATTCTGATGCCGATGATCAACGAAGCCATTGAAGCCCTTCAAACGGGTGTCGGAAGTGTGGAATCCATTGACTCCATCATGAAGCTGGGAATGGCCCATCCGATGGGCCCCCTTCAGCTGGCTGACTTCATCGGCCTCGACGTCTGCTTGAGCATCCTTCGCGTTCTTCAGGAAGGCCTGGGCCAACCCAAGTACGCCCCCAACCCGCTGCTGGTCGCCATGGTGACCGCGGGCGACCTTGGAGTGAAGTCGGGACGCGGATTCTACGACTACGCCAACGGAACCAAGGACGCGCCGGTTGCGCCTAAATTTAGCTAATTACCTCAATTTACCATGAAAAAGCACCTTTTTTGGGGCGCGCTGGCGGTTTCGCTCAGCCTTTCTGCCCAAGTTGATCTAATCAATAAAATTTCGGGGAACGGAGCCCGCGACAGCAAGACCTTTGTGTTTACCACCGTGTACGACCTCAAAGCCACTCCGGTTAAGGATCAAGGCCGGTCGGGAACCTGCTGGAGCTACTCGGCCACGGGCTTTTTGGAGTCCGAACTGCTTCGCCTTGGGAAACCGGCCGTCGACCTGTCCGAAATGTACACCGTGCGCAAGGTGTACCAAGACAAAGCCGAGAAGTACGTTCGCCTGCACGGCGCCCTGAATTTCGCCCAAGGCGGCGCATGCCCCGACCTATTCTACGTTCTTGAGCGCTACGGCGCGGTGCCCGAGTCTGCCTACGCCGGACTCAACTACGGAACGGCGGGCAACGACCACGACGAGCTCGAGGCAGCCCTCAAGGGCATTGTGGAGGCCGTGGTGAATAAAAATTCCGGGACCGTAACCACCGCCTGGCACAAGGGCTTTACCGGCTACCTCGACGCCTACTTGGGTGCGGAGCCCACTACCTTTACCTACGAAGGCAAGACCTACACCCCGCGCACCTTTGTCGACAAGTTCGTGGGCATCAACGTGAAGGACTACGTACAATTGACCAGCTTCACCCACCACCCCTTCGGCAGTTGGTTTGCCGTAGAAGTCCCGGACAACTGGACTTGGGGACCGTCGTACAACGTTCCGCTCGACGACATGATGGCTACCGTGGACCACGCACTCGCCAACGGATTCACGGTTGCTTGGGCCACCGACGTGTCCGAAAAAGGATTTTCGCTCACCAACGGCGTGGCGGTATGGCCCGCCAAGGCGTGGAGCGAACTGAGCGCCGAAGAAAAGACGGCGGTGTTTACGGGTCCCCACGAAGAAGCCGTTGTCACCCAAGCTTCGCGCCAAGCTGGGTTTGACAACTACGAAACCCAAGACGACCACGGAATGCAGATCGTGGGCAAGGTCACGGACCAATCCGGAGCCGCCTACTACGTCGTGAAAAACTCCTGGGGTCCGCGCAAGAACGCGTACCGCGATGGCTACATCTATGCCTCCGAGGCCTTTGTGCGCGCCAAAACGATTTCGATCATGCTCCACAAAGACGGTCTGCCCAAGGCCACCAAAAAGGCCGCCGGGTTTTAATTGCTCGCCAGCTGCAACGAAAAACGCCGAGGATTCCCCTCGGCGTTTTTTGTTGATCGCCCCGAGAAACCCGCTACATCCGCTCAGGGGCCTCGATGCCGAGCAAGCCCAGGGCGCGCTTCAGCGCCTCGGCGGTCACGCGGCAGAGTTCCACCCGAAACGCGACCACGGCCTGGTTCTCGGCATTCAAAATCGGATTAGCCTGGTAAAAGCCGTTGAATGATTTGGCGAGGTCGTAGGCAAACTGCGCCACCACCGAAGGGCTGTAGGACCGGGCAGCTTGTTCGACCGCTTCGGGGAAGCGAACCAGGGTCTGGATCAGTTCTTTGCTGCGCTCGTCGACCACCACGTCGTCCCAAGTCCAAACCGTAGATCGCCCTTCGGCCTTGCGCAAAATGGACTTGATTCGGGCATGGCTGTACTGAATGAAGGGCCCCGTATGGCCGTTGAAGTCAATGGATTCCTCGGGATTAAACACCATGCGCTTGCGCGGATCAACCTTGAGGATGAAGTACTTGAGCGCACCGTGCCCCAGGACCTGGTAGAGTTTCGACTTATCCGCCTCGGTGAGGCCTTCGGTTTTGCCCAATTCCTCGCTGAGGGCGCGGGCCGTGGCCTCCATCTCGTCAAGCAAGTCGTCGGCGTCGACCACGGTGCCTTCGCGCGACTTCATTTTTCCGCTGGGCAGGTCCACCATGCCGTAGCTCAAGTGGTACAGCTGGTCGGCCCAGGCATAGCCCAGTTTTTTGAGAATGAGGAACAGCACCTTAAAGTGGTAGTCCTGTTCGTTGCCCACCACGTAGGTCAGGCGATCGATGGAAAAATCCGTAAAACGCTGGATGGCCGTGCCAATGTCTTGGGTCATGTACACCGAGGTGCCGTCGCGGCGCAACACCAACTTTTCGTCCAGCCCGTCTTCGCGCAAATCGATCCAAACGGAACCGTCGTCGCGGCGGTAAAACACGCCCCGAGCAAGTCCTTCTTCAATGTCCTTCTTTCCCAAAACGTAGGTCTCGGACTCGTAGTAGTTGCGGTCAAACCGAACACCCAAGCGCGCGTAGGTCGCGTTGAACCCGTCGTACACCCAAGCGTTCATTTTGGCCCAGAGTGCGCGAACCTCGGGATCGCCCGCTTCCCACTGCCGAAGCATTTCCTGAACGTCCAGCATGCACGGCGCTTGGGCTTTAGCCGCCTCCTCGTCGAGGCCTTGGGCCATTAAATCCTTGACTTGGGCGCGCAATTCCTGATCAAAGCGCACGTAAAAATCTCCCACGAGGTGGTCGCCCTTCTTGCCGGCGGCCTCCGGCGTAATTCCGCCCCCGAATTGCTTCCAGGCCCACATGCTCTTGCAGATGTGCACGCCGCGGTCGTTCACAATTTGGACCTGAACCACCTTGCGGCCGCTGGCCTCCAGAATGCGGCTCACGCTGTGGCCCAAGAGGATGTTGCGCACGTGGCCCAGGTGCAGCGGCTTGTTGGTGTTGGGGCTGCTGAATTCGACCATGGCCGAAGGGGCCGAGGCATCGACGGGAAACGTGCCCCAGTCCGATGCGGCGCGCAGCGTGTCAAATTGGGACTGAATCCGTTCACCAAGGGCGTGGCGGCGAGAAGCGCTTCGCCGATTTCCTTGGCCGTGTCGGCCGGCGATTTGCGGCTGAGTTTGAGGAAGGGAAACACCACCAACGTGGCGTCGCCCTCAAAATCCTTGCGGGTCTCCTGAAGTTCGACGGGTCCTTCCCATCCGTACAACGTATTCAAGACCGTCGAAACGGCCGATCCTAAGGCGTCAGCCATGTGCATTAAAGATTGGTACGTCGGCTCAGCCGCTCCTGAAGGCGGTAAACCGTATTTTGAAGTAAGCGGAACGCCGTCGTTCCCATCGCGTTTCCGCCCTTGTCGAGGAGCGGATTGATTTCGGTGAATTCCATGCAGCGAACCGGCGGTGCGTCCGCAAACAATTCGAGCAGCTGCTTGGCCTCGGACTCGTCAAAGCCACCGGGCACGGGCGTACCGGTTCCGACCGAAATGCTCGGGTCCATGGAATCCACGTCAAAGGACACGTAGACCATGTCGCAATCCTTGAGTTGTTCGAGCACCTGGGCTACAACGCGCGCAATGCCGAGTTCGCGGACTTTGGCAACCCGGTACACCGCCATGCCGTACTTCTCGATGAGGTAGTCCTCCGGCTGCTCGGTGCTGCGCAAACCAATGAAGGCAATGTCTTCGGGGCGAACGCGCTGCGGATGCCCTTTGAGCTTGGTCCACGAATCCCGCGTGACCGGACTTGGATCGTTGATTTTGCACTCCAGGTTGTCTTCGCCCAGGGCGGTAGCTAAGGGCATTCCGTGCATGTTTCCGGACGGCGACGTGTACGGAGAGTGCATGTCGGCGTGGGCGTCAATCCACACCACGCCCAAGCGCGCCAGCGGAAAAGCCTGCTTGATTCCGGCAATGGTCCCTCCCGCATTGGAATGGTCACCGCTGAGCACGAGCGGAAACTGACCGTCGTCGAGGGTTTCGGCTACGACGGCCGAAATGCGGCGGTACATGCGAACGATGCCGCGAATTCGCTTGCCGTACGGCGTTTCGGGATGGCGGTAAAGCAGCGCATTGTTGGTCTGCACCTTGCGGGGCTGCAGCGCCCGAAAAAACTTGGGCTGAATGCTGAACGAGGCGCTCCGTATGGCCGCATAGCCTAGGCTGGAACCGCGGGTTCCTGCGCCCAATTCCGACATCGCCGTGATTAACTGCAGCATAGGCCAAAGGTAGGAATTGGCCTACCTTTGGGCGTAGTCCATGGCCCGAACATCTTCAAACTCCCCATCGTCGTGGTTGGCTGACGCGAAGTCGGCCTGGCAAGACGTCACGCAAAGCCCATCGCTCCATTCCGTTTTCGGACTTATCGTGCTGCTAATCGGCATGTTAGGTTTCATAGCGAGCGCCTCAACCCTCACCACTTGGACCGCCGACTACAGCGCCATGGAGCTCGGTTTTAGCCAGGTGCTTAGCCAGCGCGACGTAGTTATTCAGAATCTTTTGGGATCCATCGGGGCCGCCGTGGGCATGGTGGGTACCGTGCGCGGATTCGGCGTGGCCTCACTCCTGCTTTGGTCCGCCGTCATGGCCTTTGGTCTTCGATGGGGATTAGGGCTTCCCATCCGGACCCTACGGTACGCGCGGCGCAGCATGCTTCGTGCGGTGTTGATTACCAGCGGACTCGCGCTGATTCCCTGGAACGCAGGCGATGCCGTGGTCGGTGATTTCGGACGGGTACTCGCCGACTGGACCACCCACTGGGTGGGATCCTTGGGCGCCATACTAACATGGTTCGCGCTGGCGACGGTACACACGGTATGGGTGCTCCAGCTGCGCCCTCAAGCGCTCGGTGAGCGGTTGACGGCCCCCAAGGCATCAATGGATCCGATTCCGCAACCGCAAGCTTTGAGCGAGGACGAGCTGGTGGTCGACGAAGCGCCCATCGTGGTTGACCTCATGGAGCCCGCCGTTCCGGCACTTGATGATACCCTACCGCCCTGGGATGAAGCCGACGACGACCTCCTTGAACCGGAATTGCTGCCCACCATGCCGGTCGATGTCGCACTGGACGTTGAACCCCTGGCCGCAGATGACGAACCGGAACGGGCATTGGCCGAAGGCGCCGCGGCGGCGAGCACGCTGGCGAGTGCCGGCCCCTATGATCCGCGCCGCGACCTGTCCCGCTACCAGTTTCCTACGCTTCAGCTGCTGAACGACTACGGGCAGTCCGCAGCGAAAGTGGACCAAGAAGAGCTCGAGGCCAACAAAGAGCGCATCGTCGATACGCTGCGGAACTACAAGATCGAGATCGCAAAAATCAAGGCGACCGTGGGTCCTACCGTGACGCTCTACGAAATTGTTCCGGAAGCGGGAATTCGCATCAGCAAAATCAAGTCGCTAGAAGACGACATCGCACTGAGCCTGAGCGCCCTGGGCATTCGCATCATCGCGCCAATTCCCGGCAAGGGCACCATCGGCATCGAAGTGCCCAACCGAAACCCCCAGATGGTCAGCATGCGCTCGGTCCTGGCGTCGGAGAAGTTCCAGAAGTCCGACATGGATTTGCCGCTGGCACTGGGGAAAACCATTTCCAATGAGGTCTTTGTGGTCGATTTGGCCAAAATGCCCCACCTGCTGATGGCCGGCGCCACGGGCCAGGGTAAGTCGGTGGGCCTCAACGCCATCCTCGCCTCGATTCTGTACAAAAAGCATCCCGCCGAAGTCAAGTTTGTCTTAGTGGACCCCAAAAAGGTCGAATTGACGCTGTTTAACACGATCGAGCGCCACTTTTTGGCCAAGCTCCCGGGAACCGATGAGGCCATCATCACCGACACCACCAAGGTGATCCACACCCTGAACTCGCTGTGCATTGAAATGGACCAGCGCTACGAGCTGCTGAAATCCGCCTTTGTGCGCAACCTCAAGGAATACAACGCCAAGTTTACCGCCCGAAAACTGAACCCCGAGGAGGGCCACCGCTACCTGCCCTACATCGTGCTGGTGATCGACGAATTCGCCGACCTCATCATGACCGCGGGCAAAGAGGTCGAGACGCCCATTGCGCGCCTTGCGCAGCTGGCCCGTGCCATCGGCATTCACCTGATTGTGGCTACCCAGCGCCCGTCGGTCAACGTGATTACGGGGATCATCAAGGCCAACTTCCCGGCGCGGATCGCGTTTAAGGTGAGCGCCAAAATTGATTCGCGCACCATTCTAGATGCCGGCGGTGCCGAACAGCTCATCGGCAAGGGAGACATGCTGATTTCGAGTGGGAACGACTTGATTCGTTTGCAGTGCGCGTTCTTGGATACGCCCGAAGTAGAGCAAATCTGCGAGTTCATCGGGGGACAGCAGGGCTACCCCGAGGCCTACCAACTGCCCGAATACGAGTCCGAAGAAGGGGGTCTCGGTGGCGGCGGCAACTACAGCGCCGACGAACGCGACAGCATGTTTGAGGAAGCCGCGCGCATCGTGGTCATTCACCAGCAGGGCTCGGCATCGCTTTTGCAGCGCAAGCTCAAGCTCGGATACAACCGCGCAGGCCGACTTATTGACCAATTGGAAGACGCCGGAATCATCGGCCCTTTCGAAGGTTCAAAGGCCCGCCAGGTATTGATCCAAGACGAAATGCAACTCAACGAACGACTTAAAAACCTATGACCGCTCGACTGATAACCCTAGCTGCCCTCGCCTTCGTGGGGTTTGCTGCGTCCGCCCAAACCGAAACACCCCTGGCCTTCCTGCAGCGCGTGAAGAAGCAGGCCCTCGCCTACACGGACCAAAAAATTAGTTTTACGTCCGTTATGGATGCGCCCGGACGAAACGGCCAGCGCGTGCAGCGAAAGACCAGCGGCGAAGTCTGGGTCAAGGGCGAGTCCGCCAAATTGGTGCTCCAAGGGCAGACCTTTTTTTTCAAGAGCGGAATCGTTACCACCGTTAGCCCCGAAGACGAGGAAATCGTCGTGCGCAAGCTCGATGGGGACGCCAAGCAGTACACGCCGGCCGTGCTGCTCAGCCAGTACGAAAAGAGTTCGTCCTTTGCTTGGGCCGGAACGCAGACGGTGAGCGGGCGCAGCATCAAGTTCGTCAGCATGGTTCCCAAAAACGACCCGGATGTGGCCAAGGTGACCTTGGGAATCGACGCCAAAACGCTGAAGCTGTACAGCTACACCGAAGAGGGCAAAAGCGGAACAAAGTCCACGATCACGATGGTCGCCTACGAAACCAATAAAGGCCTCACGGCCAACGACGTCGAATTCAAGCGGTCCAACTACCCGGCCAGCTACGAGTACATCGCTCCAAAAACCAAGTAGCGTTTGGGAAGGCTCGACCGGTACTTCATCGGGAACTTCGTCCAGATTTTCGCCAAAACCCTGGCGCTGAGCGTATTTATACTGCTCATGCAGATGGTTTGGAAGTACATGGACGACCTCGCCGGGCGCGGAATTTCGATTTGGCGTATTCTCGAACTCATGGGGTACTGGTCGGTGTCCATTTTGCCCATGGCCGCCCCCATCGCGGTCCTTTTCGCGGGAATCATGATCTACGGGCAATGGGCGGAATCTCGGGAGTACGCGGCCGCAAAGGCTGCAGGCTTCTCGTTTTTGCGGATGCTTCGCCCCGTGCTGTTGGTGCTGGGCGTCATTGGCGTGCTCATGTTTTTTGTCAGCAACAATTTTATTCCGGTGGCCAACTTCAGGGGCGAAAATCTGCTGCTCAATATTGCGCGCCAGAAACCCACGTTTAAGCTCAAACCGGGCGTATTTGTGGGTGGGCTGGACGGATTCAGCGTGAAAGTTGGGCGCAAGGAAGACAACCGCATCTACGACGTTATTTTGTACGATCACCGCGAGCGCGGACGCGGAAACACGGGCGTTTTAACCGCACCGGAGGGCGAAATTCGCTACCCCGACGGCAGCCCCACGATGACGCTGGTGCTGCGCAACGGCCGCAGCTACCTGGATGTCAACGAGTCGGTGCGCGACGAACGCCTCCGCCAAGGCATGCTGGCATCCACCTTTGACAGCATGGTGGTGCGGCTCGACATGTCGTCGTTTTTACTTGGGGACCTTGGTGGCATTCAGCGCAGCAACGAATTCAACATGCTTACCATTTCGCAGCTCGACACGTCCATCGACGTGCTCGAGGCGCAGATTTCAAACCGATTAACCGAAGTCGCTCGCGGGATGCAGCGCAAGCTCGGCGGATGGATGCCCGACAGCATGAGGTCTGCGGAATCTGCCGACACCTCCCTTCGCGCATGGAACCGAATTCAACCCATTCACCGCTACCGCGCTACACAAAACGCCCACTACCTCGCCCAGAGCAACCGCGACTACATGAACCAAATTGCTTCCGAACTCGAGTGGCGAAACCAGCATTTGGCGCGGCACTACCTGGAATGGCATAAAAAATTCAGCGTAGCTGTGGCCTGCGTACTGCTCTTTTTTATCGGAGCTCCGCTTGGGAGCGTCATCCAGCGCGGTGGGTTTGGATGGGCTTTTGTGGCGAGCGTCTTGCTGTTTTTGCTGCACTACGTCCTGACCATGGTTTCCGAAAAACTGGGGCGAACCTGGGTTCTTGAACCCTTTTGGGCCATGTGGGGACCCAACTTGATCTTGGCCCCGGTTGCGGCGGCCATGACCTGGTGGGCCGCGCGCGACGGCCGATTAACCCTTCACCTACCCCGTCGCCTTCGCAGGGTGTCCGTTCCCGTATGAACATTCTGCACCTGTGCAACAAGGTGCCCTTCCCGGGGCGGGACGGAAGCAGCATTGCGATGGAGTCGCTGATTCGCTTGGAGTCGGCCCAAGGCCACCGGGTGCATGTGCTCGCCCTCAATACCGAAAAACACTGGGTGGATGCTCCGGCTTCTCCCTTCCCGAACGTGGTTCTTGAAGCCGTTGCGGTGAAAACGGCTCCGCGCGGGTCCACGGCGTTGGGCAACCTGTTTACCCGAACCAGCTACTACGCCAGTCGGTTTTGGGATGCCCGGGTCGCAGCGCGCATTGGCGTCCTCGCTGGCGAAGCCGACCTCGTCGTGATCGACAGCCTGTTTATGGCCGTCTATTTGCCCGTTTTGGGTCGAATTCCGCGCATTCTTCGCGCCCACAACGTGGAACACGCCATTTGGCAGCGCGGACTGTCCGAAGAACCCCTTTGGCGGCGCAGCTACGTTGCCCTTCAGGCCGGGAGGTTGGCCCGTTGGGAGCGTCACGTCGCCCAACACGTTGACCGGATCTGGACCATCAGCGAAGAAGACCGTGCTTGGTTTGCTCGCAAGACCCGCGTTCCAACGACCTGCGTTCCCTGCAGCGCCGACTGCGATGCCGGTCCCTGGACGTACCGCGGAGCGGACTCGCCCCTCGCCTACCACGTCGGAGCCCTTGACTGGAGCCCCAACATTCGCGGAATGAAGTGGTTTTTGGACGACGTTGCGCCCTTAATCCGCCACGCTCGGGTCGACGTATTCAGCCGTCAATGGCCTTTTTCGCCGCCCTCGGAACCGGTTCGCTACCTCGCGGAGGCCGGCACGTCGTTCGACGGGTACGGAATTTTTGCTGCGCCCATTCGAAGCGGAAGCGGAATGCGCATTAAGCTGCTCGAGGCGATGGTCCGCGGCAAAGCCATCGTCACGACGACCTTGGGCGCGGAAGGACTGCGTGCAATCGACGGAACCCACCTGCTGCTGGCCGACGGGGCTGCGGAATTTGCGGCGGCCTTAGACCGCTTGACCCAGGACGCGGACTACCGTATTGCCCTGGGACGGGCGGCGGCGGACCACGCCCGTACCCATTTTTCGGATGCCGCGGTGGGCGGGATCGTTGCGGCCGAACTTGCGAACTTTGCTCCCTGATGGAAGGACTTGCTTGGCTTCTTTGGGGATTGGCCCTGGTTCCGTATACCCTGTTTCCGGCCGCGGTGCGCCTGCTCGGCCGGCGTAAATCCGCCGAGCGCCCGACGGAAGCCCTGGAACATCCGCCGCGCATCGCGGTGGTGTTTGCTGCCTACAACGAAGCGTCCGTGCTGGAGGCGAAGCTTGATAGCCTGCTCGCTCAAGACTACCCCGCAGCGTTTGAGGTTTGGGTCGGCTCGGACGTGAGCACCGACCGAACGGACGCCATTTTGGCGGAATACGCCGGGCGCGATTCCCGGATTCGGTGGATTCGCATGGCGGAGCGGAGCGGCAAAGCACGGATTATCAACCGACTTGTCGCCGAATCGCAAAGCGACTGGATCGTGGGCACCGACGCCAATATTCTGTTTGCGACCGATTGCTTGAGCCACCTGATGCGCGAGGCCCAGGCCAACCCCAAAGCCAGTGTGGTCGGCGGTTCGCTTTTCTACCGCGGTCTGTCGGGCAGCAGCGCGGCAAGCATCGCCGACGAAGAGCGCTGGTACATCAATTGGGAAAATTATGCGAAGCGCGTAGAGTACGAGCGCACGGGCTGTGCCATGGGCGTTGAAGGCGGACTGTATGCCCTGCGCCGGGATGCCTTTCGCCCGATACCCGAGGGAACCTTCATGGAAGATTTCTACCTGAGTTTTTCGGCTATGCTCCGAGGGGAACAGGTGGCCTGGTCGCTTCGAGCGCGCGGCAGCGAGGACGTGAGCCACGACCGCGAACGCGAGTTTCGCCGCAAGGTGCGCATCGCCCACGGAAACTGGCAAAATATCGGGCGGTTTGCCGCTTCGTTTCACCGCCTTCGACCCGCTGTGTTGGCCGTGTTTGTTGGACACAAACTGCTTCGGTGGCTCACGCCGCTGCTGGTTCTTGGCGGAATATTGGCGGGACTTGGACCGGGAACGGCATGGTCGCCAGCGGGCCAATGGGCCTGGACCCTATTCGCAGGGCTGAGCGCCTACACCGTGGTGCTGCGCAGCGGACTTGCCGCGCCGCTCGACCGCGTTCCGGGCCTGCGCACCGTGCACCACCTCCTCCTAATGAATTTGGCCTTGGCCCTTGGTTTCGTGCGCTACCTTCGCGGCGGAACCAACGGCATTTGGGAACCCACCCCGCGAACACCATGAAGAATTCCCAGTTTGCTTCAATTGACGAAGCCCTCGACGACCTGCGCGCCGGCAAGATGATTATCGTCGTAGACGACGAAGACCGCGAAAACGAAGGAGATCTGGTCGCCCTTGCCGAAGGCATTACGCCCGAAACCATCAACTTCATGGCCACCCATGCGCGCGGACTCATTTGCGTGCCGCTCATCGATCAGCGCTGCGACGAACTTGACCTTCACGCCATGGTTCACCGCAACACGGATCCGCACGGAACGGCCTTTACCGTCAGTGTGGACCTCGAGGGCGAGGGCGTCACCACGGGCATTTCGGCGCACGACCGGGCCAAAACCATTAACGCACTGGCTCGACCCAACACCAAAGCCGAACAGTTTCGCCGGCCGGGTCATATTTTTCCGCTCCGCGCCCGCCCGGGAGGCGTACTGCGCCGCGCCGGGCACACCGAAGCCGCCATTGATTTAGCACGCCTTGCCGGCAGCCGCCCCGCCGGGGTCATCGTCGAAATCATGAACGACGACGGCAGCATGGCCCGCCTGCCGGACCTCGAGGTCATGGCGTCCAAGCACGGCCTTCGCATCATTAGCATCGAGCAGCTTATTCGCTACCGCATGGAACGCGATCGCTTGGTTCACGAACTCAAATCCTACCGCTTGGACAGCCCTATGGGGCCCTGGCAGGTCAAAATTTACGGCCAAACAACCTCAGACCAGCGGCACGCGAGCTTCAGCTTCGGATCCTGGCACGAGGACGACGAAGTGCTGGTGCGCATGCAGAGCGGCCCCTTTACGTCGAGTCCGTGGGCCAGCTTCGTGGACCCGGGATCGGGCGACGCCCAGCATTTTTCGGCCGCCATGCGCAAAATCGCCGATCAGGGTTTCGGGTGCATTGTGTGCTTGAACCAGCGCGGACCCGCCGCGGATTGGACCGAGTGGGATCCGACCGCACCACCGACACCGTCCCGCTCCATGGGACACGACCCCTTGGACTACGGTGTTGGCGCTCAAATCTTGCACGGATTGGGCCTTCGCAAGGTGGCCTTGCTTACCCAAAATCCCATGCGCCGAGTGGGCATTGAGGGCTATGGGCTGCACATTGTTCGCAACGTCGCCCTGTATTAGCGGTACCGATTGGCTTGAGGTTTTAGCGCCGGGAACCCCGCAGGAGCTGGTTCCAGGACGCACCGCTCTGCTCAAACCGAAGGCCCACGCCCTGGCGTTGGCTTCCCACCACGCCGGTTTGCATCATCTGGTCGTTTCGCCGCTGGTAGGCCTTGGCGCTCCACCGACCGTCTTCCGACAGCTGATAGCGCACTTCAATATCGCCGAGGCCGATGCTGGGCTGGGATTGCCCAATGGGGATGCCCCATTCCGTTTGAATGCTCAGGCGATCGTCGAGAAAACTCTTGCCGATGCTGGCTTCCATTTCGCGCTGGGCCGCAGCCGAATTCGTTGAATAAGCCAGGTTCACGTCCCAGTCCGCCCCCAATCCCTGAGTGACAAAATTGGTGAACTGCGATGCGAGAACCTGGGTCGTATTGCTCTCGACCGCTTGCATTCCCTGGGCCGCTAAGGGCGACGATCCGAGCCAAAATGAGCTGATGGTGAGCAGGCTGAGTACTTGGGTCGTTCGTTCGTCGGCGTAGCTCAAGCGACTGGCCAAGGCCGCTTTGGCGAGTTCTCCGGCGTTGGGCATGCTCACGTCAAAGGCCAGTTGGGGCTGGAACAGGGGACCGGTAGCGCGCAAGCCGACGTCAATATTCTGGCGTCCCGCCTCCGGAAGGGCGAGGTAGTCCTTCACGTCGGCTCGGGTACGGTACAAGGCGGTCAGGTTCATTTGGGCCGCATAGGGATCGCCGGTCCAGCGAATGGTTCCGCCCGGAACCAAGCTAAAGGGTTTGTTGACCAAATTCCCCAAGGTGAACAGGTAGGTGCCCCGATCCAGCGTCAGGCCGCCGCGAAGCGCCATGTCGCCCACCCAGGGAACATCGAGTTGAATGGGCCCGTTGCCGCGGGCTTCGATCACGTCACCCAAGGTCTCGTCCAGAATTAGGCGTGCCAAGACATCCTCGGTAACATCGAGATCCAGATGCAGGTCAAACCGAAAGTCGTCGTTGGTGCGCTTGCGGAGCTTTTGGGGCTGGTTCCGTTCGCGGAAGCTGAGAAACTCAACCTCATCGAGCGACACCGGCGCGTCCAAGGGTAGCACAAAAACCGACGAATCCGCGGATTTTGCCCGAACATCAAGGTTCAGGGCGCGGCTGCTGCCGTGAAGCCTTCCGGAACCCGACGCAACCATGTAGCCGTAAAAATCCGCCTTGCGGCTCGGCGGAAGGTCCAGTACCACCATGCGCTCGGTTTTGAAGCGCAGATCAACCCATTCGCTGCCCGTGAAGGAAAGGTTCGCCGTGATTTCGGCGGATCCTACGCCGCGGTGATCGGCAAAACGGGCGGGACCCAACGTAAACGCCTTGTCGGTGAGCCTCCAGGGAGCGGTACCGGTTAGGCCCAAGCCAACCGTGGGAATGCGCAGGTGGGCGTTGGACCAAAAGCCGCTGCCGGACCACGTGAACTCCGAGAAATCCGGCCGGGAAGCGAGCTGAACCCGCCCTTGGAGCCGGCCCGACAGGTCGTTTACCGCGCCGTCGGCGAAGGGCCGTACCCAGCGCAGCGGAATATTCAGCTGGTCGGT
Organism: Cryomorphaceae bacterium; assembly: GCA_021298655.1. Lineage (GTDB taxonomy): Bacteria > Bacteroidota > Bacteroidia > Flavobacteriales > Schleiferiaceae > TMED14. The sequence goes on along the minus strand of JAJTFK010000007.1, from coordinate 61,532 downwards.
TTTGGCCGAAAAGCCGTTGCTGCCCAACGTACCCTTGAGCCGGACTAGGGCGGTGTCGCCATGGCTCCAATTCAGCGAAAGTTCGGCAAGGTCGCGCTCGGGAACGTAATCCAAATCGAGGTTTAGCTGGCCCAGGGGTTGGTTTTTGAGGCTCAGGGAGTCGGTACGAAGTCCTCCCGAAAGGGCCCAGCCCGAGAGTTCACCTACCACGACGGCATCCAGGGCGAGCGAACCGCCCAATTCCGCGTCGGCCAGTCCGGCTACGCGGGACCAAAAGGGTATGCGAACGTTGCGCGCTTGAATGCGCAGCACTTCCACTTCGTTTGGGCTTAGCGCACCGCCCAAGGCCAGCTGACCCTCGGGGCTGGTCCAGTACAGGGGGTCGGTGAAGGCAAGGCGCTGTTTTTCAAAATTGTAGCTAAAATGCTGGGCACCGCGCAGTTCCCCGTGGAGCTGGAGGCTGTCGCCGGATTTGGGGCGGTCCCAAACGTCGGCAAATCCGTGGTGCAGGCGTCCATCCCACTCCGGTCCGTGAGGCCAAATTCGGGCTTCGAGTTCGGCCTGTCCGCCGCGCGGATGCATGGCCGAACCGCGCGCAACGACGCGCAGGCTGTCTCCGGACTGGGCTTCCAGGTGCAGCTGGGCGGTTTCTTCGCCATTCCAGGCGAAGTCGTGGCGAACGGTGGATGCCGATGCTCGGTACATCCACGTGGCCCGGGTTCCTTCGGATGACCACCAGGCGGTTCCCACGGTGGACGCAGGATCGTGGGCGAGGTGAAGGTTGAGCTCGGGGCCTGTGAGGTCGAGCGAGGCGAAGCCGAGCGAATCCAATACCGCCAAACGACCCGCAACTACCTGTTCGGCCAGCCCCGAAGCGGTCATTTCGGGGAGCGCCCACGCGTTCGGGAGCCGCGTAAAACGGCTTTGCAGTCGGTAGGGCCCAAAATGGGCGGCCGCATCCCAAGCTCCGTTGCGCACCGTAGCCACAAAAGCCCCAACGTTCGCGACGCTGTCAAAGGCCACCATCCGCAAGTTATACGGATTTGCCAACGACCAATTTGCGTCCAGTCCATGAACCGCGGGCAGCCCCATCCCCGGGCGGAGCGGCGAATTGGGTACCCAGCGAGCCGCTACGTCGGCCAGGGCGTAGTCTCCGCTGGCCGAAAGTTCGCCGTACCGCGCTTCGCGAAGGCGAAGGGTCCAGCGCGACGGCGTACCCCGTGCATCCACTTCCTGAACGTGCTGGCGTTCCGTTCCAAACCCAGCGTACAGGTCATTGCCCCGAATGGACCATTCATTGCCTCCGTAGCGGCCGTTCAGCACACCGTGGGCCATCCACGTCTGCGCTTCGGGGAACTGGGTGGAATCGGCCTGAAGCCTTAGGTTTACCCGGTCGCCGCGGGTATTGAGCTCCGCAGCAAGGCCCGAGCCCTCCATGCGCAGGCGACCGTTCGTCCCGTCCCAATGTCCCTCGGCCGCCAAAGAAACCGCATCCCAAGCGAGCTGTTGCTTGGGAATTTTCCATTTTTTTCCATCTCTTAATGCCTTAATAATTAATTCATTAGACGATGTGTCCCGCAGTGAAAATTCAATAAGATTTCCGCGGTAGGCAAGCCCGGCCCGATAGGCCTCCCACGACATGTCGAGCACAACCGTATCGCGCTGCATCCGCACGTCGGCAAGCACGGAACCCGCGGCCGGAACCGCTAACTCCAGGCGTGCGCGCGCTTCAAGCGCGCTGGATTCCCAGACGACATGCTGCATGCGAAGTTTCGAAGGTCCAACGAGCGTGTCCCCTTCGAGGTCGCGGGCCCAAAATCCGAGCGAAACGTGGCCAACTTCCAGGGCCAGCGTCGACCGTGCGGTATCGGCAGGGTCACTCCATGGCGCAAACCAATCCGCCCAATGGGCACCCGGAACCCCGGTTACCACGAGGGAATCGAGCTCTAGCCGCTCCGCATACAGTCGGCCGTTGCGCCAACCAAGGCCGCTGAGGGTAACCGATTCGAGGTAGACGCCTTCCACACCCCGATGTAGGTGAACCCCGCGAAGGGACAGTCCGCGCAGGGGCTTCCATTCAAGCGACCGAAACTCGAGGCGCGCGGAATCCGCCAGGGGGTGCGTCGTGAGGTAGGTACGCAGCCCGTTTTCGGCCGGACGACTTACCCATTTTGGGTTGATCGAAAGCGCGGCCAGCCCAAGCACGACGACCAAAATCAGGCCGAGAAGACTAAATCCAAGAATCCGAAGTGCGCGAACCGCCATGCTGCTAAGGTAGCGCCCTAATTTTGTGCCATGAAGCCGGCAGAGCCCCTAATCCTTTCCATTGAAAGCAGCTGCGACGACAGCGGGGCGGCGGTGCTGCGCGGCCGACGGGTGCTGTCCAACGTGGTTTACAGCCAAACGGTTCACGAGGCCTACGGCGGCGTGGTTCCGGAACTCGCCTCGAGGGCGCACCTGCAAACCCTTGTACCGACGGTTCGCGCGGCCCTGGCTCAGGCGGGTGTTGCGTTTGGTGAACTCGACGCGGTGGCCGCTACCGAAGGTCCGGGATTGCTCGGTTCGCTGCTGGTGGGCCACGGCACCGCCAAGGCCCTCGCGCAGTCGCTGGACCTTCCCTTTATCGGGGTTCACCACATTCAAGCCCACGTGCTGGCCCACAGCCTGATGGAGCCCGGAGTGCAGGAACGCCCGCTCGAAGGCTTTCCCTTTCTTGCCTTGGTGGTTTCGGGCGGCCACACCCAGCTGTTTGACGTTCGGGGACCCTTCGATTTTCGTCTTTTGGGCGGAACCCTGGACGACGCCGTAGGCGAAGCCTTCGATAAGGCGGCCAAGATGTTTGGGCTTCCCTACCCCGGCGGGCCCGAAGTCGACCGCCGCGCGGAATTCGGAAATCCGCAGCGGTTTGCGCTGGCTCGAATGCAAACCCCCGGGCTTGATTTCAGCTACAGCGGACTTAAAACCAGCATCCTGTACGCCCTTCAAAAGGAACAAAAGCTGCGCCCCGAAACCCTGACCGAGGACCTCAATGATTGGTGCGCTTCGGCTCGACTTGCCTTGGTCCAGCCCCTGCTCGATCGCTTGGACCGGGCCCTTCAGCCCGAACATCGGTATGCAGTTCTCGCGGGCGGCGTGGCGGCCAACCGCCTGCTTCGCCGTGAATTCGAGGCCTGGGGCCTTCGACGCGAACTCCCCGTGGGCATTCCGCCCCTGAGCTACGCCACCGATAACGCCGCAATGATTGGCGCCGTCGCCTACTACGCCTTTGCCGAAGGTCGATTTAGCGGAATGGACCGCGCGGCCAGCGCCCGCTTGGAAGTACCTTCACTCCATGGCTAGCATCAAGCGCCCCCTGGGACGAAGCGAACTCGTACACCTGCCCGAATTGGGCTGGACCGACGTCGAAGCGCGCATTGACACCGGCGCCTACCATTGCGCGGTGCACTGCATCAACTACCACCTCGACGGATCCGAGCTCGTCGTTCGCTGGCCCAACGGAACCACGACGCGCCACACGGCCTACCGAAGGGCCACAGTCAAATCCAGCTTTGGCGACCTCCAGGAGCGCTACCTGGTTCACCTTGAGCTGCGTGTATACGGCGAAGTGGTGCTCCAGGAATTCAGCCTTTCGGACCGTTCGCGGATGCGCCACCAGCTGCTGCTCGGCCGAACCTTTTTAAAGCGCGGATTTGTGGTCGACGTCCGCCGCCGCAACGTGTCGGCGAAGTACCTTTCCCGCCTTACTCCCCCTGCACCATCCGCACCATGAACCTACTGATCCTTTCGTCCAACCGAAACCTCTACTCCACCCGCCGCCTGGTGGAGGCAGCCGAATCGCGCGGACACGTCGCCAAAGTCATGAATATTGGACGGAGCTACGCCGTGCTTTCGGCCAACGAACTCGACATTTACTACGGCGACCACCGAATTGAGGGCGTCGACGCCGTCATTCCGCGCATTGGTGCATCCATTACCGACTACGGAGCCGCCATGCTCCGCCAGCTGGAGATGAAGCACATTTTTACGCCCGTCAGCAGCCTCGCTCTGGTTCGATCGCGCGACAAGCTGCGCGCGCTGCAGATTTTGGCCAAGGAAGGCGTTGCGATCCCGCGCACGGCGGTGGCCAAGCAGCCCTCGGACATCGACGCACTCATCAAGGAAGTCGGCGGTGCGCCGCTGGTGGTCAAGCTTCTTGAGGGCACCCAAGGCAAAGGCGTTGTTTTGGCCGAATCCAAAACGGCGGCGCGCAGCGTCATCGAAGCGTTTTATTCGCTCGACGCCAACATTTTGGTCCAGGAATTCATCAAGGAGGCCAAAGGCGCCGACATCCGAGCGATTGTTGTCGGGGGCCAGGTCGTCGCCGCGTACAAGCGCCAAGGTCGCGAAGGCGAATTCCGCAGCAACCTGCACAGCGGCGGCTCGGGCATTCCCATCAAGTTAAAGGCCAGCGAACGCGCGATGGCGGTTAAAGCCGCCAAAGCTTTGGGCCTTAAGGTGGCCGGTGTGGACATGCTTCAGAGCGCACGCGGTCCGCTCATCATGGAAGTCAATTCGTCTCCGGGGCTTGAGGGCGTAGAAACCGTAACCGGCATGGACGTAGCGGGACACATAATCGACTACATCGCGGCCCACCACGGCCAGTCGAAGGCCAAGTCCAAAGACAAAATCGGCGCCTAAATGCACCACTTCTGGGGCATTCGCCAGGGAGCCGACGTGGCCTTGCTCGAAGACGAAGCGCACCACGCCCACAAAGTGTTGCGCCTGAACGACGGCGACGTGGTTCGCGTGCTTGACGGATTGGGTTCCGCTTGGGAAGGTCCCCTGCACTTTTTGGGCAAGCGGGGCGCCGTGGTTGCGCGGGCTCGGGAGCTCCCGAGCTACGGCAGCGTTTCGGGCTGCTTTCATCTGGTCATTGCACCGACCAAGAACATGGACCGCATCGAGTGGCTGCTCGAAAAGGCGGTGGAGCTGGGCGTGCACCGCGTTTCGTTGGTGGAATGTGCCCGTTCCGAGCGCCGCCACCTCAAGCTGGACCGATTGGTTCGCGTGATGCAGGCGGCGTGCAAGCAAAGCCAAAAGGGAATGCTGCCGGAATTGGACGGCCCGACGCCCTTCAGCGAACGAATGGCCTCGACGAAAGGACGATGCGCCCTTGCGGCGCTTCGCCCGGAATCCGCCTACCTACCCGAACTGATTCGGGCTGCGCCCAACGAACCCTGGACCGTTTTTATTGGCCCCGAAGGCGATTTTACCGACGCCGAAATCTCCGAAGCCCAGGCCCACGGAGCCGTACTGGTCGGACTGGGGCCGCACCGGCTGCGCACCGAAACCGCCGGACTCTATGCCGTAGCGGCTTTTGCCCAGCGCCTAAGCCTGTAGCCAGTTAAAACGCGTGGTCGAGCGACCCCAACGTCGTGGACTGCAGAAAGGCCAAAGCGGCCTCCATGCCTTCGTGGGCGTAGTAGTCCCCTGAAACGGCAGGGTAGCTGCGGCGAAAGTCGTTTTTAAGCGCTTCCAAGCGGGGACCAAGATTTCGCCCGCTGCGCTCGGCGGCCTGCACCGCACACAGCCATTCCATGGAAAGGATGCGTTCCACATTGCCCAACACTTCGTGCAAATCCGTGGCCGCGTTGGCGCCCATGCTCACGTGGTCCTCTTGGCCGGCACTGCTGTCGATGCTGTCGGCACTGGCGGGCGTGGCGCGCTGCTTGTTGCGGCTAACCAAGGCGGCCGCGGCGTACTGCACGATCATGAGGCCGCTTTCGACGCCGCTGTCGGCCGCCAAAAACATGGGGAGTCCGCGCTTGCCCAGCGTAAGCTGGTTGATTCGGCGCTCGCTGATGCTGCCCCATTCCGCACTCGCAATCTTGGCGTAGTCAAAAGCCAGCGCCAGCGGTTGTCCGTGAAAATGACCGGCACTCACGCCATCGCCGCTGTCGGTGAATACGAGCGGGTTGTCGGTAACCGAGGCAGATTCGGTTTCCAGCACCCCCACCACGTACCGCCAGGCGTCGCGGCTTGCTCCATGCACTTGGGGCATGCACCGAAACGAGTACGGGTCCTGCACGTGGGCCTTTTGGTCGTGCCAGAGCGGCGAACCCGCGGCCCATTCGCGCACGTTTTGGGCCACAAGTCCCTGACCCAGGTGGGGACGCAGGGCATGAACCCGTGCTTCAAAGGGCGAAGGCATTCCATCGTACGCCAGTAGCGACGCGGTGCCCACGGCATCGGCCCACTGCGCGAGCTGCGCCGCTTTGAGGGCAGAGGCCAGGCCCACGGCCTGCATGAATTGCGTGCCGTTGATCAACGCTAAGCCCTCTTTCGCCTCGAGAACTTGGGGATTTTGGCCCAGATTACGCCAAAACTGCGCGGACGAAACGCGGGTGCCGCGGTGCAGTACGTGGGCTTCACCGAGGAGGGCCAACGATAAATGCGCCAGGGGGGCCAAGTCACCCGACGCGCCCAGCGAGCCCATCAGAGGAACTTCGGGAAGCGCGTCTTCGCGGTACAGCGTGAGGACGGCGTCAAGCAGCTCGGGGCGCACGCCGGAATGGGCACGGGCCAGGTTGCGCGCTTTGGCCGCCAGCATCAAACGCACCACCGCGGGCGACGCCAAGGGACCTGCTCCGGCCGCATGGCTCATGATCAGGTTGCGCTGCAGCGCCTGAAGGTCGCGGCGGTCAACGGCCGTGGTGCAAAGCGCACCAAAACCGGTATTCACCCCGTAAACCACCCTACCCTGCTCGATGCCGCGTTCCACGGCGGCGCGGTTGGCGGCCACGGCGGCGCGGTCTTCGGCACGCAGCACGAGCTCGGCACGGCCCTCGGCTACGGCATTCCAGTCGCTCAGCGACCACGTTTGAATAAGATTTAGCACGGGATGGGCCATTCGTTGAGGGTTTCAACAAAAGTAGTCCGAGCGGTGTTAGCTCAAGTATGAAAACCTACTTTATCGCGGGGCACCGCAGCGGAATCGGTCGCGCCCTTACCGATCTCCTGCTCGAACGGGGCGACGCGGTCGTTGGTCTTTCGCGCGGAAGCAGCGACCGATCCAACCCCCGCCTCCACGAAATTCAGGCCGACGTGCTGCAGTGGGACGGAAGCGGTCTTCCCGACCGGCTAGATGGGTTTGTTTACGCCCCGGGCAGCATCAACCTAAAGCCCTTCAAGGGCTACAAGGCCGAGGAATTCCGCAGCGATTTTGAAATCAATGCCCTTGGGGCCGCGCTGGCGCTTCAAAAAGCCGAAAAGGCCCTTCGCGAAGGACAGGGTTCCGCGCTGCTGTTTAGCACGGTGGCCGTGGGGCAAGGCATGAGCTACCACGCGAGCATCGCCATGGCCAAAGGGGCCGTTGAGGGCCTGGTTCGATCGCTGGCCGCCGAGTGGGCACCCGTCGTGCGCGTCAATGCGATTGCACCCTCGCTTACCAATACTCCATTGGCGTCCAAGCTGCTGGGCAACGAAGCCCGCGCGGCCGCAGCTGCCGAACGCCACCCGCTCAAGCGCGTGGGCGAGGCCGAAGACCTCGCCGCGGCAGGCCTTGCCCTGCTCGACAACCCATGGATCAGCGGCCAGGTATTGGGCGTCGACGGCGGAATGAGCAGCCTGCGCCCGTGAAGCTGACCGACACCGTATGGAATTCCTGGGAGCCTCGGTTCCGCGCACAGTTTTTTAATTCCCTGGGCGGGCCGCGCCAGGTAGGCCTGCTCACGACGTTCTCCCCGTCCGGCCTGGCCAATGCGGCCGTGTTCAGCCAAACCCTCCACGTCAGCGCCAACCCACCGCAGCTTGGGTTTCTGTTTCGGCCGCTGACGGCCGAGCATCAAGGCTTGCGCTACCTGCGCGAACGGGCCAGTTTTGGATTCAACCTCATGGCCGGCGACATTCGGGAAGCCGGCGAACTCCACCAGTGCAGCGCCAAGTACCCCGAAGGCGAAAGCGAACTGGATGTCCAGGGCATCAGCTGGACCCCCTTTGACCGCATCGCCGCGCCCCGAATCGATGGAGCAACCGTAGCCTACGGCCTCACGCTGGCCGAAGAACACGTTTTGGCCAGCGGAACCATTTTGGTCGTGGGATCGGTGGTCGAGGTCCAGCTGGCCGACACCGCCGTGCTCGGCGAAGACGGCTTTGTAGCCCTACCCGAGGACCTACTTCTTGCCCAGGGTTTGGATTCCTACCACCGCAGCCGGCAGCTTGGTCGTTTTGCGTACGCGCTGCCCGACCGCAAACCCCAAATGCGCTAAACGTGCGCGGCGTAGCCAAATCCAACCTGCCCCAAAAAGACTGCGCCCAGTGCAGTCGCCCGTTCACGTGGCGCAAAAAGTGGGAGCGCGACTGGGATCAGGTCAAGTACTGTTCGGACCGCTGTCGGAGCGAAGCCAAAACCAAGTCCACCCCATGAAGCTCCGCCTCATTTTGGGCGACCAGCTCAACCCGCTGCACTCGTGGTTCGCGCAACGCGATTCCGAGGTGGTGTATGCCCTATTTGAAAGTCGAGAAGAGCTTACCTACGCTCCCCACCACCGCCAAAAAATGCTGGCGTTTTTGCACGGAATGCAGCGCTTCGCCGAATGGCTTCGGGCCGAAGGCCACTCCGTGGAACACTGGACGCTGGACGAACCAAGGCAACGAGGCAGTCTTCGCGCCAACCTTGAAGCCTTGAAGACCGAATGGGAAGCCCGAACGGGCCAAACGGTGGCGGTTGAGTACCAAGAACCCGACGAATACCGCTTAGACCAGGCGCTGAGCGGCATCGGGCAGTGCGTGCCCAGCGAACACTTCCTTACCGAACGCGACGGCGTTCGCCGGCATTTTGCGAGCAAGAAAACCTACCTCATGGAGTCGTTTTACCGGGTAATGCGGGTTAAATGGAACGTACTTCTCGACACTTCGGGCCAGCCAGAGGGCGGAACCTGGAACTTCGATGCCGAAAACCGATCATCCTGGGATCCCGCGCAGCAGGTACCCCGAGAATGGCGCGCGCACCACGACCTGCGCGAACTGGACGCGCGACTAGACCGCCATGGAATTCCGCGTTGGGGCGAGTCGGCAGCCGCCGATTTCCCCTGGCCTTCCGACCGACCTGAGGCCCTCGACGTCCTCGACCACTTTGTCGAACACGCCCTTGCGCTGTTTGGACGCTACCAAGACTCCCTAGCCGAAGGCCAGGATTTCTTGTTTCACAGCCGTATTTCCTTCGCCCTCAATACCAAAATGCTGCACCCACTCGACGCCGTTCGCGCCGCCGAAACGGCTTGGCGCCGCGCACCCGAGCGCTACCCCCTGCCGGCCGTGGAGGGTTTTATTCGCCAAGTTTTGGGCTGGCGTGAATACGTGCGCGGAATCTACTGGGACCAAATGCCGAGCTACGCCGAACGCAATTTTTTTGGCCACGACCGCCCGCTGCCCCCGTGGATGTACACTGGCCAAACCCGCATGCGCTGCATGCAGGTCGCCGTGGACCAAAGCCTGCGCACCGCCTACGCCCACCACATCCAGCGCCTTATGGTCGTCGGCAACTTCGCCCTGTTGGCGGGTTTGGATCCCCGGGAACTGGACACTTGGTACCTCGGCATCTACATAGATGCCCTTGAATGGGTTGAACTGCCCAACACCCGAGGCATGAGTCAGTTTGCCGACGGAGGAATAGTCGGAACCAAGCCCTACGTCAGCAGCGGGGCCTACCTCAACAAGCAGGGAAACCACTGTGCGTCCTGTCCCTATTCCGTTCACGAGAAGGTTGGCCCCAACGCCTGCCCCTTCAACAGCCTGTACTGGCATTTTTACGCGCGGAACCGCCCCCAGCTCGAGCGCAATCCTCGGGTCGGCATGGTCTACCGTACCTGGGATAAAATGAAGCCCGATCACCGAGAAGCCTTACTTGAACAGGCAGAATCTAATTTACAGTCAATAAACAATTTATGATTGTGTGGTGGCTGCGCCACGATCGGCGACTGAACGACAACGAATGCTGGAACTACCTGCGCGACGCGTCGATTCAAACCGGAACCGAAGCCGTGGCGCTTTTTGCGTGGAACGGCCTTAAAACGGCTACGGGGCTTGGCGGCATTCCTCGGCTAAGCCCTAAACGCCGGTCTTGGATCTCGGGAAGCCTGGATTCGCTGCGCGCCGAGCTGGAACCACTGGGCGTGAAGCTCGTGGAAACCGACGGATCGGCGGTTGATTGGCTGACCCAATGCGCCGCCGACGAGGTCGTATTCAGCAGATCGGTGGCCTTCGACGAGCGCCGTGAAGAAGAAGCCGTTCGGGCCGCCATCCCTAAGACTGCGTCGTTTTGGACGCACAGCCTGTGGAGCCCCATGAACATTCCCGGCGGACTGAACCACCTACCGCCCACCTTTACCCCATTTCGGCATCGGGCCGAACGGGAGCATACCGAATTTAATCTGGCGCCTCTGGCGATTACCGCTAAGCATTCCCCGCAGCACCCCAGCGAATCGATTCCCTTTAGCCCGAGCGAAGCCGATGCCCTTGCCCGACTTCGGGCCTATTTTAGCCAACCCGAGGGGGCTCGGCAGTACAAAACGCGCCGAAACGGACTTCTGGGCACCGAGTTTTCTACAAAATTCTCGATCTGGCTTGCGTCGGGCGCACTCAGCCCAAAGCGCGTATGGCAGGAGTGCCTCGCCCTCGAGGCCCAACTGGGCGGCAGCGCCGACGTCGAATGGATACGGGTTGAACTTCTGTGGCGGGAGTACTTCCAGTGGGTGGCCTACACCGCGGGAAGCCGGCTCTTCTCCCAAAAAGGATTTCGGGATGCGGCACCCCAAACCGGCTTCCATGCCCAAGCGTTTCAGCGCTGGGTTGACGGAACGACCGGAGACGACTTCGTCGATGCCGGCATGCGTGAACTCGCCGCTACGGGCTTCAGCAGCAACCGCGCCCGACAAAACCTGGCCTCCTACCTTATTCACGACATGGGCCTCGATTGGCGCTACGGAGCGGCCTATTTCGAGTCCCAGCTCTTGGACTACGACCCGGCGAGCAACTGGGCCAATTGGGCGTACATCGCCGGAGTGGGCACCGACCCGCGCCCCATTCGACGCTTTAACACCGTGAAGCAGGCCAACGACTACGATCCCGAAGGCGCATTTCGGAATTATTGGCTCCGGTAAATTGCCTCGTTCTCCGACCTAAATTGCGGCATGCAACACGATCTGCAGGTCATCTCCCTCTACTTCCGCGGACTCTTTTACCGCTACGACAACCCAAAAGGCGGAATTCCCCTTCAGGACACGCTGTTAATCAAGGAGATGCTGCTGCGCAAGGTACTGGCCCCGCATCCGCTCGACGAAACACGCGGCATCCTCACCTTTCGGGGCGAGCGCTACGCCAAAGACATCGTCCACAAAATGATTCGCCCGCTGCTGTACCTCGTCTTCAGCGCACTGCTGGCGGTGGCTCTTCTGGGACTGTGAGTTCGGCATTGCGCGCCTTGTTGGTTGCTGCCGTGGCGGTTTGGGTACCGCTGCGTTCATCGGCTCAAACTCAGGTCTGGGCAGCCAGCACGCTTAAACTCAGCCCGCATCGGCGTTTCGATTTAGCTACCTCGTTGGAGCAGCGTTGGCGCAGCGGGCAGTTCCAGCACTTTGCCGACCTCCGTGGAACCATCGACGCTTCGCGAAACTGGAAGGCATTTTACGAGTTTCGAGCCCCACTGAATGCCAACGTGCGGCCACGCCACACGCTTGCCCTAGAGAAAAAGTTTAAACCCGAGTTTAAGGACGTACGAATAGCCGATGTGACCCTTGGCCTGCGCTACCACGTAAACCGAGCGGCCACGGTGCGCTACGGGCTCTACCTTGAACGCAAATTCGGCAAATGGGTTCCCGAAGCAACGGCCGAAGTGTGGCACGAGCAATTCAACCCGCGCTCACCACTTCGTCGAACGCGCTACACTTTAGGAATGAACTACTTCTTGACCAAGAAGTGGCGTGCCACGATCGGATACGGACTGCAGCGCGACTACGATTCGGGTGAAGTCCTCGAGGAGGCCTTCCCTATGCTGCGGCTGGGACTGCGCTACGCGCCCTGATTCCAGCGAAATTCGCCCAATGCGGACCGTGAAACCAGGTGCTGCTCGCCCGTGTGCAGGTTTTTAAGCTGCACCGTATCCTGAGCCTGCTCGCTGGCACCTGCCAGCGCAACCCACTGAGCGCCAATGCGCTCCGCATGGTCAAACTGCTTTTTGATTTTGGCTGGTTCGGGGTACATCACCGTCCGAATACCGGCCGCACGAAGGTCCGTGGCCACCGCAAAGGCGTAGTCCGCCTCGGCCTCGCTAAACTGAACAACCAAAACCTGCGGACCCGATGCCGGGTTCGGCATTCGATTCCGTTCTTCGAGGCAAAGCACAATGCGGTCCAGCCCAAAGCTGATGCCCACTCCGCTTAAGCCCGGTACGCCAAAAATGCCCGTGAGGTTGTCGTAGCGACCGCCTCCGCCCACGCTGCCCATGGCGACGTCCGTAGCCTGGACTTCAAAAATGCAGCCCGTGTAGTAGTTGAGGCCGCGCGCCAGGGTAACGTCCAAGGCAATATTCCCGGTCCGGCCGGCGCGCTCCACCAACCACGTCAACTCAGCCACGGCCTTGGTTCCGACCTCGGAAGCCGAAAGCCATTTACCCATTTGGGTCAGCGTATCCTGAATTCCGCCCGAGGCAGTCAACGCGGGTTCGAGCGCCGCGCACTGTGCCTCGGTGAACCCTCGGTCGCGCCACTCGGAGCGAACTCCTTCGGCGCCCACCTTGTCGAGCTTGTCGAGGGCCACCGTAAAGTCAATCAAGCGATCGCCCAAGCCTGCCACCTCGGCGATTCCCGCCAACAGCCCCCGGTGATTGACCCGCACCACCACATCGAGCCCCAGTGTGGCAAAAGCTTCGTGGTACATAGCCACCAGCTCGACCTCTTGCCACAAACTGGTGCTGCCCACGACGTCGGCGTCGCACTGGTAAAACTCGCGAAAACGGCCCTTTTGGGGATTGTCTGCGCGCCACACGGGCTGAATTTGGTAGCGACGAAACGGCATCGCCAGCACCCCAGCGTTCTGCGCGACGTAGCGCGCGAAGGGCACGGTTAAGTCGTAGCGAAGGGCCTTATCGGCCAGTTCGGAAGCCTTAGGCTGGGTTGGGTTCGCGACCGATTTCATGAAATCTCCAGATCGCAAAATTTTAAAAATCAATCGATCACCCTCTTCGCCGTACTTACCCATCAGGGTCTCCAGGTTCTCGAACGAAGGCGTCTCCAGCGGGGCAAAACCGTAGCGCTCAAAGACCGACTGCAGTACGCCGACGACGTAGCGCCGGCGAAGCACCTCGGCCGCCGAAAAATCACGGGTTCCCTTTGCTGGACGGGCCTGACTCACTTGACTAACTTTTTGTATTTGAATTTCTTGGGCTCCAAACCTCCACCGAGTCGCTTCTTCTTATTCTCTTCGTAGTCGCTGAAGGAACCCTCGAAGTAGTACACTTCGGAATCACCCTCAAAGGCCAAAATGTGGGTACACACGCGGTCCAGGAACCAGCGGTCGTGCGAAATAATCACGGCGCAACCGGCAAAGTTCTCGAGGCCCTCTTCCAGCGCGCGCAGCGTATTGATGTCCAGGTCGTTGGTCGGTTCGTCCAGAAGGAGCACGTTTCCGCCCTCCTTCAAGGCCATCGCCAAATGGAGGCGGTTGCGCTCACCACCGGAAAGCACGCCCACCTTCTTGGATTGGTCGCCGCCGCTAAAGTTGAAGCGCGACAGGTACGAGCGCGAATTCACGATCTGCCCGCCCATCTCAAACTGCTCTTGGCCGTCGGCGATGATTTCAAAAATGGACTTATCGGCAAACAGCTTGGCGTGGGTTTGATCCACGTAGCTGACCTTCACCGACTCTCCGATCTTGAACTCGCCCGCGTCGGGCTTCATTTGATCCATAATCATGCGGAAGATGGTCGTCTTTCCCGCGCCGTTTGGACCAATGATTCCCACAATTCCTGCCGGAGGCAGCGTAAAGTTCAAATCTTCGTACAGCAGCTTGTCGCCAAAGCCCTTCTTCACGTGCAGCGCGTCGATGACATGCGTACCGAGGCGCGGGCCGTTGGGAATGTAAATCTCCAGGCGCTGCTCCTTGTCCTTCTGTTCCTCGCTCATCAACTTGTCGTAGTTGTTCAAACGAGCCTTGCTCTTGGCTTGGCGACCTTTGGGATTCATGCGCACCCACTCCAGCTCGCGTTCGAGGGTCTTGCGGCGCTTGCTCGCCTGCTTTTCTTCTTGCTCCAAGCGCTTGGTCTTTTGATCCAGCCAGCTCGAGTAGTTGCCTTTCCACGGAATTCCTTCGCCGCGGTCAAGCTCGAGGATCCATCCCGCCACATTGTCGAGGAAGTAGCGGTCGTGCGTTACGGCGATTACCGTTCCAGGGTACTGCTGCAGGTGGTGCTCCAGCCACAAAATAGACTCGGCGTCGAGGTGGTTGGTCGGTTCGTCCAGAAGCAGGATGTCGGGATTCTGCAGCAGCAAACGGCACAAAGCAACCCGGCGGCGTTCTCCGCCCGAAAGCACCGAAATGGGCGTGTCGCCGTCGGGAACTTGCAGGGCGTCCATCGCGCGGGCCAAAACCTGATCGAGTTCCCACGCGTTGGTGGCATCGATCTTATCCTGCAGCTCGGCTTGACGCGCCATCAGCTTGTCCATGGCGTCGGGATTTTCGTACACCTCGGGCAGGCCAAATTGGTCGTTGATGGAATTGTATTCCTCGAGTACCGCCACGGTTTCGGCCATGCCTTCTTTGACGATGTCAATGACGGTCTTTGTCTCGTCGAGTTGAGGCTCCTGCTCGAGGTAGCCAATGCTGTAGCCCGGTGAGTACACTACGTCACCCTGGTAGCTCTTGTCAATTCCGGCGATGATCTTGAGCAGCGTCGACTTACCCGATCCGTTGAGGCCGATAATGCCAATTTTCGCCCCGTAAAAAAATCCGAGGTAAATGTCCTTAAGAATCGCTTTATTGTTGTTCGGGAGGATTTTGCTCACCCCCGACATCGAGAAAATCACTTTCTTGTCGTCTGCCATGATTGCTGCGTGTTGAAGCGCAAATATCGGGATTATCCGCTGGCCGAAACGGCATAATTAATGTACTTTGGCTGCCCATGCGGATTTTTTTTAGCATCCTTTTGGTCGTTGCCGGTTTGCCCCAGGCTTGGGCCCAGCAGCGCGTCGTTTTTCGGGGATACGTGACCGAGGAAAAGTCTGCGGAACGGGTTCCGGATGTCATGATCGTCAACGCGCGGTCCGAAGAACGCGTCGCCACGGACCGCGACGGCCGGTTTCGCATCGAGGCCCGCCTCAACGACACCCTCGTTTTTAGCCGTCCGGGCTACGGATACCGGTACCAGGTCGCCCGGCAGGCCGATTCGGTGCGCGTAACCCTCCCGCCCCGCAATTTTTTGCTTGAAGAAGTTCCGGTAACGGCCTATAAATTGACCAGCAACCTACCGCGGGAAATGGAGCTCAAAGAGCCCACACGCCCCACCGGCAGCGCGATTGTGGTTCCGAAGCCCAAGGCCCCCACCATCGCCAACCCCATTGACTTTTTGTACGATCAGTTTGGGGACCGCCCCAGGCAGCTGCGCGAACTTGCTGCCTTAGCGGCTTCCGACGAATACCGAACCCAACTCAACGAGAGCCGCAACCGCGAAGCCTTGTTTGAGCTAACGGGAATCACCGAAGCCAAAATTGAAGAAGTCCTGCTTTTTTGCCGCTACAACCAAAACGCAATCCGCACGGCAACCGACTACGAACTGCTGGTCAGCCTGATTCAGTGCTACCAGGAATTCGAACGACGCCAGCAGCAGCCCCTACCCTAAGCTAGCGGCTGTAGTTCGGAGACTCTTTGGTGATGGTGACGTCGTGGGGATGGCTTTCGGCCACGCCCGCGGCGGTGATGCGCACAAACTGCGCCTTTTCCTGCAGGGCCGCGATGTCCTTGGCGCCGCAGTAGCCCATTCCGGCTCGGAGTCCGCCCACGAACTGATACATGACTTCGTTCACGTGGCCCTTGTACGGAACCCGACCTACGATGCCTTCGGGAACCAGCTTTTTCACGTCGTCCTCGACGTCCTGAAAGTAGCGGTCCTTGGAACCGGCCTCCATGGCCTCCAGCGAACCCATTCCACGGTAGCTTTTGTAGCGGCGTCCGTCCAAAATAATTGTGTCGCCCGGAGCCTCTTCGGTGCCCGCAAACATCGAACCGAGCATCACGCTGTCGGCGCCCGCGGCAATGGCCTTGACAATGTCGCCGGTGTAGCGGATTCCGCCGTCGGCAATTACCGGCACCCCGGAACCTTTGATCGCCTGAGCAACCGCCATAACGGCACTGAGCTGCGGAACTCCAACGCCCGCCACCACCCGCGTGGTGCAGATGGAACCCGGACCAATGCCCACCTTCACGGCGTCGGCGCCTGCTTCCACAAGGTATTTGGCCGCCTCAGCGGTCGCAATGTTGCCCACAACCACATCCAGGTTCGGGAAGGCCTTCTTGATTTTCTGCAGCACGTCGACCACTCCGCGGGTATGTCCGTGGGCCGTATCTACCACGATGGCGTCTACGTTGGCGTTCACCAATTCGGTAACGCGTTCCAGGACGTCGCCCGTCACACCGACGGCGGCAGCCACCCGAAGGCGCCCAAAGGCGTCAATGTTGCTAAAGGGCTTCGTGCGCTTCTTGCTGATGTCGCGGTAGGTAATCAAGCCAAGCAGGGTGCCGTCCGCCTTGACCACCGGAAGCTTCTCGATTTTGTTGCGCTGCAGGATTACTTCAGCCTGCTCCATGGTGGTGTTTTCGGCCGCCGTCACCAAGCCTTCAGCCGTCATGACTTCGCCCACATTCCGGCTGTCGTCGTGCTCAAACCTCAGGTCGCGGTTCGTAATGATCCCAATGAGTTTCTTGGCGGAGTCCACAACCGGAATTCCCCCAATTCGGTATTCCGCCATCAGCTTCTTGGCTTCTCCGATCGTTGCGTCGGCGGTTAGCGTAACCGGATCCAGAATCATTCCCGACTCCGCGCGCTTCACCTTGCGCACTTCCATGGCTTGGCGTTCGGCCGTTAAGTTTTTGTGAAGAACACCAATGCCGCCCTCTTGGGCCATGGCAATGGCCATACCTGCTTCAGTGACCGTGTCCATCGCCGACGACGCAATCGGAACCTTCAATTCAATGTTGCGGCTAAAGCGCGAAACCAAGCGCACATCGCGCGGAAGCACTTCAGAAAAAGCAGGAACGAGAAGGACGTCGTCGTAGGTGAGGTACTCACCGAGAATTTTGGAGCCGAAATCAGCCATGGCAACTTGAGATTAAGTTGCATGCAAAAATACGAAATCCGCCCCGAGCCCGGGGCGGATTCCGCAAGAAGTTATGAACCTATTCGGTTAGTACAGCAAATTCAGCGTTCCGCGGCGCTCCACCAGCTCGCCTTCGATGCTGCGGTAGCGCAACTGGTAGGTGTACACACCCGACGGGGCGAAATTTCCGTTGAGCTTACCGTCCCAGCCCTTGGACTCGTCCTTGGTTTCAAACACCCGCTGGCCCCAGCGATCAAAAATCTCCAGGTTGTAGCTGTTGGGCGTAATGTAGATCTGAGCCGGCTTCCAAACCCGGTTGGCGGCCACGTCCGACTTCGGATTGAAGCTATTTGGAATGAACACCCGTGGCTTGAACTCGGCCATGGCCGTAGTTGAGTTGGACTTGAACACCGAACCGTCGGCATCGCGGAACGCCAGCGGATTCGCTCCCTCGACGGCCACCACGCGGTAGGCCACCAAACCGCTGTAATCACCCAACGGACGGGTATTGTCCAAGAAGAAGGTATCCTGGGTAGATCCAACCAGCTGGAATCCGCCGGCCGGCTGCACCGCACGGTAGACCTCGTAGCGATCCACACCGCCCATGTAGTCAATGTATCCGTTCCACGTCAGGAAGTTGGTCAGGTTGTCCTGCTCGTCGACTTCAAGCACCATGGTGCGTCCGATGTTGCTCGACGTGTCGATGTTTCCGCAGCTGTCGGTAGCCACAAAGCGGTACACGTAGCGGTGGTCGTTGGGGTTCGCCGTAAAGTCCTTGAAGCGGTACTCCCAAGGTCCGGTAATGGGCTTGGGAAGCAGACCCAGCGACTTGAACGGTGCACCCAATTCGTCGGCGCGCTGCACGTCAAAGTGCACGATGTCGGCGTCCTTGTCAATGAAGCACACCAGCTCTACTCCGTTGTCGTCGCGAACGCTGGCCTTGGCCAAGTACAAAAGGCGCGAGCGCTGAACGGCAAGCGACGTAATGCACACCTTATTGGACGTTGCGGTTTTCAGCGTAGCCGTATCAATAGCACGTACGTACCAGCAGTAGGTCGTTCCGCTGCTCAGGTTGCGCAGGCTAAAGGTCGAATCATTCGGCCCCTTGAATCCCACCAGCGTCACCGTGGTGGCACCTCCGTTGGGCGTTTCTTCCATCCATATTTCGTACTGCTTTACGCCGCCGGTACCCCAGCCCTTATAGGTGTTCCAACGAAGGCGCATGATTCCTTCACAGGGATCCATGTTCTCCGACAGAACCATGTTGTTCGCGGCCTGAACCAGTAAATCCGAACTCATGTTTCCGCAGGAGTCCGCCGAAATAACCTTGTAGTAATCCTTCACGCTTTCGAGGGCGCCCGGAATCACGTGCGGCAGGGTTGCGCCCGGCTTGATCGTATCAATCGGACTCCAAACACCGCCGGCGCCACGCTTCAGCAGGTAGTAGTCCACAATGTCGTTGCTCGCTCCAGGGGTCCACGAAATGACCACCTGCCCGTTCACTACCGAAACGCTGTCGATTACGATGACGTCGGTGTTGACCTGGTCGGAATAAAAGCCCGACTTACTGGTGCTCACGCAACCCGTCGCCGTGCGGATTTGGTACTCCAAATTCTGTCCGCACACGTTGACCGTATCGCGGTAATTAAGCTTGCTCGTGGTGTCGATTTTTTGCCAGGTTCCCGACGGAAGCTGACGGCGCCACACCTCAAAAGGTTGGCTGTAGCTCGTTCGGGTAGTGTTCCAGCTCAAATCGGCCACGTAGGAATTGGTCGGCGGCAGCGAGTTCAGCGTCAACCCCATCGTTTGAAGGGTGTCGCTCGGAACCGAGACGTATCCACAGCCTCCCTTGGAACGGAGGTAGTAGTAGTTCGCACCAGGGCCCGGAGTCAAGTCGGTGTAGGACAGCGTGCTGTAGTTTTTAACCGTATCAATCGCGGTAAACGGCGTCGTCGGACTGGTGGAATGGTACACGATGTAGGCATCAAAGTTCATTCCCGTATCGGCGGGGTATCCCCAGTTAATGCCAACGGTGCCGTTGCCGTTGACGGTCGCGCAGGCATTGGACATGTCTGGCGGCACCGGAATCGTCGAAACCACATTGATTACCACCGATTTGACCGAAACCGCCGGGATTGGGCAGAAATTGTCCTGCATCCGCATCGCGAAGGTGTAGGAGTTGGTCGGTGATCCGCACTGCGTGCCCTGGTAGGCGATGTGGTTGCACGAAGTCTGCCAGTTAAACAGGATTTCGTTGTTCAGCGGATTCGTTAAGGTCGTTTGGGGCGCAACCGGCACCACCGTAGCACAGGGTGGGTTTAAGCAGCCCGTATTCGCGTTGGAAAACGGAATGCCGAATTGGCCACCGCTTGGGCTAAAACCAATGGTCTGGGGGAGAAAGTTGGGCAAAAGCTGCGGATCCTGAGACACCAGATTGAACTTCACCACTTGGCCGGCAAAGACCGTGGCCTCGTAGTACACCGTGTCGCCACTTATGACTACCGGCGTGATCTGAGGAAATCCCGGGATGTTGGTTACCGCTAGGGTTGGGGGCGTATTGGGTGAACCCGTAGGCAAACTGGGGCAGTTGTTTTTAATGGCCATGGGGATATCTCGGAACACCTCCGCAATAAGCTGGCCGCAACGGTACGCCGAAACCTTAATCGACGTCGCATACGAACCTCCTGCAGAAGGATTAAGGGTAATGTTGCCCGTAATGTTGTTCAACTGAGCCGGTGTTCCACCGTTGGGAAGCGGGCTCACTGCGGTGTACGGTGAAACATACAAAATGGGGGTAGCGGCAGCCGTCAACGAAGGAGCCCAATCGTAGTAAATGGAATCCAAGTCGTCGTCAAACGCAAATTGCGCGTAGGTATACTCGTACCCGGTGCAAATCACCGACTTTGGTGGCTCCAGAAAACGGGGCGACGAATCGTAGCAGGGATTCGTGTTTTGCTGGTTTCCGTTGACGCTGTAGGGGTACATCACGGCACGAAGGAACAGGTTTTGCGACCCCGGATTTTGCAAATTGGTCAGGGTATTCGGTCGGCAGCAGAGTGAATAGCTGAACGTCCATCCGGCCGCGGGAGGCGTGCCGGTTAGGTTGATGAAGGCCGATTCATAACGTGCTTCTTCAAGTGCCCCTTCACCGCTCGCGGAAACGTTGCAGCGAATCGGCGACGGCGTAACGTAGCACGTTGGCGACACATCCGTGTTGGTTCCAACCTGGGTAAGGGTGATGGTTCCGGCCGGTGAATTCGAGTTTAGGGCCACACTACCCCCGGGTAGCGTCGCATTGCCGCTTCCGCAGTCGCGGTAGAGAATCATGTAAAACTTAAACTTGCCGGCATTGGGACCGGTGGTAAAGCACTTCCAAGTGATTTCGCCGCCGTACGCGTGCGTGGCCTTCAGGGAGTTGGACGCCAAAAGAAGCAGCGATGCCGCAACGAAGAAACGTAGCATTCGAATCATAACATACAAAGAAACCACAATTAGGTGTTCCGTTCCAAGCCTACTGCATGGCGCTGCATGGGGCTGCGCCAACGGCTCGTTCGGGTGAGTATATGGTTAGGCCTTCTTCAAGCCACGCGAAATCACGAGCTTTTGAATTTCGGACGTGCCTTCGCCAATGGTGCACAGTTTCGAGTCGCGGAAGTACTTCTCCGCAGGGTAGTCCTTCGTGTACCCGTACCCACCGTGAATTTGTACGCCATCGGTCGAAACCTCAACCGCCGTCTCGCTCGCGAACAGCTTGGCCATGGCGGATTCTTGGGTGACCTTACGGCCTTGGTCCTTGAGGGAGCCCGCGTGGCGCGTCATGAGTTCCGCCGCGTAGATTTTGGTCGACATTTCGGCAAGCTTGAAGGCAATGCCTTGAAAATCACCAATAGGCTGGCCAAACTGCTCGCGTTCGCGGCTGTAGCGAAGCGCTGCTTTGTGTGCACCTTTGGCGATGCCCAGGCTCAAGGCGGCAATCGAAATTCGTCCGCCGTCGAGGATCTTCATCGACTGAATAAAGCCCTCACCTACGCTTCCAAGCACCTGATCGTTGGGCACAAAACACTGGTCAAAAAACAATCCGGCCGTCTCGCTGGCGCGCATGCCGAGCTTGTTCTCTTTGCGTCCGCCCTGAAAACCCGCGGTGCCCTTTTCCACCACAAAGGCGGTCATTCCGTGGCTGTCGCCCTTTTCGCCCGTGCGGGCAATTACCACGGCCACGTCGCCGCTGATGGCGTGGGTAATAAAGTTCTTGCTGCCATTGAGCATCCAGCCGTTTTCGTGGCGCACCGCGGTGGTGTTCATGCCGCCGGCGTCGCTGCCCGTGCCCGTTTCGGTGAGGCCCCACGCACCAATCCATTCTCCGGTGGCCAGTTTGGGAAGCCAACGGCGCTTTTGCTCCTCGGTTCCGAACTGATTAATGTGCTGGGTACACAGCGAATTGTGGGCGGCCACACTCAGACCGATGCTTCCGCAAACCTGCGCGATTTCGTCGACGATGGTGATGTACTCCGCGTACCCCATTCCGGCACCGCCGTATTCCGGGCTAACGAGTACGCCCAAAAAGCCGAGCTTACCCATTTCGTGGAACAATTCTTTCGGAAAAATCTGGGCCTCGTCCCATTCCATGACGTGCGGGGCGATGCGCTGTGCGGCAAACTCGGCGGCCGACGCGCGAATGAGTTCGAGCTCCTCAGAATGTTGGGCGTCAATGGGGTAGTTCATAAGATTAACGGGTAAAGCGTTGTTTAGGATTTGTGTACGTAACCATCAGAGAGCACATAGTGTTCACCGGATTCGGGGCAGGTTGCGCGGCCCTGGTTATCGAATTCGAGCCGGTGGCCGAACTCGCTCATCCAACCGATTTGCCGCGACGGATTGCCTACGACCAAGGCATAGGCCGGTACGTTCTTGGTAACCACCGCCCCCGCGCCAATAAAGGCAAAAGCGCCGATGTCGTGACCGCAGACGATGGTGGCATTGGCCCCGATGCTGGCTCCCCGACCGACGTGGGTGGTGGCGTATTGGTCGCGCCGGTTGACGGCGGACCGCGGATTGGTCACGTTGGTAAACACACAGCTCGGACCCAAAAAAACGTCGTCGTCGCAGGTCACGCCGGTGTAGATGCTGACGTTGTTTTGAACCTTCACGTTCCGCCCGAGGCGAACGCCCGGCGAAACGACCACGTTTTGACCCAAATTACAGCCTTCACCGAGCACTGCGCCCGGCATCACATGGGTGAAATGCCAAATTTTGGACCCGCTGCCAATAACCGCACCCGCATCAATGACCGCGGTGGGATGTGCAAAAAATTCCGCTGCTTCCATGGGCCGCTAAGGTAGGGCTTGCGCCGCCGGCGTGCTACCTTTGGGCATGCATCAAAAAATTCGTGTTTTTGCGGCACTCGTTGTGGGTGCTACGTATTCCGCACTGGGTTGGGGACAAATTGGACACCGCGTGGTGGGCGAAATCGCCACGGCGCACCTCAAACCCTGCGTCGAGAAAAAACTCAGCGCACTGCTTCAGGGCGAAAGCCTGGCGATGTGCTCCACGTGGATGGACGAGGTTAAATCCGACAAGGCCTACGACCATTGGGACCCTTGGCACTACTGCACGATTGGCGACCACCAAACCTATGCCGAAGCGGGAACCCCGAGCCAAGGCGACATTTTAATGAAGCTGGACGAGATCACCCGCGAACTCGAAACCAAAAAATTCACGCACGGCGGCGAGGCCGCTGCGATTCGAATCCTGGTGCACCTCATCGGGGACCTGCACCAACCCCTTCACGTAGGGCGTGGCGACGACAAGGGTGGCAACGACATCAAAATCAAGTACTTCGGCAAGAGCACCAACCTGCACCGGGTTTGGGACAGCGACTTGATCGACGGCCAACAGCTTTCGTACACCGAATACAGCCAGCACCTGCTGCGCACGACACCTCAAGACCGCGTGAAGCAGTACCAGAGCGGAACCTACCTCGACTGGGCCAATGAATCGAAGGCGCTCCGCATGGCCGGAATTTACCCTCCGGCCGAGGTAGACAACTTAAGTTACCGCTACGGATACGAGAACTACCCGCGGCTTGAACAGCGCCTGGTGCAGGCCGGCGTGCGCCTCGCGAGCATTTTGAACCGCATCTACGCATGCTGAACCGAAAGAGCGTCTACGCCCTGCATGCCCTGCAGCATTTAGCGCAGCATCCGGACGAACGCTTTTCCACGGCGCGCTTGGCCGAAGCCTGCAAAAGCCCGCGTCGGTTTTTGGAACAGATACTAAGCGCGCTGCGGGAAGCAGGGCTGCTGCTCGCAGAATCCGGTCGGAGCGGGGGCTACCAGCTGGCCCGGCCCGCCAGCGAGGTTTCGCTGGCCGATATTTTGCGCGTGGTCGAGGGGCCCATAGCCCTTCTGCCCTGCGCCTCGCATCGGTTTTACGAACCCTGCGCGGAATGCCCGAATCCGCAAGCCTGCGCCCTTCAAGACGCCCTGGTGCAGGTGCGCAACGAAACGGTTCACGCCCTAAAGTCCATAAGCTTAGCCGACATGGTTGCGCGCGCTTCGGAACTAACCCTAGCCCAGCGGAACATCCTTCGGCCCACGCCCTACCTTCGCACCCCATGATGACTCGACCGACTCCTTCCGTTTACGAAAACATTTTAGAGACCATTGGCCGCACGCCGATGATCCGACTCAACGAACTCGCCAAGGATATTCCCGGCGAAGTCCTTGCCAAAGTCGAGTACTTCAACCCCGGGCATTCCACGAAGGACCGTATGGCGCTAAAAATGGTCGAAGACGCCGAACGCGACGGACGACTCAAGCCGGGCGGCACCATCATCGAATGCACTTCGGGAAACACCGGCATGGGCCTTGCCCTCGCGGCGGTAATCAAGGGCTACCGGCTGATTTGCACCATGAGCGACAAGCAGTCCAAAGAAAAAATGGACGTACTGCGTGCGCTGGGTGCCGAAATCCATGTTTGCCCCACCAACGTCGCCCCGGAGCATCCCGATTCCTACTATTCGGTGGCCCGACGCCTCAACGGCGAAATCGCCAACTCGTTTTTCCCAAATCAGTACGACAACCTGAGCAACCGCCAGGCCCACTACGAAACCACCGGGCCCGAGATTTGGGAACAAACCGGCGGGCGAATCACCCACTTCATCGTGGGCGTCGGCACCGGCGGGACCATTTCGGGCGTTGCCCAGTACTTGAAAGAGAAAAACCCCAACATTCAGATTTGGGGCGTGGACACCTACGGTTCGGTGTTTAAAAAGTACCACGAGACGGGTGAGTTCGACACCAAAGAGATTTACGGCTACATCACCGAAGGCATAGGTGAAGATATTTTGCCCAAAAACGTAGATTTCGGCCTGATCGACCGCTTTGAAAAGGTTACCGACCGCGACGGAGCCTTGGCCGCGCGCGAGCTCGCCCGACGCGAGGGACTCCTGCTCGGATACTCCTGCGGTTCAGCGTTTCAGGGCCTGCGCCAGCTGAAGCACCTGCTGCCGTCCGACGCGGTGACCGTCGTACTGTTCCACGACCACGGCAGCCGCTACGTCGGCAAGATTTACAACGACGACTGGATGCGCGAGCGCGGATTCCTTCGCGAGGAATGGAAAACCTTGGGCGAGGCCGTCCAGGGCCGTGCTGCAAGGCCGCTGGTGACCATCGGACCCGAGGAGCCCATTAACAACGCCATTGTGCAGTTTAAGCGTTTGGGAATTAGCCAGCTGCCGGTTCACGACGGCAGCAGGTACGTGGGAAGCCTCACCGAATCCCACGTGATTACGGCGCTGACCTCCGGAGAAGGCGGCATTGAGCAGCTGGTGCGCACGGTAATGGGCGCCCCCTTCCCCAGCCTTTCCGCCTCGGCCAGCCTGCACGACGGCGTTCACGCCATGGGCGCGGAGTTTAATGCGTTGATTGTTTCCGCGCCGGGCGGCGACCACATTGTGAGCAAGCACGACCTGCTGGCGCAGTTAGCTTAAACCAGTAACTAGCAACGGTAGGCTTGTTGCTAGTTTGTGGTTTTTTTGTACTTTTGCAGCCCTAATTCTTAACAACGGGGTTTAGGACCCTTCTAAAACGTTAACTCACTATGGCAACACGCATTCGCCTTCAACGCCACGGCCGCAAAGGTCGCCCCATCTTCAACATCGTAGTAGCGGACAGCCGCGCCAAGCGCGACGGTAAGTTCATCGAGGACTTGGGCCAGTACAACCCCAACACCAATCCCGCCACGATCGACCTCAATTTTGAACGCGCTCTGGAGTGGATGATGAACGGCGCCGAGCCGAGCAACACCGCCCGTGCCATCCTGTCGTACAAAGGCGTATTGATGAAGAAGCACCTTCTCGAGGGCGTGAAAAAAGGCGCATTGACCGCCGAGCAAGTTGAAGAGCGCTTTACGAAGTGGCTGAACGACAAGCAATCACTTATCGACGGCAAGATCACCAACCTGTCGAGCGCCGCAGATAAGGCCAAGGCAGATCGCCTGAAGGCCGAAGCCGACGCCAACACCAAGAAGGCCGAGGCCGTTGCCGCCAAATTCGCCGTAGTTGAGGAAGCTCATGCCGCCGAAGAAGTTGCCGAAGAGGTTGCCGAAGTGGCCGCCGAGGAGGCACCCGCCGCTGAAGCTGCTGCTGAAGAGGCTCCCGCCGCCGAAGCCGCTACCGAAGAGGCTCCCGCCGCCGAAGCCGCTACCGAAGAGGCTCCCGCAGCCGACGCCGAATAATTCAGTACGACCGTGGAGGGCTACTTCCAGGTCGGCTACGTGCGCAAAAAGCACGGATTTAAGGGGGACGTTGTGGTGCGCATCACCGCAGACGATCCGACACCGTATCAGGGCCTTGACGCGTACTTCGTGGAAGATCGCGGCAAGGCCCTTCCCTTTTTTGTGGCCACCCAGCGGAGCGTAAACGCCGAAGAATCCATTGTGCGCTTTGACGACGTGGACGGCGAAGCCGCGGCGCAAGCACTGGTGGGAAAGGGCCTATGGCTTCCCGAAGACCTGCTGCCTGAACTGGACGACGATCAGTTTTACTACCACGACCTAAAGGGCTACGCGGTACAAAATCCGGGTGTTCTCGCCACGATGGTGGTTAATCAAGTACTTGAGTACCCGGGGCAGGACCTGTTTGAAATCACCGTTTCGGGCCGCGAACAGCCCGTCCTCATTCCCGTTATCGATGCCTTCATCGAACGGGTAGATAAAAAAGCTAAAGTTCTGTACCTAAAGGCTCCCGAGGAGCTCTACAGCCTTTGATCGCGCTCGTCGAAACGGATTCCGCGCCCGCCCAATTCGGCCAAAATCGGCTCATACAGCGACGGAATATTGGGCATCAGGACGCCCCGTTCCGGAATTAAATCCAAGGCAACCAAGCGGGTTGCCATGGCCACAGGCCAACCCACGGTGTACGACATCGCCGTAACGTCCGCAGACACTCCTTTGGCAACGAGCGACGACTGCAGGCGATGGCGCTGGCCGTTTTGTGTGTACTCGATTCGGTGAATCATGGCGAGCATGTCGACGTCGGCGTCGGTCATGGTCCACTTTTTCATTAGAATCTGCTGAAGGACCTGGGCGGGCGTGCCCTCGGAGAGGCCCACGGGCTCATCGGCAAAAAGTCCGAGCCATTCCAGCCGTTCCATGACGTCGGAGTCTTGGCTGATGTTCAGGTAGTGCATGAGCTTGAGCTCCACGCTGTCGGTCGGACGGTAGGCCAAAAAGGTATTGAGGAAGTCGCGGTGCGTCATGGCATCCACGTGCTCCAGGGGGTAGCTGTCGTCGGTTGCACCCAACTTCACCAACACGTCCCACGCGCGGCAAAAGCCCGGACGGCGAAGGGTTCCGCGGTACATGGTCCCAATGCCTTCGAGGCCATAGGCCGACTGGTACTTCAGCGAATCGCGGTTCGCATAGGCCTCAAAGCGTCCGTAGCCGGGAATGTCCAGAAATTCCGTTCGGCGAAAGACCTCGTGGTAGGGAATGTGCTTGAATTGACCCTCTTGAACGAAATGGACCGCACCGCCCGCGCCAGCAAGCACGACGTTGCGCGGATTCCACGTAAACTTATACGACCAGGGATTTGCCGGGCTTTCTGGAGCAAGGATTCCGCCGCAAAAACTCTCGTAGGACGTAACCTGAGCACCCTCGCGGCGCAGCCGATGAAGCAGCTCCATGGTAGACATGTGGTCAATGCCGGGGTCCACCCCGCATTCGTTCACAAACACCAGTCCTTTGGCCCGAACTTCGGCATCGAGGGCCTGCATTTCTGGGCTGATGTAGGAGGCCGTAACCAGGTGCCGTCCAAAGCGCACGCAGCGCTCCGCCACGGGCAGGTGCATGAAGGCCGGAAGCATGGAAACCACCACGTCATGGGCGGATACGATTCGATCCAGAAGTTCCGTGCTGCGCAGGTCGCCCGACTCGACCGAAACGTTGCGAAACGATGCCGTTTTTCGCGCTAATGTTTCGGCATCTTGGTCATACACCGAAACGGTCCACGAGCTGGAATCCGGATGGGTGGCGAGGTATTCAATAAGCGGGCCGGCGGAACGGCCTGCACCGAGGACAGCGATCTTTTTCACAAGGGTCGATTGAGGCTGCAAGGTACTTTAACTTTGCATTAACCCTTGATAACCGTTTACCCATGAGCCGCACACCTTCTGCAGGCGCATTAAGCATTTCTGGCTTAGACCGCGCTAGCTTTAGCTACCAACTTGATCCCCAAACCCTAACCAAACTGGCCCTGGAAATGGGGCGCGGAACCCTGACCGCCAACGGGGTGCTGAACATTCCCACGGGGAAGTTCACCGGCCGCTCTCCAGAAGACCGATTCATCGTGCGCGACGCCCACACCGAAGACCTTGTTTGGTGGGGAAAAGTGAACATTCCCTTCGAAGCGGATGCCTACCGCGCGCTCAAGGCTCGGGTGCTGGATTACCTGAACGGCAAAAACCTGTACGTTCGAGACGCCTTTGCCGGCGCCGAGCCTTCCGTGCAGATCAGTCTTCGCGTAATCAACGAATTCCCAGAGCACAACTTGTTCTGCTACAACATGTTCCTGCGCCCAACTGCCACGGAGCTGGAGCACGTTAACCCGGAGTGGACGATCCTTCACGCTCCCGGTTTCGAGGCCGACCCGCAGCGCGACGGCACCCGCCAAGGAAACTTTGCCATTCTGAGTTTCGACGACAAAACCATTCTGATTGGCGGAACCGGGTACACCGGCGAAATGAAAAAGGGCATTTTCAGCGCACTAAATTTTTTGCTTCCGACCCAGCACCACGCGCTGCCCATGCACTGTTCCGCCAATTTGGGCAACGACGGCGCAACGGCCCTGTTTTTTGGCCTTTCGGGCACGGGTAAAACCACGCTGAGCGCCGACCCAAACCGCCAGCTGATCGGTGACGACGAACACGGATGGACTCCAGACGGCCGCATTTTCAATTTCGAAGGCGGTTGCTACGCAAAGGTGATTGACTTAACTGAAGAAAAAGAACCGGACATCTTTCGCGCCATTCGGCCCGGTGCCCTCCTCGAGAACGTGGTGCTCGACGCGGCCGGAGTTCCCGACTACACCAGCAAGAAGATTACCGAAAACACCCGCGTTTCGTACCCAATCGACTTTATTGATAACATTGTGTTGCCGTCTCAAGGCCCGGCACCCAAACACATCTTCTTTTTGACCGCCGACGCCTACGGCATCCTCCCTCCCCTGTCCAAGCTCACGCGGGCCCAGGCCGCCTACCACTTCATGAGCGGCTACACGGCGAAGGTTGCGGGAACCGAGGCCGGCGTAACGGAACCCAAGGCGGCCTTTTCTGCCTGCTTTGGTGCGCCCTTCATGCCCCTCCACCCCTCGGCCTACGCGGAAATGCTGATGCGCAAACTGGAAGGTACCGACATACAAGTTTGGCTGGTGAACACCGGTTGGACGGGCGGCGCCTACGGCACCGGACACCGGATTTCGCTGAAAAACACGCGCCGCCTGATTCAGGCTGCCATGTCGGGCGAATTGGACAACGCTCCGACGGCGACCGACGCCCGATTTGGCCTGGCGCGCATCGCGGCCTGTCCGGATGTACCAACCGATATTCTGGATCCGCGCGAAACCTGGTCGGACAAGGCGGCCTACGACGCGGGAGCCGAGCGCCTAGCAGGGTTGTTCCGCGACAACTTCGCCAAGTTCGAAGCCGGCACCACCGACGAAATCAAGGCGGCTGGACCCCGGTAAATCGGTACGTAACGCACCAAGGCGGGCCCACGGGTCCGCCTTTTTTGTTCCGGAGATCGAGGCCCTAGAGCAGGTCGTTGGCGAGGTTCGCCAGCTCACTCCGCTCGCCCTTGACCAGCGAAACGTGGGCGTAGAGCGGTTGCCCCTTGAGGCGATCCACGAGGTAGCTCAGGCCGTTGGACTGTTCGTCCAGGTAGGGCGTGTCAATTTGGCGCACATCACCCGTGAAAATGAACTTGGAGTTCTCCCCCGCCCGCGTAATGATGGTCTTCACCTCGTGGGGCGTCAAGTTTTGGGCCTCGTCCACGATGAAAATCACGTTGCTTAGCGAACGTCCGCGGATGTAGGCCAAGGGCGTAACCAGGATTTTCTCGTTGGCCACCATTTCATCAATCTGCTTGTAGTTGCGGTCGCGCTCGCCAAATTGGTTCTTGATGTACTTCAGGTTGTCCCAAAGCGGCTGCATGTAGGGATTGATTTTCTGCTCGGCGTCGCCCGGCAAAAACCCAATGTCGCGGTTGCTGAGCGGAACAATGGGTCGAGCCAGGTAAATCTGCTTGAAATCGCGGCGCTGCTCGAGCGAGCCGGCCAACGCCAAAAGGGTTTTGCCGGTACCGGCCACCCCCGTCAGGGTGACCAGCTTGATGTGCGGATTCATGATGGCGTGAAGCGCAAACGTTTGTTCCGCGTTGCGCGGCTTGATTCCATAGTATGCGGACTTTTCAACCAATTCCATCTCGGAAGTCTGCGCGTTGAAAAATCCCAATCCGCTGCTTTTTCCGGACTTGAGGATGTAGAACAGGTTGGGCTGCAGGTTGAGCTTTTGAACCGTTTTAAGTGCCCCATCCAACGGGACGTGCTTTTGCTCGTACAGGGTCTGAAGTTGCTTTTCCGGAAAGTTTTCGAGCTCGGCCCGCCCCGTGAATACGGTATCGGTCTCCTTCACCTTGCCGGTTAAGTAGTCTTCAGCGGCCACATTCAGTGCCTTGGCCTTAAGGCGCAGATTGATGTCCTTCGTGACCAAAACCACGGGCCGGTTAGGCTCCTGCTCCTGCAGGTAGAGCGCGGCATTCAGGATTTTATGGTCGTTTTTTCCCTTGCCGTAGACGGCCGTCGCGTCGACCCCAAGACCGGGCGTATCCATGACCACCCGGAACTTCCCGCGCTTGCTTCCGTTCAGGGCGATCCAATCCGTCAGTGATTTATGCTCCGCCTTCTTGTCGAGCATTCGAATGAACTCGCGGGCTTCGTAGTTCTTGGTGTCCGAACCCTTTTTAAACTCGTCCAACTCCTCCAAAACGGGAATGGGAATGGCGACATCGTGCTCTTCAAAGTTCATGATGGCGTTGTGGTCGTAGAGGATTACCGAGGTATCGAGCACAAAAATTTTGCGAACTTTTTTGGGTGCGGCGGGCATAAACGATGAATTTGTTGGCTATGAAATTACCCGAATAGCGGATTAAGCCAATGTTAGCTCCGCTAAGTTTTGAACACCCCAGGTTGATAACACCGCCACCCAAAAATCCGGGAATATTCCGCGCGAGCCGGCTTCCGTACGAAGCGCATCGAAATCCTCGGCTGAAGCCGCGCTATTTTTGCCCCATGATTCGACGCTACCTCCGACTGGCCATTGCGGCCGCCGTGCTTGCCCTAGCCATCCTGCAGTTCGTTGAGGCGAACTGGGGTAACGGGATTTTTTTCACCTTTCTCGCAGGCATCCCCGTGCTGCTGCACTTCCGAAACGAGCGGATTCTCCTGGCGCTCTGGTATGTTCGGTCCCAGAACTTCACCAAGGCGGGGGCCCAGCTTGACGCCCTCAAGCACCCGGAGCAAACCCTCATTAAAGGCCAATTGGCGTACTACTACTTCTTGCGGGGCCTCATGCTGTCGCAAACCAACTTGGGTCAGTCCGAATCCTTCATGCGCAAGGCACTCAATACCGGACTTCGCATGAAGCAAGATCGGGCTCTGGCTAAAATGCAGCTTGCCGCCATGGCCATGTCGCGCCGCCGCAAGCAGGAAGCGCAAACGCTCCTCACCGAAGCGAAAAAACTCGACGACAAAGGCTTGCTGTCGGACCAGCTTAAAATGCTTAAGGAACAACTTAAGCGCATTTAAAACGTCCCGATAACCGACCAAACAAAAAGGCCCGAGCAGATGCTCGGGCCTTTTTCGTTCGGGGTGCCGAAAAACTACTTCTTCTCCTCCGTTTTGGCGCTTTCTGGGTAGCGGGCGGCCGTCAGCTCCTTGCTCACGGCAGAACGCTCCAGGCGGAGCCGGCTGTTCTCGGTTTCCAGAACAAACGTGTGTTCGTCGAGGTCCGAAATCTTGCCGTGAACGCCGGCGCTGGTCACCACACGCATGCCCTTAGCCAAAACGTTGCGGAACTTGGTTTCCTCCTTCTGGCGCTTCATCTGCGGGCGCAAAAAGAAAAAATACATAACGGCCAAGATGGCAATTAGCGGCAGGAAGCCTGCGATTCCGCCTTGAGATTGAGCTTGTAAAAAAAGATGCATGGTTACTTGGATTTAGGGGTTACGTTGGCCGTGATCGTCAGCACCTTGGTACTGGGAACCGCGTTGGTGGTTAGCGTAACGGTTTTGGATTGCTGATTGGGCTTGCCTTCGCTGTTGAAGCTCACGCGAATCACGCCCTCTTCACCCGGCGCAACGGGGGCATTGGGGTATTCCGGCACGGTACAGCCGCAGCTTCCCTGGGCCGACGAAATAATGAGCGGAGCCTTGCCGGTGTTGGTAAAACGAAACTCCGTTTCCACCACCTGGCCTTCGTTAATGCTCCCAAAGTCGTGGGTTTCGTTGGCAAACGAAAGTTCCGGAAGGTCCGCGCTTTGTACGGCCTCGAGGGCCATGCGCTCCTCTTCGGGCTTAATCTGATCGCTGGGGTTGGAACACGCCGATCCCAAAAGCAGGATCGCGGCAGCAAAAGCAGTAGGTGTTGTTTTCATGGGGTTAAAATTAGGCACCAATGAGCCCACGTCCGAGCTTTTGAATGCGCCCGTCCGCTTTTAAGTCGGTTACCAGGGCATCCAAAAGTCCGTTGACAAACGACGCCGCCTTGGGCGAGCCGTATTGCTTGGAAATCTCAATGGCCTCATCAATGCTCACCTTAACCGGAATCTCGGGAAAAGCCAGGATTTCGCTCAGGGCCATTTGAACCATCGTGCGGTCCACTGGGGCCATGCGGTCAAAATCCCACTGCTTGGCCTTCCCGGCCATCCGGTCTTGCCATTCCGCAAGGTGGCGCAGCGTGTGCAGAAAGAGTTCCTTGGCGAATTGTGCATCGTCCGCATCGCGGTACAGGGAAACCAGCACGGGCCGGTTCTTGCGGGCATTTTGAAGCGTTTGCACCGCCATCATTTGGGCTGCATCCAAATCGTCGGACCAGTGCATGCTCAGGGACTCGTAGTGCTGGTGCAACTCCTCGTTATTCGCCAAATAATCTCGGTAAAATTGGCGAATGTGCGCAATTTGCGCTTCGGGAGTCTGCAGCTCGGGGCTGTTCCAAAAAAGGGTCTCCCCCCACTCGGCCCAGTACGCAAAAAACACGGTACGCAGCACGTCGGCGGATTCGCCCCAATGCGTTCGGTGCTGCTCCCAGGCCTTGGTAACCTCATCGTCCGCCGTCAATTGGGCCAAAAAGGGCATGTTCAGAAAATGGTCCAGCTGCGCCTCGCGAAGGCGATTCGGGAACTGCTTGGCGCGCTCAATCTCGAGGCGCTCCTCCATAAAGTGCTTGAAATGCCAAAAAATTCGAAGCTCAAAAAGGTAGAGCTCATAAATTCCGTTAATGCTGTCCTCCAGGCGTCGAAGTCCGAGCTGCGCGTCGCTTAAATCGGATTGCGTGTACGCGTAAAGCGCTTGCATTGTTTTAATGCGGAGGTGGCGGCGAGTAAGCATAGAACGGAATTAGGTTGCAAATTTAACCCATTCCATTCGACTTTTCGGCGCGTGCGCGGGACCAATGAACCCCAGCCGCATACATGATCATCATGAAGGTGCCGTACAGCGCGTCTTCCACGGGTATGGTTCCCATGCGGATTCCCATGTTCTCGGCGTCGTTGTACCAAACAATGGGTTCGGGCAAAAAGGCTCCCGTCAAGATTCCGTTCACGGCAAAAAACGGAATCAATCCGACCGCCCAACTGCGCAGGAATGCAGCGGTCCACCAGGGGCGTTGCCAAATGAGCCAAAGGCAGCCAAGAGCCAGTCCTAGTGAGGCCGTTAGCGTGTACCAGCGGTCGTGAAAAGCCCATGCCAACGCCCCACAGACGGCGCCGAGCAAACCCAAAAACCAAAAGGTGCTTTTCGAAGATTGCGTCCACGGAAAAAACAACTGCAGCACTTCGTAGATAAAAAAGGTTGCCCACGGAACCACCACGAAGAAGAGCCACTCCTCCAGGGGCAGTCCCCAGAGCGACGGACCGACCAAATAGCGCGGATTAAAACCCCAGACGCCCGTGGCTGTTTTTACGACGTCCCAGGGAATAAAGAGGGCCATCATGAAGACGGTCGCCAGAGCCAGGTGCTTGGTTTGGCCGATGTAGCGGATGCGCGGCTCAAAAGCTCGGGTGAAGGGACCCAAAAAAGTCAATCCCATCAACAGCAGGTACAGTCCCTTCACGATTGGCGTTCGAGCTTCATCTTGCGCGCTTCTTCGCGGACCATGCTCCAGGGAACCCAAAGCAAGCCGAAGTGTGCGGAGCCTTCCTTACCCAGGGTTTTGTGGTGCCACTTGTGCTTGAGGCGCACCGCCCGGAAGTAGGGATTGTCGGTGTGTACCCACCAGCGGAAGCGCTGGTGAATAAAGATTTCGTGAACCAAAAAGTAGGTAAGACCGTAGGCGGCTATTCCAAACCCGAACGCGGTGGACTCCGGAACGGACCACATCATGCCGAGCATGATGCACAACCACGAAGGAACCGCAAAAATCAAAAAAAACGCATCGTTTTTCTCGAAAAATCCGGGCTCTTTGGTGTGGTGATCGGCATGTAGCGTCCAAAGCGGCCCGTGCATCAAAAACCGATGAGCGGCCCAGGCTGCGCCCTCCATGAGGACGTAGGCCAGCAAAAACATGGCAACGGCAATCATGCTAGGGTAACGCAGGAATTTTAACAGGGTTCACACCCACCTTGGGGTCGTAGCGGTAAAGCTCTACTGCCCGGTTGACTTGGCCTCCGTTTGGCTCAAGGTGCCATTCGTAGCGGCGGCGCGGACCGGTAAATCCGTCGGGCTCATTGGTTAACAGCATCAGGGCTGTATCGTAACCGAGCCACGCCCAGCGCGAACGCGATTCGCCAAGGGCGTCCGAAATCTGGGCATCCACGGCGTCGTAGGTCGCGAACTCCAGACGATCGGTCTGCACCCAAACAATGGGTTGGCGCAGCAGCAAAAAAGCATCGAGCGAAGGACTGTTGACGGTCGTGCTGACGGTCCACAGTTCCGTTTGGCTCGCCGGGCGCTGGCGCAGCCCCTGAAGAATGCGCGCGGCACTCAACACCTTGTCGTCCAGCAGCACAAACCGCGTCGCGATCAAGTCATCGCGCCCGACGCGTTCCGCGAGGTTGGCGGTTGGTCGACCATCCCAGCTCTGAATTTTGGACGTGTCTCCGCCGTTCGCAGCAAAACCCGTGTAAAACGCTTTGCGCTGCAGCACGCTGTTCTTGTCGCCCAAATCAAAAACGACGGTTCGCGAATTGGGACGGGCTTTGGTGTCGCGCGCCGCGAGCCGACCAAGGGCCTCAGATTCCGTGAAGCGCGGAGGGGCCGCCGCAATCAGTTGCGGGTTACCCCGAACCGACAGGTCGCGCGAGACCGGATTTACCACATAGGTCGACGACGATGATTGCTGGGCAAGGGCCTCGGAGTCCTGGGCGCGAAAGGGGCCAACCACGAAGCGCACGTCACGCTGCTGCTGCAGCAGCATAAATTCCTTGGGGTTGTAGTTCCGAACAACGCCCCCGATTTGGTGATCGATCACGCTGCCTGTGGCCTCATCAAAGTCGTACAAATCCAGGACTATTTCCTCGGCGCTGGACGCCGAATCAAGGGCCGCCTTAAATCCGGCATAAAACTCGAGCGCCATGCGCTGGCCTACCTTGCCCCCTGCCGTATCTGCTTGAACCTGAAAAGGCAAGACCAGTGCCCAGCGTACCGGAGACTGCGCATGGACTCCTTGATGGAGGATCAGGCTGGCGGTCAGGACCGCGAAAATCTTTATTCCCATTCGATGGTTGCGGGCGGCTTGGAACTGATGTCGTAGACGACCCGGTTTACGCCGCGAACCTGGTTAATGATGGCGTTCGAAGTTCGTGCCAAAAAGTCATAGGGCAAGTGCACCCAATCCGCCGTCATGCCGTCACCGACTTAACCGGAAGCAGAATGGCGCCGGCTTGCCAGACCTGGTCGTACAGGCCGGCGTCGCGGAGTCCCTGAATAAAGAGGTGGTCGACCTCTTGAAGAATCGCCACTTTATCTGCGGTCACCTCACCCAGAATGCGAATGGCAAGACCCGGTCCCGGGAAGGGATGGCGGCCAAGCAGTTCGGGCTTCAGCCCCATGGCGGCGCCCACGCGGCGCACCTCGTCCTTGAACAGACTCCGCAAGGGCTCCACAATCGAGAGCTTCATGAAATCGGGCAAGCCGCCGACGTTGTGGTGCGATTTAATGGTTACGCTCGGGCCGTTCACACTGACGGACTCGATGACGTCGGGGTAAATCGTTCCCTGACCGAGGAATTCCACACCCTGAATGCGGTGGGCCTCGCGGTCAAACACTTCGATAAAGGTTCGACCAATGGCCTTGCGCTTGGCTTCGGGGTCTTCGTGGCCGGCGAGGGCCGCGTAAAACTCGGCGCTGGCGTCCACGCCCACCACGTTGAGGCCCAGGTGCTCGTACTGGGCCAACACGCCCTCGAACTCATTTTTGCGCAGCAAGCCGTTGTTGACAAAAATGCAGTGCAGGCGGTCGCCAATGGCTTTGTCGAGTAATACCGCGGCCACCGTAGAATCGACGCCTCCGCTGAGGCCCAAGACCACCTTGCCGCCGCCAATTTGCTGCTTAAGGGCCGCTACGGTCTCGTCGATGAAGCTGGCCGGCGTCCACGTGGGGGCGCAACCGGCAATTTCGTAGATGAAGTTGCGCAGCAGCTGCGTTCCGTGTTCGGAATGCACGACCTCGGGGTGGAACTGAATGGCGTAGGTTTCTTCGTCCGCAAAGCGGTAGGCAGCCACCGGAATGCTGTCGGTCGTGGCCTCAATGACCGCGCTGGCAGGAAGGGACACAATGCTGTCTCCGTGGCTCATCCACACCGTACTGCCCTGGGGGATTCCGGCCAGCAGGCGCGATGCACCCGAGCCGGGGTTGAGGTGGGCACGGCCGTACTCTCGGTGCGTGCTGCGCGCAACCTTTCCGCCGCGCGTATGGGCCATAAATTGAGCCCCATAGCATACGCCCAGCAACGGAACTTGACCGTAAAACCCACTCAAGTCGGGATTGGGCGCCCCTTCTTCTAGGGTCGAAAAGGGGGAACCGCTCAAAATAACCGCCTTAAACTTGGCCTTCCAGTCCTCCGGAATGTGGTGAAACGGATGAATTTCGCAGTAGACATTGAGTTCGCGCACGCGGCGAGCAATCAGCTGGGTGTACTGCGAACCAAAGTCGAGGATCAAGATGGCGTCGGTCATGGGAGCAAAAGTACGGCGCCCCGAGGAGCTCGGCTTCGCCAATTAGCGGAATTCCCACCAACCGAGCGCGTCCCAGTGGGGATCTTCGGTGTAGGCCGCTCGGTAGGCGTCTACGGCGTCGGAACCGCCCTGCTCCACCAGGTCAAAATGCGTCCAAATCCGCTCCTGAAGCTGACCGGAGGGCATCAAGGTTTCGGCCAAGACGTCCAGGCGCCGGAGCTGCACGGACTCGCGCTGCGCCACTTCCCGACGAAGTCGTTCGCGCATGCGGGCCTCTTCGCGCTCGATGCGCTGCAACCACGCGGCCGCAGAGCGTTCCAAGCCAGGCTGCGAATAGTGGGCGTGAATCGCGGGCGATACGGCCTCGAGCACGGGCCGGAGGTCCTTTTCGGGCGCTCCCAGGTGGTGTAGCAGCTCCGACCGAACCTCGCGAACGTTCCAGGGACCCCTAAATTCCGGAACAGCTTCTCGGAAATTCGGCGTTTCGTTCTTCAAGGTCCGGATCGCTTTTTGGGCATTGGCGGGCAGCCAGGCCGCACTGTGGCGCAGGCGCCAAACGCCGTGTTTCATGCCCGTTTGGGCGAAATACGGGGCCAGTTGGTAGGCATAGGCCAATTCGCCCGCCCCGCCGGTGTAGGCTGCGTTGGGCAAAATCCACTCTTGGTACACCGGGCGAAGCAGCGCATTGGGGCTGACTTCCTCGGGCGTCGTTCGGGCCCAGGCAGCGACGTCGGCATCGCGGCCCAGGCGCATGCCGTCGGCTCGGAGCCAGTGTCCGTCGGGGTTCCGGTCCATGCGGTAGCGCCGGCCCTGGGCGTCCAGGGCAAAAAGCGCGGAAGGGCGCATGGGAACAGGAGGCTCGGTACCTCCCCAGGGCTTCGCCGCCTCGGCCGCCGTTCCAAATAGGGTTTGGTTGCGGATTTCGTCTTCCCAAAGCTCCGCCGCCGCCGCCTTCAGCCGCGCATCCGACGCATCCAGCACCAGAACTCCCGGGTGAAGCCGCCCCATCAGCTGGCGCGTGGCGTCGGCGAGGTTGGTCGACGTGCGGTAGGCGTCCTCGCACTGCGATGCCGCCCAGCGCACGGGCTCCGGAAGCTCATTCGACGCGATCCACTGCTGCAGCGCCTGGGCCGCGAGGTCGGCGCGTACCGCGCCGCTGCGCAGCGGCTCCGCCGGCTGCGCCCACGACCCGACGGGTTTGCCGCGCCAAAAAATGCGCCGGATCTCGTCGAGGTCGTGGTCCTCGCTGGCCATCCAAAACACCGGGACGGTCGGAATTCCCTGAGCGGTCCAGTGGGCCGCAAGGGCCTCGGTTTCGGCAATTTTGGCGTGCACGTACAGGGGGCCCGCCGCCGTGACCAGTTGGTGGCCCGCCACCGCGGTCACCGCGTCGGGCTGGGCCAGCCGATCCAGCAGTTCACGCTGCAGCGCGGTGGGGTTGGGACCGCACTGGTCGCGGAGCACGGAGGCCAGCAGCGCACGGCGCTGCACCGGGAATTCGCGCGCCCTGAGGCGCATGGCGTCGGCGGAAAGGGCCTGGGTCATGGGCGCGCGGTCCAGACCACGTGACCGAAGGTCCGCTAGGGCCGATCCGATGCCGCACTCCGAGAGCGGAGCCACCCAATGCCCCTTCATCGACGGGGTCGGGGTTTGCCGTGAACATCCATGGGAATGCGCTCCTTGAGGTCGCCCAGCGCAAAGGAGCGCCGAAGGATTTTCTCAATCAAGGCGTCCTCTTGGTTGTGCTTGGGATCGTATTCCTTTCGGATGTTGATGTCGTACCACGAGCCGGTCACGCTCCAGCCGACGGCCGTAAACCAATTTCGGTACTCGCGAATTAACTGAAACACCGTTTGGTCGGTTTCGCGGTACACGAGCTTGCACAGAATTTGTCCTTCGGAACGGGTGAGCTTGCGGAGCTCCGCTTCGAAGCGCTGTTCCAAAAAATCCTGGTACTGCTTGGTGTATTTAGCCCTTTTGCGCGCCGACTTTTCGCGAGCCAAGCGCATGTTCAGGGAGTCCAAGCGTTCCCCGGCTACCTTGGCATAGGGATAAACCTTGAGCACCCTACGGCGGAGCAGCAGGTAGCGCTTCCGTGCCTCGACGTCGGTAAAGGTGGGCTTGTCCACCACCAGTATTTCATCTAAGAACACCCAGGGAATCGTGTCGCCTTCAATGACGGACCCCTTCCCCTTCTCCCCTTTGTAGGTCGTGGGTACTTCCTGAGCCCAAGCACCCCAGCCCATAAGCAGCAACCCCATCCAGGCGAGGCTCCTCATAATCCGTGGCGTGTTTTCCATAGACTTGGTGCTACGGGCGGTGCCGCGGGTTGCGGACGGTAGTACTCGGCGAGGGCTGCGGCCCATTCCGCACCCTGGGGGCGCGGTTCCAACGCCTCGGGCGTGAAATTCTTGGCAACGAAGCCCGTATCAAAGTGTCCGCTCACGAAATCGGGATGCTCCAGGATGAAGCGACCGAAGCGCAGGGTGTTCTTAACGCCGACCACCGCATAACGATCAATGGCCGCCAGCAAGCGCTGCCGGGCCGTTTCGCGGTCCGGGCCCCAAGCGATGAGCTTGGCCAGCATCGGGTCGTAGTAGACCGAAACCTCCTGGCCTTCGCGCACCCCGTCGTCGACGCGGATTCCGGCACCTGTCGGGCGGCGGTAGACTTCCAGCACCCCGGTATCGGGCGCAAAGTTGTTGGCCACGTCTTCGGCGTACACGCGCAGTTCGATGGCGTGGCCGTTGAGCTTGAGGTCTTCTTGGCGGTACGGAAGTTTTTCGCCTCGGGCAATGCGAATCTGTTCGGCCACAAGGTCGAGTCCCGTGACTTCTTCGGTAACGGGATGCTCCACCTGCAGGCGGGTGTTCATTTCGAGGAAGTAAAAGGCTCCGCTCGCATCAAAAATGAATTCCACGGTGCCCGCGCCGACGTAGCCGCAGCTTTGGGCGGCCTTAACCGCCGCATCGCCCATTTGCGCGCGGAGTTCCGGACACAAAATGGCACTCGGAGCCTCTTCCACCACTTTTTGGTGGCGGCGCTGCACCGAGCATTCGCGTTCAAAGAGGTGCAGGTGGGTACCGTGCTGGTCCGACAGCACCTGGATTTCGATGTGGCGGGGCGAGGTGACGAATTTTTCGGCCCCGTCGCTGCCCGGCACCAAGGGAACGTCAAACTGGGCCGCCGCGGCCTTGGCCGACAGCTTGTCGCCCATCACGCGAATTGCCGAGGCTGGGGGGCCCACCCAAATAATGCCTTCGCGCTGAATGCGCTCGGCGAAATCCGCATTTTCGCTCAAAAATCCGTACCCCGGGTGCACGGCGTCGGCCCCTGAGGCCTTGCAGGCCGCCACGACGGCCGCAACATTAAGGTAGCTTTGGTTGCTCGGCGCGGGGCCCACTAAGTAGGCTTCGTCGGCAAAATGAACGTGGGGCGCGTCGGCGTCCGCTTCCGAATACACCGCAACCGTAGCAATTCCCATTTGGCGAGCGGTACGCATGATGCGCAGGGCAATTTCGCCGCGGTTGGCAACCAAGAGCTTCTTCATAGACTACACAAGGGCTTTAGCCTGCAAAGTACGCACAGGCTTCGTACTTTGGCCCCATGGAATTGTACCTCGACTCCGCGAATCCGAACGAGATTTCGGCCGCCTTTACCCTCGGCATTTTTTACGGCCTTACGACTACCCCTACCTTCCTTCAGCGTCAAGGAGTTGCGAACGTCGATGCCTGGCTGCTCGAGACCTCGAAGCACGTTCCCGTGATTCAGGTTGAGGCCCTGGGATCGTCCGCGAGCGAAATTGTGGCCGAAGCCCACCGGCTGCTGGCGCTGGGCATGCCGCGCGAAACTACGGTGTTCAAGATTCCGGTTTCGCTGCACGGCGTCGAAGCCTGCGCGCACCTCAGCAAAGAGGGCATTATGACCAACGTCCACCTCATTTACACCCCGCAGCAGGCCTACATGGCCATGAATTCCGGGGCGACCTACGTCTGTCCCTTGGTCGGACGCCTTCAGGATCAGGGAACCGATGCTTTGGCCTTAGTGGATTCCATTGTTGCCTTCAAGGATCGGCACGGTTACGCTTCGAAGGTCATGTTTTCGTCGGTGCGCCACAGCGAACACGTGCGCAACGCCATGGACCTGGGCGTCGACGCCGTTACGGTTCCCTGGTCGGTGGCCCAGCAGCTGCCCAACAACCACCTTACGAGCCTCGGTACCGCCCAGTTTGACGAAGACCACCGCCGCATGACGGTTCGGGTTGCCGACGTGCTGCGGCCGGACCAAGCGATTTTATCTCCCGATACGCCCGTTCGGGACGCACTTGTGGCCATGACCGTGAGCGGACTCGGAGCCGTAGTACTGGCCGAACAGGGCCGTGCCGTCGGGTTGTTTACCGACGGCGACCTCCGCCGACTTATGGAGCGCCAGGGAACCTTGGACGTCCACGCCAGCCTTCGTTC
The DNA here is from genome assembly GCA_021298655.1 of Cryomorphaceae bacterium. GTDB lineage: Bacteria > Bacteroidota > Bacteroidia > Flavobacteriales > Schleiferiaceae > TMED14. The sequence goes on along the minus strand of JAJTFK010000007.1, from coordinate 19,784 downwards.
GGCGCACGCACTTAAGGCACCGCATGCCGTTGCTTCGTCGGCCCTGCTCAACGACGCGTACCGTCGGTTCGCCGAAACCAAAGTAGATCAACTTTTGGTTGAGGATGAATCAGGTAAAGCGCTCGGATTGATTGACATACAAGATCTAAACTCCTGAGCATGGTTCGCGGCCTCATCTTCGACTGGGACGGCGTTTGGACCGACGGGCGAAAGCGCCCCGACGGCCATTCCGAGTTCAGCGAACACGACACCATGGGCCTCAACCTGCTCCGCTTTGGGCACTACCTGCACACCGGAGAAATGCTTCGCGTCGCCCTTGTTACCGGGGAGCGCAACCTCACCGCCGAACACGTGGCCCAGCGCGAACACATCGACCAATTCCTTTTTTACGCCCGCGACAAGACCAAGGCCATCCCCCTGCTGACGGAACGCTGGAGCCAGAGCCCGAGCGATTGGGCCTTTGTCTTTGACGACGTGCTCGATTTCGGGCTCGCCGCGCAGGTAGGCCGACGGGCTATGGTCGCATGGCCGTGGACCGAAGGCGTTCGCGAACTGGCCCAAAAACACGAACTGGTAGACGATTGGATCCCAACCCCTTCGCCCGTTCGGCGCTGGTGCGAACACTACCTCGCAGAACGCGGTTGGCTTGAAGCCGCGGTTGCCGGACGTCAAGCCTGGTCCGAGACCTATCAAGCCTACTGGTCGCTGCGCAACGCGATTGACCCCGAAGTATTGGATTTAAGCCGCTAAAGGGCGGTACGCCGGGTACCCAGAACGGCGTCGAGCTGGCCCTGAATCTGCTTCAAGCGCTCGTCTTCTGCCCCGGAATGGTCGCCGGCGGACTGCATGCCCGCAGCCTGATTCGCCAACTGTAGGGCGCACATGGCTAGGGCATCTTGCTTGTCGCCCACGGCGTAGCGCTCCTCAAAGCGCGAAATCGTACCCTGAATCAAGGATACCGCCTTTCGAACCTGCTCCTCTTCGTGGCGCGGAATGGTCAAGGGATAGGTCCTGCCGCCAATGGCGACGTTGATGCGAATGGTATCGGAACTCATGGCTGAATCTTCGCAATAGCTTGATTGATTTCGCGGGACCAGGCATTTAGGCGTTTGACCAGGTCTGCTCGAGCGGCCGCGTCGCCCGTAAAGGACTGCAGCAGCCGCAGCTCTTCGTTTTCGCTGCGCAAGGCCTTGATCTGCTGCTGCAATTCAAGCACCTTACGGTCCTGCTGCGCAATGGCTTGAGCCTGCTGCTCCAACTCCGTAATCGCAAACCGGTATTTCGAAATCAGGTCGTGCACCTGTCCCTGAATGATGCCAATGCGGTCTGCGGAATCTGCCATACCCCAAAGGTAGCAGTTTGGCACGGGAATTTCTATCTTGGGGTCATGCCCCACCTACGTTTATGGTTGCTTGCCTTGGCCCCGTTCGCGGCTCTTGGCCAGATTCGCGTCCAACCGCTTGATGAACCCTTGTCGGTCTCGGGCGAACTGGCTGAACTGCGCAACCACCACTTTCACAGCGGAATTGACCTGCGAACGGGCGGCACTACCGGAAAAAACGTGTATGCGGTGGCCGAAGGCTGGGTTCGGCGAATCGTCATTCGACCCGACGGCTACGGCTGGGCCCTGTACCTGGATCACCCCACGGGCCACACTTCGGTGTACGCCCATCTGGAGTCCTTCAGTCCCGAGATTTGGGCCTACGTTCGAACCCAGGCCGAACGCCTCGGCGAATACCGCCTTGACCTGTATCCTCCACGCGGATTTTTAACCGTACCGGAGGGTTCCGTGATCGGCACATCGGGCAACACGGGCGCATCGGGCGGGCCCCACCTGCACTTTGAACTTCGCGACCAAGCCAGCGAAGAAATTCTGAACCCCATCCCCTTGGGGCTGCGGGTACCTACCCCCGTGGCAAAACCAAGGCTTTGGGCTCGCCAAAACGAACGCTGGCGCCCCGCAGGCGATTCCCTATCGGTTTCGTCCTGGTACGACCTCGCGGTTACCCTGCCCGAACAAGGGTTTTCGGTCTACGTGGACGACAGCCTTCGGGCGGAATGGGCCCTGTCGCGCTGGAGTTTTGACGTGCAGCGGGGTGCCGACGCGGGCTTGGCGCTCAGCCTGCACAGCCAGCAGGGAGTGCGGGGATTCCTGCTTCACCCCACGCCCACCCAACCGGCACCGGGCTGGCATGTCCACTTGAGCCTGCCGAACCAACCCGGACGCTACCGATTGACGGTGAACTCTGGGGATTCCGTCGTTTGGAGCGGTCCGGTTCGCCTCCAATCCCGGGAACTGCGCGCCGTCCAGCCGCGCAAACTGCTTGAATCGGAATCTTGGAGCTTGGAGCTGCCCGCCCAGGCCCTGGCATGGGACCAAAACCTGAGCTTTCGGGCAGAAGACCGCCGCGTCGTGGTGGCCCCGGACGCCGCAGCCCTTAAACCCGTGCGCTACGAATGGCACCCGGATCAGCTGGCGGATTCCCTGTGGGACAAAACCTACCTCGCGGTTCGGGATGGGCGGGGGTCCGCCAAAATTCCGGGTACGCGAATCGAAGGGGGCATTCGGTTTACCTCGAAAACCCTGGGATCTGGCGACGTGCGCGTCGATACCGAGGGGCCCGAATGCCGGTTTCTGCGGCGGGAGCCCAGCGGGCGGGTTTGGATTCAGGTTCGCGACGAACTGGACGTGGAAATCGTGCGCGCTTCAATCAACGGGGCGTGGGTCTGGGCCTACCTGGACGCCAAGGCCAACGCGCTCTGGGTCGACGCCGGATCCGAAATCGGGCAACTCGAACTCCAGGTACAGGACGAGCTCGGCAACCTGACTACCTTTACCCATATATTATGAATAAGTGGATGTTCCTCGCGCTGATGGCCCTGTCGGCGCCGCTTGCGGGCCAATCGGTGGTGCAGGTAAGCGGCGTGATTCTCACGCGCGACAGTACCCTTCAAACCATTCCCAACGCACGGCTTTGGATACTGGGGCGTTCCACCACGACGACGTCGGGCGAAGACGGCTTCTTTTCGATTACGGCGGTTCCGGGAGACACGCTGCGCTTTCGTCGGTTTGGCTTTGAGGACGAGCTGCTTTGGGTGCCCGACAGCCTGCACGGAACCGGCTATTTGGCCACCGTATTCATGCGCTGGAATACCGTGGAGCTCGACGAAGTCACGCTCTACCCCTGGCCTCGCCCCGAAGACCTCAACCGCGAACTGCTGCGCATGAAGATAGAGACCACCGAGCGCGACGTAGCCCTGCAAAACCTTGCCATCCAAGCACTTAAGGAGAAGGCCGCCCTCATGGGTATGAGTTCAAACGAAATGCAGCGCTACATCATTCAGGCTCAAGAGCAGCAACTCTACAACTCGGGCCGCTTCTACGGGGCCAATGGCGCCTCGGCCATCCTTGGCCGCCTGAGCGACCCCTTTGCCTGGGCGCAGTTTTTTCAGTCCCTCAAAAAGCGCTAAACCTTGGGTTTGCTGGCCTCTGCGCTGCTGCTGGCTGCGCTCAACGACACCACCCCGCGCGGAACCCAGCTCCAGGAGGCCACGGTCACCGGGCAGCGCGTGCGCCCCGCCGCCAGTGAGGTTCGGGTGAAATCCAGCACGCTTGCCGGTTTGGGAACCCCTACGGGCTCGGTCGAGGCCTTGCTTCGAACCCTGCCGGGCGTAGTTGCCAGCGACGAACTCAGCAGCCAGTACAGCGTGCGCGGCGGAACCTACGACGAAAACCTCGTCTACGTCAACGGATTTGAACTCTACCGTCCGCAGCTCGCGCGCTCGGGCCAGCAAGAGGGACTGAGCGTGCTCAACCCCGACCTGGTTTCGTCGCTGACCTTTACGGCGGGCGGATTTCACGCGGAACTCGGCGACAAACTTTCGTCGGCCCTGGAAGTCAACTACGGACGAAGCGATTCGCTGCGCGGGCGCGTTCGACTCGGAGGCTACTCCGGCGGAGCAACCGTATGGGCCGGCAATCTGGGCGTAAGCCTTCGCTACCGGAGCAACGTGCTCTTTGCGCGCACCGGCGATGTTTCGGGCGATTTTCGGGCGGATTCCCGCGATGCCCAAATCGTGTGGAGCCACCGACAGGGCGCCTGGAGGCACGAGTTCCTGGGAATCGCCCAGCAAAACGGCTTCCGCCTCGCGCCCACCAGCCGAACGACCGAATTCGGTACGGTAACTCAGGTGCTGCGCCTTCAGGTGGCCATGGCCGGGACCGAATACTACGGATTCCAAAACGCCTTCGCCGGCTGGCGGACGCGCCGCGCGCTGGGGCTTCGGAGCGTGATCGACGCCGAGGCGAGCTGGTCCCAAGCCCTTGAGGTCGAGCATTCCGACGTGGAATCGGCCTACCGACTCGGGGACGTCAACACGAACATGGGTTCGGATCAGTTTGGGGAATTAAGCTACCTGCGCGGCAGCGGCGGTTTCCAGCGCTACGCGCGCAACGATCTTTGGGTCCGCGACCTGCATACCGCCCTTCGCGGCAGCCACCTGCTCAGCGAGACCGCCCAGCTAAATTGGACGGTAGGGCAGCGCCTTCAGCTCGCCCAAGACCGCGTTTCGGAATGGATCAACTTGGATTCCGCCGGCTACAGCCTCATGCACCAGCCCACGCTGGTCGTCCTCGGCCCCAACGACACCAGCTACGTACCCGATTCCAGCCTGGAACTGTATTCGGTGCTGCAAAGTCAAGGCCAACTGCGCAACACCAAGCACTGGCTTTCAACTACCTACAGCGACAGCTGGAAGCACGGCGGGCACACCCTGCACCTGCGCTTGGGGCAGCGGCTGATTCGCGACAGCCGGTCGGGTGAATGGCGCTGGAGTCCCCGGGCGTCGTTTTCGATTTCGCCTCAGGGCGGAGCGTCGTGGTCCGCCTACGCGAATGCGGGCAGCTACGCGCAGACGGCCAGCGTACGTGAACTCCGCAACTGGACCGCCAACGGCCTCGAAACCGAGTCCCGCATGCAGCACGCTTGGCACGGAATCCTCGGCTACAAACGCTTTGGAACGCGCAAGGGCCGCCCCTGGATGTACCAAACCGAGGCCTACCTCAAGTACCAGGACCGTGCATTTGCCTTCGAACAGGACGGCATGCGGATACGCTACCTCGGAACCCAGCCCGGAACGGCCGTGGCCTTCGGCCTTGACCAGCAGCTGCACAGCACCTGGGTGGGGGACGCGGAATCCTGGGTTTCGCTTTCGCTGTTTCGGGTGCGCGAAAAATTCGACGGCGGCGACTGGCAGCGGCGCGGAACGGACTACCGCTATGCCTTCAGCATGCGGGTCGAAGACCACCTTCCCGGCCAGCCGCAAAATCGGGTCTACCTGGTTACCAGCGTAACCGGCGGTTTTCCGTTTGGCCTTCCGCTGGAGAATGCCAAGCCGTTTAAGGCCCCGCCCTACCGGCGCATGGACTTGGGGTTTGAGCGCGTGCTGCCGACGTGGAAGGGGCTTCGCCCGCGCCTTGCCCTGGAAGTCTATAATTTGCTGGAAATCCGCAACACCGCCAGCTATTTTTGGGTCATGGACATCAGTACGGCGAGCTACTATGCCGTGCCCAACTACCTGACCAACCGCTTGATTAATCTAAGCTTTAGGGCTGATTTTTAACTTTTCATCGTGCGCATCGTCGACCAACTCCCCCACCCCACGTTTCGCATTCAGCTCTTTCACTTTGGCAGCAACTACCTCGTCGAAATCGAGGCTGGACCCATGAAGCAGACCTACCGATATCCGATCGATCGCTTCGCCAGCCCGAGCGCAGTCTGGGCGACGGTGACGCCGGATTTTTTGGAAAAGGTGCGCACGCACTTCAACGCCATGTACCAAGACTGGATGGCGACGTGGCCTGCGCACGAATGAGGGCACCGTAAAAAAAGGGAAGCCCGCGGGAGAAAACTACCCTATACACCTGGCGGACCGAAATCCGCCAACCTCCCGCGGGCTATAATTTAACCATGCGGGTTTTGAATTGTTTACGAAACGCGAAACTTTTTAACGCTTCGCACAATGCGGTCCAGGGCGTCGTCCAGTTCGGCATCGGTGAGCACCAAGGGGGGCGCAAAGCGAATGATGTTTCCGTGCGTTGGTTTTGCGAGGACCCCTTCGGCCGCCATGGCCAGACACAGGTCCCAAGCAACGTGGGAATCCGCCGGGGAATGGATCACGACGGCGTTCAGGAGTCCGCGTCCGCGCACCGTACCGACAAGCGGATGGCTGCCCAGTTCGCGGCGGAGTGTCGCGCGAAAGTGCTCGCCCTGACGGCGTGCGCGCTGCATCAGCTGCTCGTCTTCGACTACGTCCAAGGCCACCTGCGCCACGCGGGCGGCTACGGGATTGCCGCCGAAGGTCGAACCGTGCTGACCCGGCTTGATGGTGAGCATCACCGAGTCGTCGGCGAGCACCGCCGAAATGGGATAAACTCCGCCCGATAGGGCTTTGCCCAATATGAGTACGTCGGCCCGCACGTAGGTCTGTGGATCGCGCTCGCAGCGACCGCCGGAGCAACTGCACGCCCCGCAGGTCGCAAGCCAGGCCCCGGTTCGACCGATTCCGGTTTGAATTTCGTCGGCCATAAACAGCACGTTGGCGGCTTTGCACCGCGCGGCGGCACCGGAAATGTAGCCCTCGGTCGGCACGTAGACGCCCGCTTCGCCCTGAATGGGCTCCACCAAAAAGGCGGCCACATTGGGGTTGGCCAATGCCGCATCCAGTGCGGCTAAGTCGTCGTAGGGAATAATCTGAAAGCCGGGCATAGCGGGTCCAAATCCGCCGTAGGAATCGGGATCGCTTGAAAACGAAACGATGGTCGAGGTGCGGCCGTGAAAGTTCTGGCTGGCCACCAAAATGAGGGCTTGGTTGTCGGGCACGCCCTTTACGTCGTACGCCCAGCGGCGGGCCAGCTTAAGCGCCGTTTCCACGGCCTCCGCCCCGGAATTCATCGCCAAAACCTTGTCGTAGCCAAAGCGGGTGGCCAGAGCCTCTTCCATTGCGCCGAGCTGGTCGTTGTAGAAGGCGCGCGACGTCAGGGCCAAGGTCCGTGCCTGATCAACCAGCGCACCCACGATGCGCGGATGGCTGTGGCCTTGGTTTACCGCGCTGTAGGCACTCAAAAAATCGTAGTAGCGAGTGCCCTCAACATCCCAAACATAGGGGCCCTCTCCGCGCTGCAGCACGACCGGAAGTGGGTGGTAGTTGTGGGCTCCGAATCGATCTTCGCGTGCGATGTAGTCGTGGGGCTTCATGGGTCAAGGATTTACCCAAAGATAGCGCCCTACCTTTGCCCGGTGATTCTCGAAAACATTAAGGTGGACCGAGCCGGAGGGCGCGGTGTGGCCGTGGGCAAGTCGGCCGACGGCAAAACGGTTTTGGTGCGCGGAGCCGCCCCGGGCGACGTGGTGGACGTTCGCGTACTGAAGCGAAAAAAGAACTTTTACGAAGGTCGCGTGGATCGGGTCGTCGAGGCTTCGCCCCTTCGCGTGGCGCCCTCCTGCGCCCACACGGAGTCCTGCGGCGGCTGTCCCTGGCAGCACTTAGGCTACCCCAGCCAGGCCGAATTCAAGGGCCATGAAGTCGAAGAGCAGCTGGTTCGCGTCGGCGGGGTATCCCGAGACCAGGCGGAATGGCGCCCCTTTGTTCCGGCACCCACCCCGTTCCGCTACCGCAACAAAACCGAATTCAGCTTCACCAGCAACCGCTGGCGGACCCGAGGCGAACTCGACGCCAATCCCGAAGCCGAAACCGAACCCGGGCTTGGCTTTCACGTTCCCGGTTTTTGGGATAAAATTTTGGATGTTCAGGACTGCCACCTGATTCCGGCCTACGGAAACGAGATTCGAAACGCCCTGCGCGACGAAGCCCTAGCGCTTGGATTGAGCTTTTGGCATCCGCGCGCCAAAGTGGGCGCCCTGCGGACCGCCATGCTGCGCAGCAACCAAGCGGGCGACTGGATGCTGATTATCCAGTGGGGCGAACACCCCGGGCCAGACGGCTTCACGTTAATGCACCGCATGACCGAGCGATTCGACCGCCTGGTCAGCCTGTACTGGGGCCTTAACGAAAAGGTGAACGACTCGATGTACGACGTAGACCTGCACCTCTTTCACGGCGTGGAAGCCCTGGAAGAAACCATGGATTCGGCCATTGACGGCGGTCGCGCACTGCGGTTCTTGATCAGCCCCAAATCGTTTTACCAAACCAATCCCGTGCAGGCGCACCGGCTTTATGCCGAAGCCCTTAGCGCGGCGGACCTCCAAGGCGGCGAAACCGTGTACGACCTGTACACCGGCACCGGCACCATTGCCCTGTTTATGGCGCAGGTTGCCGCCAAGGTGGTGGGCGTGGAAAGCGTCCCCGAGGCGGTCGCAGCCGCGGTTCGCAACGCCGAGCGCAACGGAATCACCAACACGGCATTTGAGGTGGGCGACATGCGTCGCCTATTCACCCCCGAATTCGTGGCCCGACACGGCGCTCCGGATGTGGTGGTGGTCGACCCACCCCGCGAAGGCATGCACCCTGCGGTAGTGGCCGAACTTGCACGGATTAAGGCGCCCAAGTTGGTCTACGTTTCGTGCAATCCCTCGACCCAAGCACGCGACGTCAGCATGCTGGCCGAAGCCTATGAGGTGGAGCGCGTGCAGGGCGTAGATATGTTTCCGCAAACGTTTCACGTGGAATCCATCGTGCTGCTGCGCGCAAAGACCGCGGGAACACGTTAATTTTAGGCCATGGCAGAACGCACCCTGATTTTGGACGACGCGCGCATGGCTCGGACCGTAGAACGGATGGCCTGGCAGATTCTGGAGCGCCACCGCGAAGGGGAACGGCTCGTGCTTGCGGGCATCCGCAACTCGGGCTACGTGCTTGCGGAGCGCATTATGGCCCATTTAGCGCCGCAAACGGCGGTGGAACTCATTGAATTGGAGGTAAACAAGCGCGAGCCCTCCCTTGGCGACACCCGTTCGACCCCCTTCCCGGCCGACGTGTCGGGAGCCCACATCGTGGTGGTCGACGACGTGCTGAATTCCGGGGCCACCTTGCTCTACGCCGTAGCGCATTTTTTAACCGTTCCCACCGCACGCATCACGACCGCCGTTCTGGTGGATCGAAACCACAAGCGCTACCCGGTTAAGGCAGATATCAAAGGTCTTTCGCTGAGCACGGGGCTGCACGAACGCGTTGAGGTAGACTGGGGCACCCCCAGCGCCACCTACTTGGTCTGAATCAATGCGGCGAGGCGTGCCGCGGCATCGGCCGAAGAGAGCTTATCCACGGATATTTTGTGTTCCGCCATGGCATAAAAATGCTGGCGCTCAAAGAGGTGTTTGGCAATAAATTCCGCCAAGTCTTCGTCGCGAACGCCCGACAGCAACGGGCGCTTCGTTCCCCGGACACGGCTCGCGGCCAAGCGCTGGTGAAGCCACGAGACCGAAGCAGATAGGTACGCCGTATTGCCGTGTTCAAGCATCCAGTGGGCGTTGTCGTAGTAGCAGGGCGTTCCTCCACCGCACGACAGGATTCCCGAAAAACCTTCTTGTTCGTGCAGCAGCTGGCGCTCCAATTTGCGGAAGGCCAGTTCGCCCCGAGCGGCCATGAAGTCCGAAATACTCATGCCGCTTTCGTGGGCAATTAGCACGTCTAAGTCCCTAAATTCCAGACCCAAAGACCGCGCCACTTCGCGACCCAGGCTCGACTTCCCCGAGCCCATGTAGCCCCACAAATACCAGGTTTTCATACGTCCCTACAAATCTACGCGACCGCGTTTTGTTTTTGCCCGTAATTACTATATTTGCAGCCTCGTTTACGAGACGACTCGATAGCTCAGCTGGTAGAGCAATACACTTTTAATGTATGGGTCCTGGGTTCGAATCCCAGTCGAGTCACGAAACGTTCTTCTGTTTAAAAGTGTCGCCCTGGTGGTGAAATTGGTAGACACGCCATCTTGAGGGGGTGGTGAGCTATGCTCGTGCTGGTTCGAGTCCAGTCCAGGGCACTTTTTTGGTCCGCATTTTGCGGAGTACGCTGCATGAAGATTATTGGCTTTGCTTTCGGTGTCTTGGGACTACTGCCCTTGGCATCGTGCCAACATACCCCAAAACCCATGCAGAACGAATCCTTCCCCATTGCGCGCACGGAAGCCGAGTGGCGTGCTTCGCTTACGCCCGAGCAATTTCGCGTTCTTCGCCAAAAAGGCACGGAGTACCCGGGAACCGGCCAGTACGACAAGCATTTTGAGCCCGGGACTTATGTGTGTGCCGGCTGCGGCGCGGCGCTCTTTGCGAGCGACAGCAAGTTTGATGCCCACTGCGGATGGCCCAGTTTTGATGCCCAAGGACCCGAATCCAATGTTGCCGAAAAGGCGGATTACAGCCACGGCATGGTGCGAACCGAAATCCTATGCAAAAAATGCGGCGGGCACCTCGGACACGTGTTTGACGACGGCCCCACGGCCACGGGCTTGAGGTACTGCGTGAACAGTGCTTCGTTGGACTTTAAAAAATCGACCAAATGAACTATTTTGGACTGCTGGGTGCCGCGCTGATGCTGCAGGCATGCGAGCCGAGAACCTTTTGTACCGAAGAGTTCCGAAGCGTGGGCTTTACGTGGACTGGAGCAAATCTACCCAGCAAAGTCACTACCGTCAATTGGCGTACTGGAGACACCTTGACCATACTGGACGAGGGGTACGAGCGCTTTTTTGCCGTGGTCGACGACGGCAGCATGAACGCACTCAGCTTCGAAGGAGACAGCCTGTTCGTGCGGGTTCAGGATTCGCTGGGCACCCAACTGAGCACCGCGTGGTATGTTGTGGGGCGCGACGATTGCCACATCATATACCGCTCGGGTCCAGAATTCCTTCCGTAAGCATTTGGAGGTTTGCCAATCATCACTATATTTGCACTCCCCAATGGGGCGCATAGCTCAGCTGGTTCAGAGCATCTGCCTTACAAGCAGAGGGTCCGCGGTTCGAATCCGTGTGCGCCCACTCCCAAAAGCCGCCAAATGGCGGCTTTTTTTATTTTAGCCACGAGTTGATAAAATAAAAAAAGGCCCCGAAGGGCCCTTAATTTTTTGGTTTGGCGGGGAACGGCGCCTAATTACTTAGATACCGTGTATCCCTGAGATTCGAGCCACTGAATACGGGCGTCGATTTCGGCTTGAGCACGCTTGGCGATTTCTTTCTCGCAAGAGATGATCAAACCTTCCAGTTCTTCAATTTCAAATTTGCCCAAGAATTGATTGCGGAAAACCGTCTTCAACGTCTTGTTGCCATTCTGGTTTTCACGGAAGTGCTGAACGAGTTGTGATGGAGTCATGTTAGTACGTATTATATGGTTAATTGAACCGGCTCAAATGTAGCAGAAATCGTACCAAAAAATCAATTCCTTTTAATTAAAATTTTACGCAGCGATTTAGGGCCATTTCCAGGCGTTCATGCGGCAAAAATCCGCGCTCTAATTCGGCCGAAAACGGTATGGGCAGATCGGCACTTGAAACCACCTCGATGGGCGCATCAAGCGACGTAAAGCAGCGGGACTGCAATTCGGCGGCCACCGAACTGCCAATACTTCCCAAAAAAGTGTCCTCTTGGACCACCACGCACCGACCGGTTTTGCGTACCGATTGCTCCAGCGTAGCCCAGTCAATGGGCCGCAGGGAAACCAGGTCGATCAGCTCCACCGAAACTTCGGCGTTTCGCTTCATCCAATCCTGAACCCAATGCACGGCCCAACCGTAGGCAATCACCGTGATCGCTTCGCCCTCGCGGACGCGCACGGCGCGATCCAACGGAAGGCTGTAGTATTCCGGCGCCACTTCGGCCTCCACAGAACGGTACAGGTTTTTGTGTTCAAAAAACAGCACCGGATTCGGATCTTCAAAGGCACGCAGCAGCAAACCTTTGGCCTGCGCAGGTCCGGACGGGTAAACCACCTTGAGGCCCGGAACGCGGGCAAACCATGCCTCGGTGGACTGGCTGTGAAACGGACCTGCGGCCACACCTGCCCCCGTGGGCATTCGGATCACCAAATCCGCCTGCTGGCCCCAGCGGTAGTGCAATTTGGCCGCCTGATTGCAAATTTGGGTCATGGCTTCTGTTACGAAATCGCTGAACTGCATTTCAACCATGGCTTTGTACCCTTCAACCGACAATCCGACTCCGGCACCTACAATGGCAGATTCGCACAGGGGCGTGTTTCGGATGCGGTCCGAGCCGTAGCGTTCGACGAACCCGTCGGTGGCCTTAAACACCCCGCCGTATTCCGCGATGTCTTGACCCATGAAAACCAAATTATCGTGGCGCTCGAGCGCCTGATCGAGCCCCTCCTTAATCGCGTCAATTAAGCGCAGCTTGCGGTCCGAAGAAGGCGGGACTTCGTTCGTAGGACCCGTGGGAACCGGCGCGTAGACGTCGTGGAGTTCGTCTTCTTCGCGGTACTCCGGCTTGGGTTCTTCGAGGGCCTGATTTAGGGAATTAAGCACCTCGGCGGCAAGGGAATCTTCCAGGGTTTTGAGGTCCGATTCGGAAGCGGAACCGGCATCGAGTACGGCCTGCCGGTAGCGAACCACCGGGTCCTTGGCCTGCCAAGACTCAATAAGTCCTTCGGGGTAGTATTTGGTGCCCGAAGCCTCTTCGTGGCCGCGCATCCGGAAGGTGACGCATTCCAGCAAAATCGGGCGCGGATTTTGGCGAATGGATTGCGTTAATTCTCGGGCCGTCTCGAGAACCACTCCAAGATCGTTTCCGTCAATGGAATGGGCTTCGATGCCGTAGGCCGGCCCCTTCACGGCAAAGGAATCAAAAACAAACTGTTCGCGCGACGGCGTCGACAGACCCCATTGGTTGTTTTCCACAACAATTAAAACGGGCAAATTCCACACCGCCGCCACATTCAAGGCTTCGTGAAAATCGCCTTCGGAGGCGCCGCCATCGCCCGTGTAAACCAGCACACACTTTCCTTCCCCGCGGAGGCTTCGTGCGAGGGCTAAACCGTCGGCTACGCCAAGCTGGGCACCCAAGTGCGAAATCATGCCGAAAATCCGGTGTTCGCGCGTGCCAAAGTGAAAAGAGCGATCTCGGCCCTTGGTGTAGCCCGTTGCGCGACCCTGAAACTGCGCAAAAAGTTTGGTTAGCGGCAGATTTCGCGCCGTAAAAACACCCAAATTTCGGTGCATCGTGCAGATCCACTCGTCTTCGTGCATGGCCAAGGTGGTCCCTACACTCACGGCCTCTTGGCCGTAGCTTGAAAACCACTTGGAAATTCGGCCTTGGCGGAGGGCAATGAGCATGCGTTCTTCGACGGCGCGGGGCAAAAACAGCGAACGGTACAGGTCGAGGCTGGGGGTGTGCTTCATACTGCAAAGGAACGGCGCGTCCTATCTTTGATGTATGCAACTTCCCACCCTTTCGCTCCAGGATTGGACTCACGGCGGACCAGAGGCCCAAAAAGCCTTCTCGGACGCCCTCGGAACGGCTTTTCGTACCCTTGGTTTTGCCGCCATTGAACACCACGGCTTTGGTGCCACCGACCGCGAGCAACTGTACACGGCCGTTCAGCAGTTTTTTCAGCTTCCCGAAGCGATCAAGCGCGACTACATTTTGGCTGGAGCCAAGGGGCAGCGGGGATTTACGCCGTTTGGCGTCGAACACGCCAAGGGCGAAACCTCGGCCGACCTCAAGGAATTTTTTCAGTGGGGGCCGATGAACGCCGAAGCGCGCGGACTGATGCCCAATGTCGCCGTAAACGCGGCGGTGTCGGGAATGGACGACGTGATTCACGACGCCTACGTGAAGCTCGAGGCGATTGGCAATGAGCTTATGAAGGCCGTCGCCCTGCACATCGGCCTGGACCGCGAGTACTTTACCAAAGCCCTGGCGGGCGGCCATTCCATTTTTCGCGCCATTCACTACCCCGCGCAGCCGGAGCTTCCTGAAGACGGAATTCGCGCCGCCGCCCACGAAGACATCAACCTCATCACCTTGCTGATGGGCGCTTCGGCTGAAGGGCTTGAGGTGATTTCCGAAGGAAAATGGGTTCCGATTCACGTGACCACCGACGTGCTCGTCATCAATGTGGGCGACATGCTGCAGCGCCTCACCAACGGCGTGCTGGCAAGCACCACCCACCGCGTGGTAAATCCGACTGCCGAGAAGCGCCACCTTCCGCGCTTTTCGATGCCGTTTTTTGTGCACCCCAAAGAGGACATGCCGCTCAATTGCTTGGCCCACTGCGTGAGCGCCGAGCGTCCCAAGGCGTTCAGCGACATTACCGCCGGAGCCTACCTGCACGAGCGCTTGGTCGAAATCGGACTGGCCTAGGCGGTGCGCATCGACATTGTCTCCTTGCTCCCGGAACTGATTCGCAGTCCGTTCGAGGCATCCATTCTCAAGCGCGCCCAAACCAAGGGACTTGCCGAGGTACACCTGCACGACTTGCGCGAATTCGGCTTGGGCAAGCACAAGCAGGTCGACGACTACGCCTTTGGCGGCGGGGCCGGAATGGTCATGAAGCCCGAGCCGCTTTTTGCCTGCATCGAAGGCCTGATGGCGGAACGGACCTACGACGCCGTGATTTACACGTCGCCCGACGGCGAAACCCTAGACCAACCGATGGCCAACCGCATGTCCGCGTTCCAAAACGTGTTAATTGTGTGCGGACACTACAAGGGCATTGACCAGCGGGTGCGCGACAGCCTGATTACCCACGAGATTTCGATTGGCGACTACGTGCTGAGCGGCGGCGAGTTGGCCGCGGCGGTGATTGCGGACGCGCTGATTCGCTTGATTCCGGGCGTGCTGAACGACGAAACCTCGGCCCTGACGGACTCGTTTCAGGACAATTTGCTCGCTCCCCCAGTGTACACGCGACCGGCCGAGTTTCGCGGCCTAAAGGTTCCCGAGATTTTGACGTCGGGCAACACCCCGGCGATCGAGCAGTGGCGCGCCGAGCAGGCCCTTGCGCGCACTCGGGAGCGTCGGCCCGACCTATTGGGCGAATAGCTTCGGTACGGTCGCTATCTTTCGGGTATGACCCGCACCCTACTCTGTGCCGCCGCATTTAGCGCGGCAACGGCCGCCTCGGCCCAAATTTCGGTAGCCGACATCGATCCGTTTATTGGCACGGGCGGCCACGGCCACACCCACCCTTCGGCCACCGCACCCTTCGGTATGGTTCAAATTGGGCCCGATACGCGCCGAGATGGCTGGGACGGCTGCAGCGGCTACCACTACACCGATTCAACCCTGTGGGGCTTCAGCCATACGCACCTGAGCGGCACGGGCGTGGGCGACTACGGCGATTTTTTGTTCAAACCGTGGGGTTCCGCCTTTGAGGATTCCCCAATGGCGTTCCGCAAGGCCTCGGAAACCGCTTCGGCAGGATACTACGGGGTAACGCTGGCGAACGGCACTAAGGCGGAATTCACTGCGGCCGAGCGCGGCGGATTTCACCGCTACACCTTTGCTCCGGGTCAGCCTTCGGTGGCCTGGATCGACCTTAACTACCGCGACCGCGTGCTCCGCGCTAAAGTGATTCAGTTCGGGGAAACCTTGATTTTGCAGCGGGTGAGTCAGGGGTGGGCCCGCGAGCAGCATGCTTATTTGGCGCTGAAGCTGCCCAAGGGAACCAAGGTGGACGTTTTGGATTCCCTACACGTACTGCTGCGCTTTGCGACGCCTTCGGTCGAATTCGCCGTGGGGTTTTCGGGGACCGATCCCGAAGGTGCGGACCGCAATTTGACCGCAACCCTTGCGGATGCGCCTCATTTCGAGCGCTGTGTGGCCCGAGGCCGGACGATGTGGCAAGCCGAACTGGACCGAGCACAGGTCGAAGGCGGCAGTGCCACCGACCGCCGCGTCTACGCCACCGCACTCTACCACGCGTTTAGCGTGCCCAATCTGTGGAGCGATGTGGACGGGCGCTACCGCGGAATGGACGGCCGAATCCACCGCGACCCGACCAACGCCCACTACACGGTGTTTTCGCTTTGGGACACCTACCGCACGGCACACCCTCTTTATGCTTTAGTTCAACCAGAACGAACCAAAGACTTTATTGTCAGCATGTTGGATATGTTTGATCAGTCAGGGCGTCTTCCGGTTTGGGAACTTGCCGGCAACGAAACCAACTGCATGATCGGCTACCACAGCGTAAGCGTGCTCGCCGACGCCCACGCTAAGGGCTACGCGGTAGACGGAGGACGACTGCTCAACGCCATGACAACCACCGCCAACGCGCCGGTTTTTGGCCTGCCTGCCTACGCCGCGAACGGATACTTGAGCATTCAGGACGAGTCCGAAAGCGTTTCCAAGACGCTGGAGTACAGCTACGACGACGCGACGATTGCGTGGACTGCGGCGCGCTTGGGCGACCTCGGGACGGCGGAGGAATTTTGGCGACGCAGCCAGGGATGGGTTAGTTTGCTTGATCCCGCTACAGGGCTGATGCGTCCACGCGACAACGGCGACTTCATGGCGCGCTTCGAGCCCCGGGAGGTCAACAACCACTTCACCGAGGCCAACGCCTGGCAGTACAGTTTTGCGCCCGTGCACGACCTCGCGCGCTGGACGAGCATGCTCCGCGCTCAAGGGCGAACCCTGGAAGGCCAACTCGACGCGTTGTTTGCAGCGCCCTCAGCGACCGTCGGGCGCGAACAAGCCGACATTACCGGGCTCATCGGTCAATACGCCCACGGCAACGAACCGTCGCACCATATTGCGTGGCTGTATTCCGCCACGCCGCACGCCGAAAAAGGCCACGAGCGCATTCGCGAAATCTTGGCTACCATGTACAGCGACCAGCCCGACGGCTACCAAGGCAACGAAGACTGCGGCCAGATGTCGGCCTGGTACGTGATGAGCTCCTGGGGAATTTACCCCTTGGTTCCGGGCGAAGCGCGCTACGCGGTGGGCCCCATGCTCTGGAACCGGGTTGCGCTGCGGGCAAATGGGTTGAATACCGACCTGTATCGCTTCGGAACCGGGCCCTACGTGCAAAGCCTGGAACTGCCCTACCACAACGCCCGACTTGCCTACCGCGGATTTATAGACCATGACGAACTGGTGAAGGCGGAGCGCATTACGGTCCACCACGGAACGGCACCCGGTGCGCTGGCTCCTTACGAAAACGCAGCACACGGGCTGACGTC
The DNA here is from genome assembly GCA_021298655.1 of Cryomorphaceae bacterium. GTDB lineage: Bacteria > Bacteroidota > Bacteroidia > Flavobacteriales > Schleiferiaceae > TMED14. The sequence goes on along the minus strand of JAJTFK010000007.1, from coordinate 2,627 downwards.
GGTGGTGCTTCCGGCGCCGCGAATCCAGGTTCCGCGGCGGTTTGAGGGCAAGACTACCGCCACGATTGACGGGGCGAGCCAAACAGTTACCGAGAGCCAGAAACTCGAAGCGGGCGACGGCCGAACCCAGCACCGGTCCATCGCGGAGACCACGAAAAAACCAAACGAATGGACCGCCACGTTGGTACAGGGGGTAGCAAATCCCCAATACCGACCGGGTGACGCAAGTTTAGTGGACGGCGTGTTCGGCGACGTGGATTGGCGCAAAGGCGAATGGACAGGGATTCAGGGCCAGGACGCGATCATCGAACTCGTGCACCCCAAAGCCATCAAGGCTCGCGAAATTGAGGTTGAAGTAAGCCTGCTCAAGGACATCAAGTCGTGGATCGCCCTGCCGGAAGCAATTGAGGTTACCTGCGTGTTTGCCAACGCTGCGGTCCAAACGCAGCACATCGACCTCGGCGACGTGGCGCGCAGCGAGAGCCCCAGCGCGGTATTCCGAAAAACCGTAGGCTTCACGGGGCCGAAGGGCGCCAAGCTAAAATCCGTTCGCGTGAAGCTGGCAAACCCCGGCATTCTGCCCTCGTGGCACCCCGGTGCCGGAGGGGAAACCTTTGTTTTTGTGGATGAATTGACGGTCAACACGGTACGGTAATGCGCACAAACATCGTTTGGTTGGCCCTGTTCATGGCCGTTCCCTGGTCGATGGCCGCACAGCGCGCAGCCTTGCCGCCGGCGAACCAATTCTACCGCACCGACGTCGTTCCGCGCATCGACATTGCGATTCCGGCCGACAGCCTGGCGGCAATTTTAACCAACGTCACCAGCGACTACGAATACCACGCAACCTTTGCGTTTACGGCGCCCGGATTTTCGGTAAGCGGTGTCGAAGTAGGCTTCCGACTGCGCGGCAACACGTCGCGCAGCAGCGGCAAAAAGTCGTTTAAGATTTCGTTCAACAGCTTCACGCCCGGTGCGCGTTCCCAGGGAGTTAAAGACCTGAATTTAAACGGAGAACACAACGACCCAAGCATCATGAGGGCGCGCATTGCCTGGGAGCTCGCCCAGGATTTAGGGATTCCCGCTCCGCGCGTCAACCACGTTCGACTTTTCATCAACGGACAGCCGTTTGGCCTGTATGCCAACGTGGAACACTTCAACGACGACTACGTGGAGCACCGCTTCGCGCGGGATGCGGGCAACCTGTACAAGTGCCTCTACCCTGCGGACTTGGCCAACCTTGGGACCGACCCCGCGTCCTACAAACTTTCGTCGGGCGGAAGGCGGGTCTACGAACTCGAAACCAACGAAGGCGCCGACGACTACCGTGGACTCGCAGCGTTTGTGACCGCGCTGCACGCCACGACGGGCACGCAGTCGCTGTGTGCGCTCGACAGCATTTTTAACGTCAACGACTACCTCAAATGGCTCGCCTGGGAAATCACCACCGGGCATTGGGACAACCACTCGTTCAATAAAAACAACTTCTACCTCTACGAAGATCCGGCAAGCGGTTTGATGCACTTTAGCTCCTACGATGCCGACAATACGTTTGGTGTGGATTGGTTCAACATCAATTGGGCCACGCGAGGCATCACGCAATTCGGCACCTACCCCCTGTACACGAAAATCAGCGCAAATCCCGAGGCCCAGCGTCGGCTTGGGCTGTTTTTGAACGAATTGGGCGCATTGGCCGGGACGTCCGCGTGGCAAGCGCGCAACAGGAACCTCCGCGCCCAGCTCGCGCCGTATGTCGAAGAGGACGCCTACCGCAGCTTGGACTACGGCTACGATTCCTTGGATTTCTGGAACGCCCTGACGGTGGCCGCTGGAGCCCACGTAAAATTTGGGATCCATCCCTTTATGGCAACGCGCATCGCTTCTTCGGCAATCCAAATTCCGCAAGGAAATGTGGAACCCATCGTATTCCCACCGCGGATTGTGGGCCACGGGGCCAGCGGCCGAGTTCCGATTCAGGTCGAAGTTTGGGACGAAGCCACGCCGAGCGTAGTAGTTCACTACCAACCTACCGGCGGAAGCTGGCAGAGTTTGGCCTTGTTGGACGACGGGGCGCACCACGACGAATTGGCTGGCGACCGACTCTACGGCGCCCTCCTGGACGGGGTCAGCAACGGATTTAGCTACTACGTTACGGCAACGGACGCTCAAGGCGCAGCCAATTCCGCGCCCTGCTCGCCCGGATTTTGGGCGACCATTGCGGGCCCGAACGTCGTACTGAATGAAGTGTGCAGCGCCAACGCAAACGGCCCTACAGCGCCCAACGGCAACCGAGAAGACTGGATTGAATTGTTGAATCCCGGGGCCACCTCGGTCAGCCTCAACGGCCTCTACCTGAGCGACAGCCGAACGAACCCAGCCAAGGCAAGCCTCAATGGCTACAGCATTCCGGCGGGTGGGCGGCTGCTGCTTTGGGCATCCGGCAGCAGCAGCTTCACGGGGGCCCTCCGTTCAAACTGGACGCGAACGGCGAAGGAGTATACCTCAGTCGGCAAATCGCCGGAGACTGGGCGGTACTCGACGAGGTTCGGGTTCCGCCGCTAATGGACGACCAATCTTTTGGACGCCGCCACGACGGAGCCTACACCTGGACCGTTTTTGACCAGCAC
>JAJTFK010000045.1 GCA_021298655.1 Cryomorphaceae bacterium | reverse complement strand
CAGGGCGTACTCGGTTTCTTCGCGCGAAAATCCGCCGCAGATAATGTGGGGCACGGTGTCGATGCGGAACTTGTTTTGAATGGCCGCGCAGATTCCGACCGTACCGGGACGCTTACGGGTGTGCACCTTTTGAAGCAGGCCGGAATCGTGCTTCTTAAAGATGTACTCCTCGCGGTGGCTGGTCACGTCGATGAATTTCGGGTCGAACTGCATCAGGCGCTCGATGGTGCCAAAGAGGGAGTCGATGGTGTTGCCTTTGAGCGGGGGCAGCACTTCAAAACTGAAGAGCGTTTTGCCGTTGGCGGCGGCGATGTGGTCGGTAACTTTCATGAGCTAGTTGCTAGTAACCAGTGGCTAGTTAATTAGTGGGTTGAGCCAGCGTTCGGCCTCGGCGAGCGGAATTCCGCGCCGCGTGGCGTAGTCGGCAATTTGGTCGCGGTCGATTTTGGCGAGCCCGAAGTACTTGGCCTCGGGGTGCGCGAAGTAGTAGCCACTGACTGCGGCCGTGGGGTACATGGCCTTGGACTCGGTGAGGTGCAGGCCGGTGTGGTGCTCGGCGTCGAGGAGTTCAAAAAGCAGGTCCTTCTCGAGGTGGTCCGGACAAGCCGGGTAGCCGGGAGCCGGGCGGATTCCTTGGTATTCTTCGGCGATGAGCGCGTCGTTGCTGAGGGCTTCGCCTGAGGCGTAGCCCCAGAATTCGGTGCGGACGCGGTGGTGAAGGCGCTCGGCAAAGGCTTCGGCCAAGCGGTCGGCAAGGGCCTGGAGCATCAGCGCGCGGTAGTCGTCGTTGGCGTCCTTAAATGCTTGGGTGCGCTCGTCGACGCCGTGGCCGGTGGTGACGGCAAACAGCCCCAGCGTGTCCTGGCCCGCCGGGTCGATGAAGTCGGCCAGCGCGAGGTAGGGTTGGCCGTCGGCTTTTTGACCCTGCTGGCGCAGGGTAAGGAAGCGGCGCTCGCCCTGGGGCGTTTGGACGGCAATGTCGTCGCCGTCTTGGCGGGCCGGAAAGAACCCATAGACGCCGTGGGCCGTGATCCATTTTTCGGCGACGATCTGGCGCAGCATGATCTGGGCGTCGTCAAACAGGGACCGGGCTTGGGCGCCCACCACCTCGTCGGTAAGGATTCGGGGGTACTTTCCGTGGAGGTCCCAGGCCTGAAAGAAGGGCGTCCAGTCGATGTAGGGAACCAAATCTTCGAGCGGGTAGTCGCGCAGCGGGAACACGCCGTACTGGGCGGGTGCGGCCGGTTTGGCGCTGAAGTCGGGCACGTAGCGCTGAGCGCGTGCCTGGTCGATGCCCGCAAAGCGGCGTTCGGCGCTGCGGCTGGCGTACTGCTCGCGAAGGCGTTCGTAGTCCGCGCGGACCTCGGCGCTGTAGTCGGCAGATTCCGAACTAAGCAGCTTTTGGACGACCGGAACCGCCCGGGACGCGTCGTTGACGTGGACCAGCGGGCCGTGGTAGACGGGCTGAATTTTGACGGCGGTGTGGGCGCGCGAAGTGGTGGCTCCGCCGATGAGCAGCGGAATCGTAAAGCCCTGGCGCTGCATTTCGCTGGCCAGGAAGACCATTTCGTCGAGCGAAGGCGTGATCAGGCCGCTGAGGCCAATGGCGTCAACCCCCTGTTCGCGGGCCGCGTCGAGGATTTTTTGGGGCGGAACCATAACCCCCAAGTCGATGACTTCGAAGTTGTTGCACTGCAGCACCACCCCGACGATGTTTTTGCCGATGTCGTGGACGTCGCCCTTTACCGTGGCAAGCAGGATTTTGCCCTGCTTGCGCGGAGCCGTGCCGGCGGCGGCTGATTCGGCGGCGAAGTGGGGCTCGAGCCAGGCCACCGCGCGCTTCATCACGCGGGCCGACTTGACGACCTGGGGCAGGAACATTTTGCCCGCACCAAAGAGGTCGCCGACCACGTTCATGCCGCGCATGAGCGGGCCCTCGATAACGGACAGCGGGCTTCCCAGGGCCTTCATGGCCTCTTCAGCGTCCTGCTCCACATAGGCGTCCAGGCCGTTGACCAGGCTGTGCTCGATGCGCGCGTCAATGGGGAGTTCGCGCCAGGACTCGTCTTTTTGGCGGACTTGGCCGGCGCCCTTGACGTCTTCGGCGTAGGCCAACAGGCGCTCGGTGGCGTCGTCGCGGCGGTCGAGCAGCACGTCTTCAATGCGGTCGCGGAGTTCCGCCTCAATTTGTTCGTAGACCACCAGCTGGCCGGGGTTGACGATGCCCATGTCCATGCCGTGGCGGATTCCGTGGTAGAGGAAGCAGGCGTGCATGGCTTCGCGCACGTGGTCGTTGCCGCGGAAGCTGAAGCTGACGTTGGACACGCCGCCGCTGACCTTGGCGCCGGGCAGGTTGGCCTTGATCCAGGCCGTGGCCTCAAAAAAGTCCAGCGCGTTGCGGCGGTGCTCGTCCATGCCGGTGGCCACCGGGAAGATGTTGGGGTCAAAGATGATGCATGACGATGACGGCGGCGCCGAAGCGGCGGCAGTGGCGCGCCTGGTAAAGAAATTCCGCCTCGCCCGACTTAAGCGAGATGGAGTTGACGACGGCCTTGCCCTGAACGCACTTGAGGCCGGCCGCGATGATTTCCCACTTCGACGAGTCGATCATGATGGGAATGCGCGCGATGTCGGGCTCGGAGGCAATGAGGTTGAGGAAGTGGGTCATGGCTTCGACGCCGTCGAGCATGCCTTCGTCCATGTTGACGTCAAGGATTTGGGCTCCTCCGGTGACCTGGTCGCGGGCGATGTCGAGCGCCTCATCGTAGTTGCCTTCTTGGATTAGGCGCAGAAACTTGCGCGACCCCGTGACGTTGGTGCGTTCGCCGACGTTGACGAAGTTGGTCGCCGGGGTGATGACTAGGGGTTCGAGTCCGCTCAGTTTCATTGGGCCTGGGGGATTCGGGGTTGGCGTCCGGCGGCGCGGGCGGCGAATTCGCGAATGTGGTCGGGAGTGGTTCCGCAGCACCCGCCAAGGATGTTGACGATGCCCAGGTCGAGGTATTCGGTCACGGCGTCCGCCATCTGCGACGGGGTTTCGTCGTAGCCCCCAAAGGCATTGGGCAAGCCCGCGTTGGGGTAGGCGCTGATCAGGAACGGCGTGTTGGCCGCGAGCGTCTGCAAGTAGGGCCGCAGGTCCTTGGCACCGAGTGCGCAGTTTAGGCCGATGCTCAGCAAGGGCATGTGGCTCATGCTGATCAAGAAGGCCTCGGTGGTTTGCCCACTTAGGGTACGGCCGCTGGCGTCGGTAATGGTTCCGCTGATCATAATCGGAACCTCTTTGCCGGTCGCCGCGAAGGCGTCTTGAATGGCGAAGAGCGCCGCCTTGGCGTTGAGGGTGTCGAAGATGGTTTCGACCAGCAGCACGTCGACGCCGCCCTCGATGAGGGCCTCGGCCTGCTCTTGGTAGGCGGTGGCCAGCTCGTCAAAGGTGATGGCGCGGAAGGCCGGACGGTTGACGTCGGGGCTCAGGCTCAGGGTGCGGTTGGTCGGGCCAATGGCGCCGGCCACAAAGCGGGGTTTGTCGGGCGTACTGTACGCGTCGGCGGCCTTGCGGGCCAGCTGGGCTCCGGCGAGGTTGAGTTCGCGAACAAGGGATTCCATGCCGTAGTCGGCCATGGACACGGTCTGGGCGTTGAAGGTGTTGGTTTCGACGATATCTGCGCCGGCCGCAAAGTACTTGGCGTGGATTTCTTCGACGATTTGGGGTTGGGTCAGGTTGAGCAGGTCGTTGTTGCCCTTGAGCGGCTGGCCCCAGTCGGCAAAGCGCGCACCCCGGTAGCCGGCCTCATCGAGGCGGTAGTCCTGAAGCATGGAACCCATGGCGCCGTCCAGAATGAGGATGCGCTCGCGGGCAATTTTTTGGAGTGGATGCATGGTCCTTCGTTCGTTGCGCTTATGCAGAAGGACTCTCGAGGGCGTACTGCCTGGATCTCATCTTTCCGCCTCGGCCCCAATGGCTTTGGCAGCGGGAGTTGGCACCCTACAGGGTTTTTAGGGTTGCCAAGACGTCAACGGGCCCGTCCCTCAGTCTTTCTGGATAAGTGCCGCAAAGTTAGGGCAGATTGACGGGGATTGCTTCAGTCAAACCATGAACATTTTACACCAAACTTTGGCGCGGAGGCAATCCTGCCTACCTTTGCAGCGCGTGGAAGGATTTGGTCCGATTGCAACCACGGTAAAAAATGCTAAACCGGTAGACCTAGGTCTCGCTTAGCATACCCCACGCGCAATCGGCTCTCCATTTTACGCAGCATTAAACCTGTTGCCATGAGCTACTTATTTACCTCAGAGTCCGTTTCAGAAGGACACCCCGACAAGGTCGCCGACCAGATTTCGGATGCCCTAGTGGACCATTTTCTCGCATTTGACCCCGAATCCAAGGTCGCCTGCGAAACCCTCGTAACCACGGGTCAAGTGGTGTTGGCCGGCGAAGTCAAGTCGCGAACCTACATCGACGCCGGCGAAATTGCGCGCGAAGTGATTCGCCGCATCGGCTACACCAAATCGGAGTACATGTTTGAGGCCAACTCCTGCGGCGTGTTCAGCGCCATCCACGAGCAGTCGCCCGACATCAACCAGGGCGTGGACCGCGCTTCGAAGGAAGAGCAGGGCGCCGGCGACCAGGGCATCATGTTTGGCTACGCCACCGACGAGACCGACACCTACATGCCGTTGGCGCTGGAATTGAGCCACTTGCTGCTGCGCGAGCTGGCCGCCATCCGCAAGGAGGGCAAGGTGATGAAGTATCTGCGCCCCGATGCCAAGAGCCAGGTAACGATTCGCTACAGCGACCGCAACGTGCCCGAGGCCATCGACACGATCGTCATCTCAACCCAGCACGACGACTTCGCCGACGAAAAGCCGATGCAGGAGCGCATCACGGCCGACATTAAGCGCTACTTGATTCCGCGCATTAAGAAGCAGTTGCCGCGCCGCGTGCAGCGCTTGTTCAACGCCGACGTGCGCTACTTGATCAACCCGACGGGCAAGTTCGTGATCGGCGGACCGCACGGCGACACGGGCCTCACGGGCCGCAAGATCATTGTCGACACCTACGGCGGCAAGGGTGCCCACGGCGGCGGAGCATTCAGCGGCAAGGACCCCTCGAAGGTGGACCGTTCGGCGGCCTACGCGGCGCGCTACGTGGCCAAGAACTTGGTGGCTGCCGGCGTGGCCAAGCAAGTACTGGTGCAGCTGGCCTACGCGATTGGCGTGGCGGAGCCGGTGGGCTTCTACCTGAATACCTACGGTACGGCCTCAGTGCGCGGAGCCGACGGCAAGAAGTTGGCGGACGGCGCCATTGCCGAGCGCGTGCAAAAGCTGTTCGACCTTCGCCCCTACGGTATTGAGACAAAGTTTGGCCTGCGCAGCCCGATTTACTCGGAGACCGCAGCCTACGGCCATATGGGCCGTGCGCCGCAAGTGGTCGAGAAGTCGTTCAAGCGTCCGACCGACAAAGGCATCGAAGTCAAGACCATGAAGGTAGAGCTCTTCACGTGGGAGAAGCTCGACGCCGTGGACTCGATCAAGAAGGCCTTCGGAATTTAAGTAGCTGGTTTCTGGCTACCAGTGACCCCGGCTGCGCGAGCAGTCGGGGTT
>JAJTFK010000028.1 GCA_021298655.1 Cryomorphaceae bacterium | reverse complement strand
AAAGGCAATGTGGGCCTCGTGACCGGCTCCTGCCCCGACCGTGTCTTCTGCGTGTTCGGCCTCAAATTCAGCGCGGAAGGAGGTTTGGAGGCCCGTCACCGACCGAAGCTTCCAGGTACCAAGGCTGCGCTCGGCTTCCCATGCGAGGTGGCCCGCCTGAATGAGTTGGTCGCCGTGCTCGTGTTCGGGCTCTTGGCCTGGTGGGTAGCTTTTTTCGGGTAGCCCAAAGCGGCGTTGGACGCCGGTGAGTTTGATCCGGTGCTGGGTTTTGCCTTTTTGCCATGAGCCGAGCGCACGGAGCGCAAGCGTTTGAGCATGCGTGCCGTGGACCGTATCGCCGTTAGCGTCTCGGTACTCGGGGCTGAAGCCGCCGTAGGCTCCGACAAAGTACACACCCGGTCCGCTTCGGTGCAGGCTGTATTGGCCACTCCACGGCATGCCGTTGGCTCCCCCATTTAGGGTCAGGGAGTGCTGGATTCCGGCGGCGCGCGGACGCAGGTCCGAGAAGTAGAGCACCCCGGCCATCGCGTCGGTTCCGAGCGCGAGGGAGTTGGGTCCAAGCATCACCTCGACGTGGTCTACACCCAAGAGCGGAAAGTCAAGTCCATGGTCCGCGCCGCCCTGCATGTTGTCGTAGCGCCAGCCTTGGTAGGCGGTGACCACGCGGTAGCCTCCGAGGCCGCGCAAGATGGGTTTGACGGTGTGTCCGCCCACGCTCGCGAGCTGGAGCGCCGGGGCCTGGCGGCTGAGCTGGAGCATTGCCGAGGGCCCTTGGTCGGCCAGGGTGCGCACGGGAATGGCGAGGACTTGGGTGGACAGCGCAGACGGGTTGTCGCGCTGGGCCTCGACCGAAGCCTCACCGAGTTCAATGACCACGGATGTGTCGCGTTGGCCCCAAAGAATGAAGGGCAGGGCCGCGAGCAGCCCAAATAGTACTCTTTTCATAATGTTTTGAATGGGTTAACCGGGCGCGGAGCGGTTCCGCGCGAAGAAGTCGGAGGTTAACCCACAGGCGGCCCGCGCAGGGCAATCGCCTCAAAATCTGAATCCTTTGCTGCAGCGATGCGGGCCAACGGTTCGGTGCTCCACGAAGCGCGAGGCATCAGCTCCCATCCGACGGCAATCGGCTGTAGGCCCAAGAGGTAGGCCGGGTCGGTCCACCGGCAGGAGTCGTCGCCTTCGTGCAGGTGAAGACCCTGCTCCGCACAGTGCTCGTGGTGGTCGTGCAGCAGGCTGTGGACCACGGGGTCGCCGAGGCGGCTTAGCCACAGTACCGACAGAATGAACAAGAATGCCGTCCGCATCGTTTCAAAGGTATGCATTGCGGTAAACGAGCAGAACGGGCCGCTTGTTCAGCCAATGCCCACGTTTCGCGCCTGCGGCACAGTATATACCTGATTTAATCGAATTTTGTACCGTATGATTCACCGGTTTTTGTTCGCCCTTTTGCTGGCCGCCGGCACGCACGCGATCGCGCAGCCCTGCTTTACGGTACCCAGCTTGAATTTGGTTTCGCGGACGCCCAACAGCATCACGGTTTCGACCAGCTCGACGTCGGCGTTTCACCGGCTTGAGTACGGCCCGCTCGGATTCACCCCGGGAAGCGGCACCCTGACTCCCTGGTTTGCCACGAGTTCTTATGTCGTCAGCGGGTTGTCGGGTTCGACCGGCTACGATTTTTATATTCGAGACAGCTGCTCAAACGGAAGCAAAAGCTTGTGGAGCAGCTTCTTTGGCTACTCAACAACCTGTGGATCGCCCGCCAGCATTCCTTGGGTAGAAAACTTCGATCAGATCTTTTTCACACCGCGCACCTCGTTTACGGGCTTGGGTGGCTACATGTGCGGATGGATTGCCACGCCCAACGAAGGTTTTGCGTGGGTTTCGGCACCGCCCTTTCAGTCCTTGCCCACTACGGGGCCACAAAGCGACCACTCGGGCCGGAGCAAGTACCTTTTTGCGGACCGATTTGGATCATTTACCGGCAACACCACGGCCATCATTCGCACCCCGCAAATCAACCTAACGGGCGCCAGCGTTCCGGTCGTAGAGTTTTGGTACCACATGTACGGGAACCAAATCGATTCCCTGGTGATTGAAGCGACTACCGTGGGCAACACCAACTGGGTTCGGTTGGGCGCTATTGCCAACAATCCCACACTTTTTTCGTCCAAAACCAGTCCGTGGCAGCAGCAGGTTTACCCGCTGACCATGTTCACCAACCAAACGGTGACGATTCGTTTTGTGGCCAAATCTTCGGTGACCTTCCCGATCCAAGCCCGCGTGGCGATTGACGACCTGCGCGTAGGTCAAGCGACGGGCTGTGTGGCTCCGTCGAACCTGAATTTTAGCGGAATCTTGGCCACGTCGGCGACCGCGGGGCTGGTGAATGGTTCATCTACGCACCACCAGCTGTCGTACGGCGCTGTGGGCACGGGAGCGGGGAACGGTACCCTAAAGCGATTCAGCGGAACGTCCACGCCGCTCACCGGCCTCACGCCAAATACCACCTACGAGGCCTGGGTGCGGGATTCCTGCGGCCCAACGTCGTTTAGCGGCTGGGTAGGGCCGGTGCAGTTTACCACCGCCTGTTTGGCGGTTCCGGCCCCGTGGAGCGAGAGTTTTGACGGATTTTCGTGGACGGTGCCGGGCTTCAACCAAGCTGGAACATGGCCCAGTTGCTGGAATCGTCCCACGAACAGCGGCATGACCTACCTCGTGGGTCCGCCCCAGTTTAGCTCCTTCAACACCGGACCCAGCGAGGACCACGGACCTTCGGTAAACGGAAAGTTCGTCTACTTGGAATCGGTCGGATTCACCAACGGGACTTCCGGGACCTTCAGGACCCCCTGGATCAACCTCAGTCCCCTTGCGGTACCGGAACTGACCTTTTGGTACCATGCCTACGGGTTTCAGATTGCGGGCACGCAGCTTCACGTTGAAGATACGGCAGGCGTTTTTACCCTTGTGTGGTCGAGTACCGGACAAATTCAAACGGCGCAAACCGATCCCTGGTCCGAGGTAACCGTTAGTTTGGCCGCTTTTGCGAACAAAAAGGTGCGCTTGCGCTGGACCGGAACGGCAACGGGAAACTTTGCCTCCTTAGCCCAGTCGGCCATCGACGACATCGACATCCACGCCACGCCCTCCTGCCCGAAACCCCAGAATTTGGGGGTTACCACGACCAACAGCAGCAGCGTGACGCTCAACTGGACCGTCGGAAGCAGTCCGTGGGTTGTTAAGTACGGTCCGGTGGGCTTTAATCCGTCGCTGGCGGGAATTCGCGTGGTTGCGTCGAGTAATCCGTTCACCGTGACGGGCTTAAGTCCGAATACCACCTACCAGTTTTACGTGAAGGATACCTGCGGTCCGACCAGTGTAAGCGCGTGGAGCACGCCGGTATCGGCCACTACGACCTGCGTAACCGTGAATGCGCCGGTTTCGGAGCCCTTCCAATCTTCGGCTTGGACGGTGGGGACTTGGCCCAACCTGGAGGGTACGATTTCGGCGTGCTGGAGCAGGTCCGCAGGCAGCTCCGCCAACGAGTTTTTCTGGACGGTGGGCCAAGGTGCGATGCAGGCCATGAACACCGGCCCAAACCAAGGCGTAAACGGCGGCAAGTACATGTTTACCAGTGGATTCGGAAACACCGGCACGAATCAAGCCCTCCTGACTTCGCCCTGGATCAACACGACGCCACTGAACGTTCCCATGCTGCGCTTTTCGAGCCACCTTTTTGCCGGGGTGATCGACCGCCTGCAGGTTTTTGTGGATTCGGGAAGCGGTTGGCAGAGCATTCTGATCGTTTTGCCCGGGAACCAAACCGCGGCGAGTTCGGCCTGGACCCTGCACGAAATTCAGCTTCCAGCCTACGCCGACAAGACGGTTCGCTTCCGGTTCCGCGGTGAAAAAACGAGCGTTGCGGGGTATGCCGAGATTGGGCTGGATGAGTTTGCCGTGGTGGAGGCACCGCTACCCAGCTGCAGTGCGCCATCGGCCCTGAGTGCGTCGGGCGTTACGGTGAATACCGCTCAAGTTGGGTTTACTCCGGGTAGCGGCAGCACGCGCATTGCGCTTGGGGCCGTAGGTTTTGTGCCGACCAACGCGGCCGTGGTAGCCAACGCCATTACAAGCCCCCACATTTTGACCGGGCTAACGGCGAACACGACCTACCACGTGTACCTGAAAGACACTTGTGCGCCCGTTGGGTTGGCGAGTTCCTGGGTTGGTCCGCTTGCGTTTACCACGCAGCCCTGCCCGCCGGTTTCGGCCAGTTTTACCTACAATGTGGTGGGCGGAAACTTGATCATGAACGCCCAAAATATTTCGGCGACGTCCAACTACGCGTGGACGCTCGTGAATTCCAGCGGTGCGACCGTGGCCACCCGCACCGGCGGTTCGTCGACTATTTCGGTGTCGGGCACCGGAAGCTTCACGTTGAGCCTGATCGTGACCAATTTCTGCGGACGCTCCGACACGGCTCAAGCGACTATTAACATTTGCGCACCGCTTGGCGGCGGATTTAGCCATACGGTGAATGGAAACACGGTGAACTTCACCAGTTTGGCCGTCAATTCGTCGGGCCAGCTCTGGGACTTTGGCGACGGCAACCAAGGCAGCGGGGCCACCCCGACGCACACCTACGCCGGGTCGGGCTCCTACACCGTAACCATGCGGTCCTACAACATTTGCGGCGACACCATTACGTCGAGCCAAGTGGTGACCACCTGCAGCAAACCCACCGCCGAATGGACGGCCCAGATTCTTTCGTCGGGCGGAGCCGGAATGCGCGTGCAGTTCAACGCAACCCCCTGGTCGAGCGTGGACGCAGTAAACTTTCAGTGGCTTTACGGGGACGGAACCACCGGGACCGGCGCCAATCCGATTAAGGTATACGGTGTTCCCGGCTTGTTTTACACCGTTACCCTGATCGCGACCAACTCCTGCGGCGGAAAGGACACCTTGACCAAGTCGCTGCAAACCGTAGGTTTGGACGAGCCCTCGTCGGCCGGAGCTTGGTTCCCTAATCCGGCGGAGCGCGGACAGTGGATTACGAGTCCAAGCGATGTCCCGGTGCGGGTTGCCAGCTTAACCGGACAGTTGATCGGTTGGACGCAGCGCACCGAGGGCGGAAAAACCCAGGTCCAGGTTCCCGCGGACTGCCCAGCCGGCGTATACATCCTCTGGCAGGACGGGGTGGCGACGCGGGTAACCGTACCCTAGTCCGCTACGGAAGGGGACGGTAGCAGTGGACTTTGGGCGCTGCGTTGCCGAGCCGTTCGCTGAGCAGGAGGTAGCTCCCGTCGGGCATCCATACAAAGATTTCGCCTTGCGCTTCTTGGTCGGTGTACGGCAGTTCCGTTGGGGTGCGCTGCAGCACGACGCACGCGGGTTCGGAGGCCTTGGCTTCCCAGAAGTACAGCCGGCCGTAGCTCCGTATGGCAATGGGCGCCCGTTCGCCGGGGAGCAGGCTGCGGTCCGCCGCGGTCGACATGAAGATGGGAAGGTCCGCCACGGCGCGGGCGGTATCGAGTCCGGTGCTCGGTGTGGACGGAAGCACGTACACGCGGTTGCGCGCCTCGCGCTTGGTCACGACGTACATTCTGCCATCCAGGGGGTCGGTGAAGACCGATTCGGCGTCGCGCGGACCGTCTTCGTACACAAAATTCCAGGTCATTGTTCGGTCGGGCGTGTAGCTCACCGTGGTCCCGAGGAGGGTGTCGACGCCGGTCGGCTCGGGCAGGGCGTAGATGGCCCGGGTGGGGTACAGGGCGTTGTTGTCGCCCACTTCGGCCAGGCCCAACCACCGCAAGCCGGTAGTGTCCGTCCAGTGGGTTAGGTCCTCCCAGTCCACGTTGGTCCAACCTGCGTTGAGTTGCAGTGTGGCCTTGACCCTTCCCGAAATTCGGTTGACTAAGTGCAGTTGGGGACCCGCACCTCCGTCTTCAATGACCCAAAATCCGGTACTGTCCCAGCTGCAGTATGCGCCCCCACTGGCCTCGTCAAGTGCAACGTGGCCGGAGCTGTAGCGGGGAATGCTATCAAAACCCGAGGCTTTCGCCAGGGCCGTTGGGTCGAATTGGGGGGCTGCGTAGGTGCAGTCGCGCTGCTTCGACCCCGAGCACGCCGCCGCGGCCAAGGCCCCCAAGAGGGTCCAAGTGTGCGGGTTGAAAAAATGCCGGATTCGCATGCACAAACCTACTTCAAACCGGCCCGCTGTGCAGTAGCTTTGGTTGGCACGCACTCCGCGTGCAGCTAATTTTTTATTCCCATGAGCCAACCCACCGCCCAGCAAATCCTTGACACCCTTTGCGACGCCTACGGCACCACGTTGGCCGAAGTACTCGCGCACCTCGATGTAGAGTCCGAGATTCCTGCCGACGTGCAGGCCGCCGAAGAAGTCATGAAAATGGTCTTCAGCGGAATCATCAACGAAGCCTTTGACGAAGGCCGTGCCCGCACGGTCGAGATGGAAGAAGACGACCAATTCGGCGTACTGATCGACGAGGACTTCCTCGAAGAGATCGGTTTTGAATTGGATTTTGATGAAGTCAACGAAGACGAAGAAGAATAACGCCTTTTTTACCTGCACCTAAGGTTGCGGCACGTGCTTTGTATGCAGAGGCCCGGAACCGCTTCTCGCTCTGCGTTTCGTAGTGTGTTAAGGTGTTAAGGTAAAATGGTTCCCCTAGAAGCCCGCAGCAATGCGGGCTTTTTTGGTATTTTTAGGGATGCCCCGCTCAAAAAACCTCATCTGGATCTTGGCCCTCGCAGCCTTGGGGTATTTTTTTGGGCAGCAGCCCTATGTGGTGCGGGGTGGCAACCTGCGCAACCAAGTGCTGTCCTACGACGTGGCCGGCTACTACGCCTACCTGCCGATGCTGTTCGTGGAGCGCGACCTACGCCTCGAAAAGACCTGGAAGTACGACATGATTCAGCTCGTGGGGGTTCACGAACACCCCGTGTCGGGCGGGCGGCACCTGAAATTCACCGCGGGCATGGCCTACCTCTACGCGCCGTTTTTTGCGGCCGCGCATGCCTACACCCTCGCAACCAACCCCGAGGAGGCCCACGGTTTTTCACTGCCCTACCGATTCGGGATCGGATTGGCCGGTGTAGTCTACCCGCTCGTGGGCCTTGTGTTCCTGAGGCGATTCCTTCGCCATTATGTGCCCGATGCCGCCATTTCCTGGACGCTTTTCGCCCTGTTTTTGGGGACTAATTTGTTTTACTACAGCTCGTTTCGCGGTGCCATGAGCCACGGGGCGACCTTCATGCTGGGCGCGGCCATGCTCTACCAGGCCGACCTTTGGCGCCGGCGCGAGCAGGTGTGGCGGCTGGGGGTCCTTGGCGTGTTGGCGGGGCTCATCGTGCTTATTAGGCCGGTAAACGTGCTGATCCCGTTGGCGGTTGCCGCCATGTTCACCATGGACGGACGGCTCCCCAAGGGACTCCTCACCCCCAAAAGCTTGGCCGTGGCCCTAGGGCTGGCGGTGGTTGTGGGGATTCCCCAGCTCCTGTACTGGAAGGCCAGCACCGGCCATTGGATCGTGTGGACCTACGGCGCCGAGCGCTTTTTTTGGTCGCAGCCCGCCTGGATTCAGGGCTTGTTCAGCTGGCGCAAGGGGTGGCTGCTCTACACGCCCATGGTCGCCTTCATCCTTTTGGGGTTTTGGGGATTGGCGCGCAAAAAACCCGCGTGGGCCTTGATTGCAGGCCTGTACCTTATCGCGACCGCCTACGTCACGTTCAGCTGGTGGGCCTGGTGGTACGGCGGGAGCTTTGGGTCGCGCCCCATGATTGATGGCTACGCGCTGCTGGCCCTTCCGCTCGCCGTCTACGTGCAGCGGATGCTTGAAGAAGCTCCCGGTTGGATTCGAAGGCTGAGCCTCGGAACGGTGTGCGCCCTGGTGGCCCTAAACCTGGTCCAGACCTACCACTACACCGCCGGATTCCTGCACCACGACAGCATGACCCGGCGCGCGTACGTCTACGTGCTGACGCACTGGGATTTTCCGCCCAGGGAATTACTCGAGCAGCCCGACTACGAATCGGCCCTGGAAGGCCGGGGCTTGAGGTACTAAAAAAGCCCGCCGGGGAAACCGGCGGGCCTTCAAAGAAAAAGCGTTGTTAGTCCTTAGTGGCGAATGAGCTTGGCGGTCCGCATTCCGCGGTCGGTTTGGACTCGAATGAAATATGCTCCCGGAGACCATGATCCGCTAGGCAGTTCCGCCTCGGAGGCGTTGATTCCGTCGCGGCGGAAGATGCGGCGTCCGAGCACATCATGTACCTCGACCGATACGACCGTAGCTCCGAATACACTGATCAGGGCATTTGACGTGGTCGGGTTGGGCGTGAGCTGGAACTTCATCGACTCCGCTTCAGGGACTGAAATACTGTAGCCAGCTGCATTGAGCACTTTGGCCAAGCGCGGAAGCGTGTATGCCATGACCGTGTCGATGTACAAGAGCGACTGCGCCTTCACGTTGGGGTTGGTTTCGTTGGACGAAAGCGGATCTGCCGGATCCCACCAATCCCATGGATTTGCGTTCACTTTAAAAGGCATGGTCGCGTTCGGCGGAAGCATGTTGAACGTGTAAATGTTCTCTTGGGCGCCAAGGTTGTGCACGTTGGTGCGCGCCTTAACGGAGTATGCATCGTTCATTGAAGAAGAGGCTAAGACCGTGTTGTTGCCAAACGTATTGGCCATCTTCACGGCGGTGTGGCTGCCTGCGACCTCGACTACGGGGAAGAAAGCCCCCGCGATGGGCACGTTGACCATTCCGCGGTAGTAGGGTGCAAAGAAGTCGTAGCGGCTGTGGAAGCTCACCATCGGAGCGTCGCCTTGGCCGAGCCAAGCTGAGTCGCCGAGGGCTCCGCCTAAGTTCACCACCAAGTTGACGTTATGAGGGACGCCCTTGTACAGCTCAATATTGCGACCTGGCTGCGTTTGATCCACCAAGGGCAAGCCCGTTACGGGGTGGGTGCCGCTGATCACTGCCTTGCCGCCGTAGCCGTTCCAATCACCTACGCGAGCCGTGTCGACATACGGCGTACCCGCAGTAACGGTGTTGCCAAAAATGCCGGTACCTGGATCTTGGTACTTGAACTTGGTTGGCGATGCGACCTCTGCGTAGTTATCGATGGTTGCGTAGGCCAGCGTGATGTAGCCGCCCGATCCAGCGCCAATGAGTGAAATGGCGTTCGGATCAATGCGGTACGGATCGCCCAGCGCCAGCTTCGAGGCGCGCACCGACCGCACACAGACTTTGGCATCCTGCACGGCGTTGTATACCGCCATCAGGTTGGTTCCGCGGCGAAGGTCCAGGTTGGTAGAGTTCGCCAGCCAGCCCAAGCGGTAGCTCGCCGAAACGGCAACAAATCCACGGCGGGCAAAGCGCTTGGCCATTTCTACCACCGCAGAATCCTTGCGGTCGCCCATGGGTGAAGCGAGGCCCTTTGGCAAAAAGGATCCTGTATGAAAGAGAATGACGACGGGCCGCGACGCGACTTGGTCTACCGCGGTGTCGGGCATGTACACGTCGGCATACATCGGCACAACCATCGGTCCACCCATGGTGGCGGGCACATACTGGCTAAAGTTGTAGCCGTAGGCCACGTTGGGAAGGACCGTAATCTGAGAATTCGTAAATACTTCGTCGAGGTAGCGTTGCTGGGCCGAAGCCGAGAACGCAGTGAAGCCCAGTGCCAGAAGGGCAAAAAGGCGTTTAGGGTAGGTTAACTTCATGCATTTAGAGATTTAGGATTCAGAAACTTACAAAAAATATTTTACTTGGTAGACACGTCCCAGGTAAGCGAAACATAGGTCAATCGCCCGACCGCAGGACCCCCGTAAACTTGAACGACCCGGTTGTTGAGTAGGTTGCTTGATCCGAGCTTGACGGTCCAACGGGCATCGGCCGAGGTCCACGTTGCTTGGGCGTCGACCAACCCGTAGCTCGGAATCCGGCCCGTAAACTGCGGCGACCCCTCAAACAAAAAGCCTTGCACCCACTTGTAGGTCGACATAAATCCACAGCGGCCCTTGCCCAAATTCCAGTCAAGGTCGCGGCCCGCCACCGATACATTGTACTTGTGTTCGGGGGTGTTGTAGGCCGGAATGATCGGGTCGTCTTCGCCCGAATTCAGCACGTTCCAGGTGTAGTTGCCCGAGAGGGTGTATCGCGAAACATAGTAGTTCGCTCCGAGGCTGAATCCTTGGGTGGTGACGTGCTGGGTAGCATTGGACGCAATTCGATAGGCCTGAACCGACTTCAACCGATTGGCTGCGCTGCCGCCCGGATCGTCGTCGATGCGCAGTCCGAGGTGGTAGCCGATAAAGTCGGTGTACCAGCTGTAGTAGTAGGTAGCGTCGAGGTAGAGTCGATTCCACCACGTGCTTCGGTAGCCCAACTCGACGTTGCGCACTTGCTCAGGCCGCACCGCGTCGCGGCTGTAGTACTGCCATTGCCAATCGGCGCGCTGCTGGGGTCCCGCCTTCAAAAAATCGCTTACTTCGTCGAGCGTGACGAGCGAATCGTAGCCATTGAGGTTTCCGAGCAGCAAGGCCCGACCGACGTTGTAGTAGAGGTACTGATCTTGGAGGGTCGGGTTGCGCACTGCCGACGAAAATCCAAGTCGCCACACCGTTCGTTCGTTCGGGCGGTAAACCACGGACGCCGCCGGCGAAAAAAGCCAGTCGAAATTTTGGTTTTTGTCTGCCCGGGCGGTGGCATTCAGCGTCCACTGCTTTCCCCAATTGCGCGTGTAGCCCGTGTAAAGCCCAACCTCGGCCACGCGGAGTACCCGCCCATTGGTATCGCTGAACAGGGTTCCGCGCGAATTGGGACGGTACTGACGAACGCTCGAACCCGCGGTGAACCGTCCGCCAAAAAGGTCATAGGCGCGCTGGCCGTGCAGGTGGGCCAACGAAGAACGGTCCCAAAACTGCGAACCGCCCTCGGTGAAGGGGCGCGTGATGATGGACTGCTTGAGTGCTTCAAACGCCGCGGAACCGGGAATCAGCATGCTGTCGGGATCGTAGGCCATGTCCATCCAGCTGCGGTTGGCGGTGTGGAGGGAGTCAAAAAGGCCCGGATAGCTCGCCCACAGCTGGGCCATGGCCGCATTGAACTCGCTGCTCGGGAGCGACTCGCTGGGGTAGCCCGGGAGCGCGCGCACGGTGGGTTTCTGGAAAATCGTCCAAAACGAACGGTACTGATTGGCCCAAAATCCCTCGCTGAGCACCGAATCCTGCATCCGCAGGGCGGTAAAGTACGCGTCGTAGGTCTTGCCAGCATCTTCGTGGGTGGTGTAGGCGCGCACAAACCAATCTTCGCCCTTGCGAAGTTCCAGGCGGTTCTGTAGGAACTTTATGTCTTTGAGGCTAAAGCGGTTATCGCCCTGGTATACGGTGGTTCCGGTTCCGTAATTCAGCGCATAAACGGCCTCCACGCCGCTTCGGGTTCGGTAGTGCACCGACGTCGCCATTTTAAGGTTTTCGGTAGTGTAGTCCACTAGGGCGGACTCCTCAATTCCGCGGCGGTGATAGGTTCCGATGCCCGCGTAGGTTTTTACGTCGCCCCCGTGGTCGTAGGCAATTTCGTCGCCGTAGCGGTTCACAGCATCGTATCCGCCCGGGTTGGTGGCTGCGGACTTTGAATCGTCCGTGGGGTTCAAGTTAGTCGCCTCCCAGTCGTCGGCGCGCAGGGCAAAAAGGTTGATTTTGTAGGCCCAGCTCGACGTGCCGTCGGCCCGCTTGTAGGCCTGCGCGTGGCGGAACCCGAATTCGCCCAGCCGGCGTTCTCCTGCTTTAACCTGCACGGACGTGCCCTGAAACCGATAGGGATCCTTGGTCGTCATGGCGATGACGCCGTTGAACGCCGACGGGCCATAGAGGGCGCCCACGGCACCTGATATTACGTCGACCTGCTGTACGTCGAGCTCGCTTGCCCCGAGAAAATTGCCCAGTGAAAAGTTGAGTCCTGGCGCTTGGTTGTCAACCCCGTCAATTACCTGAAGACTGCGCACAGGGCTAGTGCTGTTGAAGCCGCGCGTGTTGATAATTTTAAATCCAATGCTCGCCGACGTGAGGTCAACCCCCTTCATGTTGCCTAATGCTTCATAAAAATTGGGCGCCGGGGCCTCCTTCATGCTGACCAGGTCCAGCGCTTCGACGGTCATGGGTGCTTGTTTTTGTTTTTCCGAAATTTTGGAGGCGACAATTTGGGCCTCCGAAAGCTCCAGCGTCGACTGGTTGAGCTTGATGTTCAGCGGATCAGAGTTCCGCACCTCGCCACGGTAGGGCTTGTACGCAAAAGCTTCTACCAAAATGGTCGCAGGAAGCTGTGCCTCCTGAATTATGAATTTGCCGTCGAAGTCCGTTACGGCCCTGGACGTGCCGACCTTAACCACCGCTGAAGGCACGCCCTCACGGGTTTTGGCGTCGGTCACGGTTCCCGTAATTCGGGCCGTTTGGGCGTGCGCCGGCCATGCCAATACAAGGCAGAGCAGCGCAAAAAAGCGCAATATGGGTTTCATAAATGGCGTTTAGGTACCCGTAAAGTACGGATTTTCGGCCGACTACGGGAACGGCGCCGACCAGCGTCCGCTGGCTACCCGGGCGTGGAAGGCCTCGGCAAGCTTGGCCGTCAGGGGTCCTCCTTTGACTGAACCGATTTGGCGCCCGTCCACCTCCACGACGGGGGTGAGTTCGCCCATAGTTCCGGTGCCAAACGCCTCGTCAGCAGTATACAGCTCGGTCAGCGACAGGTCGGTTTCCTGCGTCGGAATGCCCAGTTCGCGGCCCAATTCCAGCACGATGCCGCGGGTAATCCCCGGGAGGCAGTTGGTGGCGTGCGGCGTCAGCAGGCGTCCGCCCCGCACCGCAAAGATGTTGGTGCCGTTCATCTCGGCCACAAATCCGCGCTCGTCGAGCATCAGCGCGTCGTCAGCACCGGCGACATTCGCTTGAATTTTAGCCAAAATATTGTTTATCAAGTTGTTGTGGTGGATTTTGGAGTCCACAAACTGGGGGCTGTTGCGGCGAATGGCCGAGGTCACGATGCGCACTCCGGCGGCGTTGTCGTACACGGGCTTCTTCCATTCCGCCAGCACAATGAGGGTGCAGCCCTTTTGGTTGAGGCGCGGATCCATGCCCGACGTGATTTTTTCGCCGCGGGTCAGGGTCAGGCGCACGTGGCTGTCGCCGCGCATTCCATTCGCTTCCAGGGTTTTAAATAGTGCGGAGCGGACTTCGTCCCGCGTGGGAACGTTGGCAAAGGCCATGGCGTGGGCCGAGGCAAAGAGGCGATCCAGGTGGAAGTCGAGGGCAAACACGCCGTTGGCGTACACGCGAAGTCCTTCCCAGACCGCGTCGCCGCCCTGCACTGCCGAGTCAAACACGCTGACTTTGGCCTCGTCGCGGGCCCAGAGGCGGTCGCCTACCCAAATTTTAAGATCGGCGTTTTGGGGGTTAAACGTTTGAAGCATTTCAGGGGCGTCGGGCATGCGGGATGGTTCGGCCGACGGCGGGCCAAAGCCTTGGGATTGGTGCACTTGAGCATACCAGTGCGGCGCCCAAACGCCGTCGTAGGGCTTGGGCCCGACGGGCCAGCGCAGCTGTTCGGGTCGAAACTCCAGGTCAAGTTGCGCGCAGACCGCGCGAAATCCCCGTTCGGGGTTGGCCAGCAGCTGGTCGGAGTCCACTACCACGTACCGCGACCCCAACGCCTGAAGCTGGGCCAGGGCGTCGAGCTGTTCCTGAAGGGCCACGTCGCGCAGCTGCACGTCGGGCACCACTTTGGCAAACGAAGCGATCACCTTGCGCGGGCTACGGATCCACAAAACATGCTTCCAGGCCGCCGCGGGAGCCAGGTCCAGCCCGTCCATGTGGTGGGCCATGTTTTTTATGTAGGTGGGTCCGCTCAGCGCCTGGAGCCGACGCCATACCTCCTCGGACTGCACCGGCTGGCTGGCCAAAACTTCGTCTCGACCGGGGTGGTCCGCCCCCGTCCGCGCCAAATAGGCCGCGTAAAACGGCTCGTCGAGGACCGACCAGCCCGGACGCTGCGCAAAGCTGTACATCAGCGCCGTGGAAACGTTTCGGGGTCCGGAAAGGGCGTGAACAACCTCCATAAAAACGAATGTACGGGTTGGCCACGGAAATCGAGTTCACTACCTTGAGCGAACATTCACCTCAGCACCATGCGCACACGCACCTTCCTCGCCGCCCTGTCCACCTTTGCCTTGGTGGGAATCCTCGCTTCATGCGGCGGAACCAAACCCGCATCGGGCCCCAACCTCAGCGCGGCCCAAGCAAAGTACCCTGGCTATTCGCTGGCCGACTACACGGCGGGCCAAGCCCTTTACGCGGCGAATTGCGGCCGCTGCCATCCCGCCTACGCCCCGGCCTCGCACACCGAGGAGCAATGGGCCATGTGGGTTCCGAAAATGGTGCCGAAGGCGAACAAAAAAGCCGGCACCGTCGCGATCGACGAAGCCGGCCAAGAACAGATTGTGCGCTATTTATACGCGGCATCCCACTAAAGCAGGACTGCGACGCTTAGGCCGCTTGGGGTCCGCCCTTTCGGAACGCCCAGTACGACGCCATTAAAATTCCGAGGATGACCAACGGGAAAAACGTTTGGCCCTGGGGACCGTCCACCATGTAGTGGCTGAATGTCGCGGCCAGCAGCGAAAACGTGAAGCCCGCGTAGGCCCACTCCTTGAGGCGAGCCGGCGCAAACGGCAGGATCAGCGTCAGCGCACCCGCCACCTTCATGATGTTTAAAAACACCCGAAAGTAGTCGGGATAGCCGAGGTGCATGACGCCCTCCTTGGCCATCTCGGTGTGGCCGGTGAGCGCGGGCATGATGCCTTCAAATAAAAAAATGATGCCGGTGGCAACCCAAAAGGTCAGTCGCGTCTTGTTCATGGTTTGAGCCATTGATTTAACCAGTTAAAAAATTCGTGCTGCCACACCAGCGCATTCTGCGGGCTCATGACCCAGTGGCCTTCCTCGGGGAAGTACAGAAAGCGTGACGGAATTCCGCGCAGCTGGGCGGCCTGGTAGGCCTCCATGCCTTGGTTAAGCGGAACCCGAAAGTCGTTGCCGCCGTGAATCACCAGCAAGGGGGCGGTCCACTTCGAAACGTGGTTGCGGGGGTTGTACTCCCCGTAGGATTTGGGTTGCGGACGGTCCCAGTAGGCGCCGCCGAGGTCGTGATTGGCAAAAAACAGTTCCTCGGTCGTGCCGTACCAGCTCTCCATGTTGAAGAGTCCGCAGTGCGAAACCAAGGCCTTGAACCGGCCTTCGTGGATTCCCGCGAGTTGGTACACGCTGTAGCCTCCGTAGCTCGCACCCACGGCACCCAAGCGCTGCGCGTCGACGTAAGGCTCGGCCGCCACCGCGTCGATCGCGGCGAGGTAGTCCTTCATGGCCTGGCCGCCCCAATCCGTGGAAATCTGCTCGTTCCAGGCCCGTCCAAAGCCCGGTACGCCGCGGCGATTGGGCGCCACGACGATGTAGCCCTGAGCCGCCATCACCTGAAAATTCCAACGGAAGCTATAAAAAGCGCTCACGGTGCTTTGGGGTCCGCCCTGGCAGTAGAGCAGCGCCGGGTACTTCTTCGCCGGGTCAAAATTCGGCGGGTACATCACCCACGTCAGCATCTTTTTGCCGTCGCTGGTCGGAATCCAGCGCTTTTCGACTCGGCCGCGCGCAATTTTGGCGTAGTCGGCGTCGTTCACGTGGGTCAATGCCGCCGCACCCTTGGCCCCCAGCGTGTACAGCTCGTTGGCCTGGTTCTGGTCCATACGCTCCGCCACCAGCAGCTTGCCGGCGTAGTCAAATGCACCAAAATCGTAGTCGCCGGAGGTCAGCGGCGTCACCGTAGGCTGAGCTCCCTTGGTTTCTATGCGCAGTAACTGGTTGAATGCCTCTTGGGTCACGTTGAGCACCAGGCTCGTTGCCCCAACCCACTTGAGGTCGTTGACGTACTCGCCGGCGGCGTCGATGCGCTTGGGCTGGGCTCCGGGCGTGGTCAGGTCGAGCAAATGAAGCTGGTTGACGTCGGACTCGTAGCCGTCGGTGGGCATGGCCGTGAAGGCCAGCGTGCGGCCGTCGGGCGAAATGCGCGGATTCCCGTCGTAGCCGCTCAGGCCCGGAAGCTCCGTCGTCGTGGCCGTCGCCACGTCGTAGCGGTAAAGCTTGGAATTCGTGTGCAGCGCGAACTCCTTGCCGGTGGCCAACTTGGCGGCGTACACGATGAACTTCCCGTCCGGACTGAGGTCAAACGACTCCGCCCCACCAAAGGGGGGCAGCGGCGCGTGGCCGCGCACGCCCTTGAGGATGTCGGTGTATTCCGTCGCGGGGTTTGGCGCGTCGGGGTACACCAAGGCATACGCCACGTGGTTGTAGTGGTAGTCGGTCCAGGTGTCCCAATGGCGGTACATCAGGTCGTCGAACACCGCATAGTTCGCCTTGGGCGTTTCGGGATGGCGCTCCGCCGGGGTTTGGTCGAGTTGTTCGCGGGTCACAAAGGCCACGACCCATTGGCCGTTGGCCAGCTCGCGCAGCTTGACGTCGCTGGCTCCGCCTGGAACGTCCAAGTGAACCCGTACGTCGCTGCCGTCGAGTGCACGCGACTTGAGCTTGCCTTGGTGCACGTAGGCCACGCGGGTTCCGCCCTTTACAAATACGGCGCTGACTTCACTGCCCGGCTCGGCGGCCAAGCTGCGCGTTTCGCCGGTGGCGGCGTGGACCAAAAACAGGTCGCGGTTGCCCTTATTGGCCTCCAGGTCGTATCGAGTGACTCCGTAGGCCACCCATCCGCTGGGCGCCGCGTCGTCCAGGCCCACGCGGCCAAGCTTCCACAGGAGTTCGGGCGTCATGACCGACTGCGCCGAGGCCACTGCCGTCGCCAGCACAAGGCCCGAAAAAAGCATGTTCTTCATGGGGTCAAGGTAGCGAAACCTTCGCCGAAGCACAACTTGTCCCTAGATTTGGCTCCCGAACATGGAACATACCGCCCTCATCACCAACGAAGCCGTCGTTTTCGGCCTCCTCATGGCCATTCTAGGCGCCATTTTTTGGGCCGCCAGCGAGCCCCGATTCAAAAAATTCTTCAGCATCGTTCCGGCGCTGCTGCTCTGCTACTTTTTGCCGTCGCTCCTGACCAACACGGGGCTGGTCCCCAAGGACACCAACATCTACTTCATCGCCTCGCGCTACCTGCTGCCGGCCTCGCTCGTGCTGCTCACCATCAGCATCGACTTAAAAGCCGTTATCGGACTGGGCCCCAAGGCCTTAATCATGTTTTTCACCGCTACGTTTAGCGTGATTATCGGCGGACCCTTGGCGCTCCTCATCGTCTCGTGGATTTCGCCCGAAACGGTCGGGGGAATCGGGCCCGACGCCGTGTGGCGCGGATTTTCGACCATCGCCGGGTCGTGGATTGGGGGGGGCGCCAACCAAGCTGCGCTCTACGAGGTGTTCAAGCCAAGTGAGTCCATTTATTCCGCCATGATTACGGTCGATGTAGTCGTCGCCGAAATCTGGATGGCCGTCATTTTACTTGGCGCCGGGAAATCGGACCGCGTCGACGCGTGGCTCAAGGCCGACAACCGCTCGGTGAAGGAACTTCAGGGCAAAATGGAGGAGTTCCTCAAGCGCACCGCCAAAATTCCCACCCTGGCCGACGCCATGAAAATCCTGGGCGTTGCCTTTGGATCGGTGGCCATTAGCCATGCTGCGGGCGACTTCCTCGCTCCCTGGTTTGCCGAACACGCCCCGTATACCGCCAACTTCAGCTTCACCAGCGACTTCTTCTGGATCGTCATCATCGCGACCACCCTGGGCTTGCTGCTTTCCTTTACCCCCGCCCGCAACCTGGAGGGCGTCGGTGCCAGCCGCTGGGGCTCGGTATTCATTTACGTCTTGGTCGGCAGCATCGGCATGAAAATGGACTTGATGGAAGCGCTCAGCCAGCCTGGCCTGATCGGCGTGGGCGCACTTTGGATGACCATCCACGTGCTGATCCTGGTGGTCGTCGCGCGCCTCATTAAAGCCCCGTTTTTCTTCTTGGCGGTGGGCTCCAAAGCCAACATCGGCGGTGCCGCTTCGGCGCCCGTCGCCGCTGCCGCGTTCCACCCCTCGCTGGCGCCCGTTGGCGTGCTGTTGGCGGTGCTGGGCTACGCGCTCGGAACCTACGGCGGGTGGCTATCGGGGTTGATGATGTACGCCATTTCGGGCGACCCTGCGCCCCTAATGCTCCCGTAGTCTAACATAATTTTTGTAGGTTTACGGACGTGAAACAATCTGCCGCACTTCGTCGCAACTGGCTGACATTCGCCGTTGTAGGCCTACTTCTTACCGGACTCGGACTTGCGCTCGTGGGCGAAGCCGTCATTGCCAAAATGGCCGAGCAGGCCTACGTGGTACTCGGCACGGCCGGGCTCGTCGCCTTCAACGCCGGCCTCAGTGTGTTTGGTCAAGCCGTCATCTTCCGCTACCGCTACCTCAAGGCCCACGGCCGCGAGGAGTCGGATCGCCGCTCCGGACAACGCCGTCGCTCCGGCCAGCGCCGCAAGCGCCCCTCGGGCTCAGGCAAGGCGGGCACCGGGGATGGCGGGGGCCGCAGCAGCGAAGGACGCAGCAGCGGCTTTAAGTCCCGCTTCGAAGAATAGCCCCAAATTCCGGCAACGGAATTCAGCTAGACGCCCCACAGAAACCCCGTTTCTGCCCTAGCTTCACGTCCTCAAACTATGTGTGGAATTACTGGCGTTTACGGTCCTAATTTGAGCGCTTCGGCGCGCGAAGCGGGCGTGGCGTCCATGAACGCAGCCCAGACCCACCGCGGCCCCGACGGGTCCCATTTCGCCAGCATAGGCCCCGCCACACTTGGCCATAATCACCTAAAGATTATGGACTTAAGTGAAGAGTCCAACCAGCCCTACCGCTTCGAGCACCTCAGCATGGTGTTTAACGGCGAGGTCTACAACTACGTGGAGCTGCGCACCGAGCTCCAGCAGCACGGCTACCGCTTCGAAACCACCAGCGACACCGAAGCCATCATCAAAAGCTACCACTTTTGGGGCGCCGACGCCGTAACCCGATTCGTCGGAATGTGGGCACTGGCCATTTGGGACGACCGCGCCCAGCGCCTGTTTTGCTCGCGCGACCGATTCGGCATCAAGCCCTTTGTGTACCGCCGCGACGCCCAGGGAAGCCTTTGGTTTGCGTCCGAAATCAAGGCCCTAAAGCAAAGTCCGGGCTTCACCAAACAACTCAACGTCGACCAGGCCAACCTCGGGCTTGGCCTGGGCTGGATCGGCTACGGAACCCAAACCTACTACCAAGGCGTCGAGGCCCTGGCCCCCGCCCATAACCTCATCGTCGACGCGTCGAGCATGCGCTTCGTGCGCTACTGGTCTCTGGATCCGCACGCCAAAATCGACACCGACCCGCGGGAACTGCAGCGCGAATTCGCCGAGCGCTTCCATCAATCCTTGGCCATTCACCTTCGCAGCCAAGTCGAAGTCGGGGCCTGCCTGAGCGGCGGCATCGACAGCTCCGCCCTCGTGTCGAGCATGTGCCGCCTGCACCCGGACCAGCGTCAGAAGGTGTTTCACATTTACTACGCGGACT
>JAJTFK010000006.1 GCA_021298655.1 Cryomorphaceae bacterium | reverse complement strand
CGAATTTACCGTAAAACCACGGAATCCCTGCGCTTTATGTACGATTTTTGCCGCATGATTCGGCCCGAAATACTTCGCGAAGCCGCCGCGCATCTGGCGCGCAAAGGTCCGCGCTCGACCTGGCCGCTCCACTGGGGCGCACTGAATCTACAAACGGCCGAGAAGGATTGGCTCATGCACCACGAGGCCTATACCGCAAAGTGGCCCTTGCTGATGGCCGATCCTGAATTCGCGCCGCCGCCCGCAGTCAATGCCGAACAAGCAAGCTCGCAGGCTACCGCACTTTGGCGCGGATTATGGCTTAAATCCCTGATCCCGATCGTCGAACCCCATGCGCTGGACGCGACCGGCGGGAGCGGCATCGACTCCTGGGGACTGGAACAGGCAGGCGCCCGGGTTACCGCGGTCGAGCCCGACCCCCACTTGGCGCACCTTCTGGAATGGAACGGCCGGGGACGCGGCCGACGCGTGATAGCGGACTCCGCCGAAAACCAGCACTTTGCGCCCAATACCTTTGATTGGGTGTACGTGGATCCGTCGCGAAGAAGCACTACGGGACGGCTTCCGCTGGCGGATTTGGGCGCGCCAAATCCCCAAAAACACCTAGCCACCTGGCGCAGCTGGGGCCGCGAAGTTGTCCTCAAGCTGTCCCCAATGCTCGATGCAGCGCAGGTTGCCCAGTGGTTCCCCGATGCCGCCGAACTCGCGTACGTGAGCTACCGCCGCGAAGTCAAGGAACTGGTTGTTCGGATCCCCGATTCGAAATCGGCCAACCCCAGCATCTTCGCGGTAGCGGTCGACGAGATGGGACAGGAAATCCTCCGGTGGCCAACACGGCCCGCAGTCCATCCCGAAACGGCAAGGTCGGTGGATGCCTTCCTGTACGACCCCGATTCGGTGCTCGTTGCGTCGGGCGGCGCTCCGTCTTGGGCCCAGGCCCACCAGCTGTTGGGGCTCCACCCCGATAGCCGCCTGTTTACGTCCAACGAATACCGCAGCATACCCGGTTGCCGGATTTTTGCCGTTGAGTCGACCCACAGCCGGATGCCGACCGACGTCGCGAAGGCCAGCGTCGTTTGCCGGGCTTTTCCCGAACGCGCAGACAGCCTCCGCGCCCGGCACCGCATCGGCGAAGATTCGGAACGCTTTTTGTTCGCCACTCGCTTGGCCGGGAGCACCAACCACGTATTTATCGTGGCCAAACGCTTGGCCTGAGCATATAACCTAACTTGCCACGGTGCGACCGTACTACCTCTTTGCCCTACTTGCCATCGCCGCGGCGACCCGCGCCCAGCCGGTCATTGTGCCCAATTTAGGTCAGTGGACGGGCGGATTCCGCGCCAAAACTGCGCTCGCGGACGGCGCCATCTTCTGGACGGATCACGGCTACCGAATTCGGGTCGTGCACCCCAAGCACCGCGGAGGTGCCGTGGCCAACCCGCACTACCCCACGACCCAATGGCCCGAGCACTGGCCCGACGCCCACGCTCTTTTTGTGGAGTTTGTGGGCGCCAACCCGCAGGCCTCCTCGTCGGGGTCGGCTGCAACGCCCAGCCCACGCCACTACCTCTTGGGAAGCGATCCCTCGCACTGGACAACCAACGTTCCGGAATACGAGGACTGGCGCACTTCAAACGCCTACCCCGGCATTGATTTTGTCGTCCATGCCCACGCCGGGTTGAAGTCCGAATGGCGCGTAGCACCCAAGGCCGACCCGTCGCTAATCCAATTGCGGATTCGCGGCGCAAAACCCGAAATCGACGCCGAAGGTGCGCTGCGCCTCGCTACGCCAATGGGCACGTGGATCGAAGACCGCCCGGTGGCCTACACCCTGGGAAAATCGGGCAAAACACCGGTTGCGGCCGCCTACCGCATTCTAAGCGACAGCACGGTTTCCTTCGAACTCGGCCCGTACCGCCGTAGCGACACGCTGGTCATCGACCCCAACTTGGTTTTTTCGAGTTTTTCGGGCTCAACAGCCGACAACTGGGGCTACACGGCGACCTACGACAACCAAGAAAACCTGTACGGCGGGGGAATTGTGTTTGATGTGGGCTACCCAACCACGCCGGGCGCCTTTGACGCCAGCTACAACGACGCAACGTCCAACTTTTCGACCATGGACATCGGCCTGACCAAGTTCAGCGCCAACGGTTCGCAACGCCTCTATTCAACCTACGTCGGCGGCAACGGGCCGGACCAACCGCATTCCATGATGGTAACCTCCCTGGGCGAATTGGTGGTTATGGGCACGACCGGATCCAGCAATTTCCCGGTTACCGCCGGGGCCTACGACGTGACTTTTAACGGAGGGCCGCCCGTCAACGGGACCACGGGTTCGCCCCTTGCCTTTGACTTCAAGGACGGCGTAGATCTTTTCGTCCTCAAAATGAATGCGAGCGGAAGTGCCTTGAGCGCATCCACTTTTGTGGGAGCGATGCGCGGCGAAGTGGTTGTGGACAACACGGATCAAGTATTCGTCGTCACTTCGACCCAGAGCTCGTCGTTCCCGGGAGCTACCGGCAACAACCTTTCGACCGATGCGGTCGCCTTTTCGCTGAATCCGTCGCTGTCCAGCTTGAGGTGGGCAACGCTTCTTGGCGGCAGCAACCACGAGTCCGGATACGGAATCAAAACAGACCAAAACGGCAAAGTCTTCGTTACGGGCGGAACCCGATCCGTCAACTTCCCGAGCACAACGGGCGGACTGCATGCGACGGCCCGAGGTGGCGTGGACGGATGGATTGCGCGACTCAGCAGTACGGGTACGCTCGAAAAAGCCACCTACCTCGGCACCTCAGGAAACGACCAGTCCTTTTTAATCGACCTCGATAAGTACGGAGCAGTGTATGTTTTTGGCCAAAGTTTGGGAATTTATCCGCAAACGGCGGGGGCCTGGGGCACGCCAAGCGGCGGCCAATTTATTCACAAGCTCAATGCCGACCTGGATCAAACGCTTTTTTCGTCGCGATTCGGAACGTCCAACAGCATCGTCAACCTGGTTCCCAGTGCGTTTAATGTGGACGATTGCCTCAACATCCTGCTATCGGGCTGGGGAGGCGGCGTAAACGGCGGCGGGCTCGGCGGAACTACGGCCGGCCTGCCCGTTTCCAGCAACGCGATTCGCCCCACGACGGACGGCAGCGACTTCTACTTCATGGTGCTCACCCGAAACGCCCAAAGCCTCGGCTACGCCACCTTCTTTGGGGGCACGTCCAGCGAGCACGTCGACGGCGGAACCTCGCGCTTCTCGCCCCGAGGCAACATTTTTCAGGCGGTTTGTGCGGCCTGCGGCGGACAGAGCTTTCCGACTACACCGGGCGTAGCGGGTCCTTCGCGGAATTCGAGCAACTGCAACCTCGGGGTGATAAAAATCGATTTCGAGACGAGTGTGACCGCCGACGCCAGCATCAACTTCGACGCCGACGTCGACACGCTCTGCGAAGACCTTATCGTTAAGTTCACCAACGGCTCCGCCAACGCCAACAAGTTCATTTGGGACTTCGGCAACGGACAAACCTCGTCGGCTTTTGAACCCACGGTGCGCTTCACCAAAGGCACCTACCGAATCCGCCTGACTGCGATTGACACGATTTGCGACATCGAAGACACCACGTCGCTGGTCATCACCCACGACCAGGGCATTTTCCCGGAAGCGAGCTTTGAACATCGATTTAAAGCCTGCGACCGAACGTTTGAGGTTGTCGCCTGGAGCACGAGCATCGATGCGCAGCAGTCGACATGGACCTTCGACGGCGGATCCGCCAAGTCCGGAGACACCGTGGTGCACCGATTTAATGCGCCCGGTACCCACGTGATTCGGTTGGTGGTCCGCGATACGGTATGCGGAACCACCGATACGGCCTTCGCGTCGGTGTTTTTCGACCCGGACCTGCCCGCCCCCGACGTGAAGGTGGCACCCGACAGCTGCAAGGACGGGCGAATCCGCGTAAACGTGACCTACACCCTCGACAGCATTGACTACCGGTTTCGGTGGACCTTCCCGAATGGCGTGGTGGACACCGGCCGCGTAACGACGTACCGGGTTCCGACTTCGGGCACCTACACGGTTAAGCTTGAACTGATTGACACGGTCTGCAACGCCGTTTACCCCTACGAATTCACGTCGGCCATACTGCGCTACGACCAGCGGGTTTGGATTCCCAACACCTTCACGCCCAACGGCGACGGCCGAAACGAGGAGCTCATCATCGGGGGGAACGACTGCTTCGAAAACGACTACTTCACCGTACTCAACAGCTTTGGCAACGTCGTTTTTGAAACGGACCGACCCTTTGAAGTCTTTTGGGACGGAACCCTTAACGGCAAACCGGCCCAGCAGGACACCTATGTCTACCGGTTTGAAACCGAGGACGGCGCGCTCTTCGGGACCGTGAACCTGGTCCGCTAGTCGAGTTTGGGCAGGTTCTGGAGGGCGTGAACGAAGGCGTCGATGTCGGCCTTCGTGGTCATGCGCGAAAAGCTGATGCGCGTTCCGCCCGGCGACTTAAGGCCGCCCAGTACGTGCGAGCCCCCTACGGCCCCGCTGCTGCAGGCGCTTCCGCCCGAAACGCAAAAGCCTTGGAGGTCCAGCTGAAAATTGAGCATGCCTCCCTCGTGGAGTTCGGGCACGTAAAAATTTAGGACCGTAAAAAGGCTGCGGTCCACGTCTCCCGAACGACCGTTGAAGCGAACCGTGGGAAACGCGGAGCGCAGCTTTTCGATGGCGTGGGACTTGACGCGTTGCATGTGGTCGGCATCGGCCTCCAGGTTGGTCATGGCCGCCGCAAAGGCCGCTCCAAGGCCCGCAATCCCCACAACGTTTTCGGTACCCGCGCGGTGGCCGCGCTCTTGGGCTCCGCCGCGAATAAAGGGCTGAATTCCGGTGCCCTGCTTGACGTAGGCAAAGCCAACGCCCTTCGGACCGTGAAACTTATGGGCGCTGCAGGCCGCAAACTCCAGGGGCGTCGCCGCGAAATCCAGCTTGAGGTGCGCCATGGTTTGCACCGTATCGCTGTGAAGCATCGCCCCATGGGCGCGCGTCATGGCCGACAGGCGGGCTAAATCGACCAGGTTTCCGATTTCGTTGTTGGCGTGCATCAAGCTTACCAGAGCCTTGCGTCCCGAAGCGGCGTCGGCCGCCAAGGCAGACTCCAACCAATCGAGGTCGTGGTCTCCGTGCTCGTTGAACGGAATGGGTTCGCAGGCAATTTTGGGCGCAAGCGCTTCGACCATATGGGTAACCGCATGGTGTTCCAACTCACTGTGATACAATTTTGTAACACCTAAAACATCAACACTCGCTTGAAGCGCCCAGTTGTCGGCCTCGGTCCCCCCAGACGTGAAAATAATCTCGGCCGGAAGGCAGTTCAGGTAGGCAGCCAGCTCCTTGCGAACCCGCTCCACGAGGGCCTTGGCCTTGCGGCCTTCGGCGTGGGTCGAGCTGGGATTGCCGAAAAGTTCCAGAGCGGCAACCATGGCCTCTTTGGCCTCGGGGCAAAGCGGCGTAGTCGCAGCGTTATCTAGGTAAATACTCATTGCGTTACTTGGAATTAATAGACCGCAGGGCCTTCCATACTATGGGCGGCGTGCACATTTTGGCCCATTCGATAAGGTTTGACTTAGAAAAACCGCGCATGGCCTTGCGATCGTGCTCGGAATCCGGGCGCGAAACAAACTTAGTAGTGGCACTTACGTTTTGCACATCCACCTCACTCTTGGGGCGGCCGTTACTGTAGTAGTACATCGCAATGGAGTTGCGGGTACGGCCCTCGGGACAGGCCAAGGGCTCAGGATGTCCGTGGTAGCTGAAGTCCGTAGTTGAAAACACTACCATTCTGTTAAACACCGGCAGTACCTTCTCGACGCAGCGTGTCATTTTGGAGTCCCATAGCTCTAAATGGCCACCGTAGTCGGAACCCCAGTCCTTATTGAGGTAAACCAGGACATTGATGCGGCGATCCAAATCCAAAATACGGTGTTTGTTGAAGTCCGCGTGGACCTTAAGCAGCCCACCCTTTTTTATTTGATGCAGCCCCCCTCCAAGCAGGTATGGATCCCCGATTAAGGGCTCTCGAATTCCGGTCAAAATTTGAATAAACCGAATAAATGGCTCTGAGTTCAGAAAGTGAATAAACTCGAGGTGCTGGGGCGGAATGCCGCGCTCTAGCTGGCTCGCCGACTTGATTTCTTTGGCGTTACTAAAATGCTCCAACTCAGGATGCTCAAAGAGGTTTGGAAAAGACTCTGCCAAGCCATTGAGGTAGTCCGCGTCAAAAAAGTTATCCCACACAATATGCGGAAAGGGATCTGCCCCAAGGTAGGTCGCCTGTGCACTGGACGCTAGCTGGTCCAATCCTTGAATAAGTCCGGGGCGGATGTTCATGATTCTGCCAATTTAGTCACGAATTCAGCGGCAAGCGTCTCGGCCTCGGCCTGCGTCGGGGCCTCGGTATAAATACGCACAATGGGCTCGGTATTGCTCTTGCGCAGGTGGACCCATCGGTCTTCAAAATCAATCTTCACGCCGTCAATCGTCGACGGAGCGAGGTGGGCGTGGTCGGCGGCCACGCGAGCCAGAAGGGCATCGGTATCCACGTCCGGCTCGAGGTCGATTTTTTCTTTGGCCATGGCGTAGTTTGGATACGTTGCGCGGAGTTCGGAACAGGTTCCGCCCTTTTTGGCCAAATAGGTTAGAAAAAGGGCAACCCCAACCAAGGCATCGCGGCCGTAGTGCAGCTCGGGCAGGATGATTCCGCCGTTGCCTTCGCCGCCAAGCACCGCCTGGCGAGCCTTCATTTCGGTGACCACGTGGACCTCGCCCACCGCGGACGCCGAATACGTTGACCCGTGGCGCGCGGCGACGTCGCGCAGGGCCCGACTCGAACTCAAGTTGCTCACGACGTGACCCGGGCGGTGCTGGAGCAGGTAGTCGGCCACCGCCACCAGCGTGTATTCTTCGCCAAACAGCTCGCCGTCTTCGCTAACAAAGACCAGGCGATCCACGTCGGGATCCACTACAATACCCAGGTCGCAGCGGGTTTCGGGCACCAGGGCGCAGATTGCGTCGAGGTGCTTGCGCAGGGGTTCGGGGTTGTGTGGAAAAAGTCCGGTAGGATCACAATACAGTCCTTCGATGCGCTGAACCCCAAGCGCTTCAAGCAGCATGGGTATGGCGATGCCGCCGGTCGAGGCCACCGCGTCGAGGGCCACCGCAAAGCCGCGGGCCCGAATGGCCTCCACATCGACCAAATCAAGGTTGAGGATGGCCTGAATATGGCGCTCGATGCCGTCCGTAACGGCGATTCGGCGGCCCAATGCGCCAACGGCTGCGAATTCAAAATGACCGGCCTCACGGGCGGCGAGGATTTTGGCCCCGTCCTCGGCGCTGAGGAATTCTCCGCGGGCGTTGAGCAGCTTCAGCGCGTTCCACTCCCCCGGATTGTGCGAAGCGGTTAGGATGATTCCGCCGTCGCAGCCCTCCCAGGGCACCATCATTTCGACCGTGGGGGTCGTAGAAAGTCCGAGATCGAGCACGTCGATGCCCTGAAATCGGAGCGTGGAAACGACGAGGTCGCTCAAGGCTTCGCCCGACACGCGGGCGTCGCGACCAAGGGCCACGCGCAGTCGGCGATCGCTGGCGGATTGCGCCCGCAGCCACTGACCGTAGGCGCTGGCGAAGGCCACCGCGTCCACGGGCGTAAGGTTGCTGCCCACAGAACCACCTATGGTTCCGCGAATTCCTGATACCGATGCGATTAGTGCCATGGCGAGGTTTTTGGTGTACTGCAAAGGTAGAACCGGCACGGGCCGGAATCCGAGTCGGTGAATAACGCGGTGAATAACACGTGATTTTGGCGCGGAATTCCGAGGGAAATTTGCCTAGGTTTACTAAGCCTGATGTACGAGTCCGATTCCGATCCCCTTATTGAACGTTTTGAGCAGGCGCTGCGCGAAGACGCCCCGCTGTTTTTTGACGTCGAAGAGTTTGAAGAAATTGCAGACTACTACCTCGAGACCGGCCAACTTCAGCGGGCGCGTAAGGCCATCGACATGGGCGGAGCCCAGCACCCCTACGCCACCGTTTTTGCCGCCAAAATGGCGCGCTACCTGGTTCAAGCATCCCAACTCGACGAGGCCGAAGAGGCGATTCAGCGCGCCGAGGGCTTGAGTCCAAATCACCCCGACATTGAATGGGCCCGAGGTATGCTTTTGATCCGACAAGGCCGCACCCAGGATGCCATACAGTCGCTGCGAAAAGCGATTCAAAATTCCGACGACCCCTTTCCCATTCAGGGCACCCTGGCGTCGATTTACTCGGGCGCGGGCATGTTCACCCACGCCATCCGCACGCTAAAGGCCATGCTTCAAGAGGAGCCCGAGGATGCCCACCTGCTCTACCTGCTCGCCATCAACTTCGACATGGCGAACCGCGACGACAAGGCCGCTTCCTTCTTTGAAACCTACCTCAACGACTACCCCTACTCCGAAACGGCCTGGTACCACCTCGGGGTGGCGCAGTTCCGCCAAGGCCAGCACGAAGCCGCCAAGCGCAGCCTAGGTTTTGCCGTGGCGATTGACGAGGGGTTTAGTGCAGCCCTCTTCGACCTGGGACGCCTGCACGAAGACCTCGAAGAGTTTGATGCGGCCTTGGCCAACTACGGGGCATCGATGGCATCGAGTGAGCGCAACGGCTACACCCTGTACCGCATGGGCGTTTGCCTTCAATCACTGGAGCGGAATGCCGAAGCCCTTCGATCATTCCAGGAAGCCGTTGAGTTGGACGATGAATTGGACGAGGCCTGGATTGAATTGGCCGTGCTGCACGGCGAGTCCGGCAATGCGCTCAAGGGTGCACAGCACGCCCAAAAAGCCATTGCGCTCGACCCCGACAACCCGGACTACCATATGGTTGCCCACGATCTTTTTCGTCAACTCGGCCTGCAGCGCGAAGCCGCAAAAAGCCTCCAGCTGATCCTTCACACCCTGCGTGTGGAAAATCCGCGCGGCTTGCTCGAGTACGCCGGAATCCTCGCCGAAATGAACCACGCCGATTCGGCCGTAACGGTGCTTGAAGCCGGGGTGCAGCGCCACGCCGAGGACCCCGAAATGTGGGCCGCGTACTTCGGTTTTTTGTGGAATTTGGCAACCGACTTGCCGGCTGCCCACGCGGGCATTCAGCAATCCTGGCTGCGCTTTGGGACTCCGTTCCAAGAGGCTTTGGCCGCGTTTTACCCCCTGGCCAATGCCGACCCCGTGGTTGCGCTTATTTGGAGCCAACCCAGAGCCTAACTTCGCCGCATGAATCCAGTGTTGACGTTTCTCAAGGGCATTGCCATGGGCGCTGCCGATGTGGTTCCCGGAGTTTCGGGCGGAACCATTGCCTACCTGACGGGAATTTACCAGCGCCTGCTCGACGCCATTCACGCCGCGGGCGGATCCATGTGGGTTGCGCTGCGCCGAGAGGGCATTGCCGCCGCATGGAAGGCGGTCGACGGCTGGTTTCTGGTGGCCCTTTTGAGCGGAATTGGCATTTCTATTTTGAGCCTTTCCAAGGTAGTTCTCTGGGGATTGGATCAGCACCCGACGGTAGTATGGAGCTTCTTCTTTGGGCTGATTGTGGCGAGCCTAAAAATGCTCTTTCGCGACGTGCGCGGAGCCTGGCTCATGTTTGCCGTTGGAATTGTTTTCGGATTTGTGCTGTCTTCGATGCCCGCGGGCTACGTGGAACTCACGCCCGCCTTCACGTTTGTCGCCGGATTCTTGGCGATCTGCGCCATGATTTTACCCGGAATTTCGGGCTCGTTTATTTTGGTGCTGCTCGGTGCCTACGAGCCCATTCTTCATGCGCTTCACGAGCGCGAACTCGCAACCGTTGCCATTTTTGCTACGGGTTGTGTGCTCGGCTTGCTGACCTTTGGACGCCTTCTTCGCTGGCTGTTTTTGCGCTTTGAGCAGGCCACCGTGTCGCTGATGACCGGGTTCATTGTGGGCTCTCTGGTCAAGGTTTGGCCGTTTCGCAGCATGTGGAAGGGCTGGGAGATCCCCGTTTCGCCATCCGCTTGGCAGGCTGAGACGGGGCTGAGCATTGCGTGGGGTGCCATTGCGATCGCGGCCCTTGCGGGCGCCGTCCTGGTACTCGGACTCGATCGCTGGGCCCAATCGCGCCAATCCGCGAACTAATCCATGCCGCGCTTTGGTTTGCTGCGCGTTGAAGGGCCGCCTTCGCGGTCACCGGAACTGTATCGCGCACTCTGGCGCGGGCATTCCCTGGAGCAGGAGCTGACCTACGAAGTGCTCGAGGTCGCGCCCCGCTCGGATTGGGGCCCTTGGCTGGAACAAGCTCACGGCGGAGGCTGGAGCGGTTTCAACGCCACCATTCCGCACAAAATAGACCTATGGCGGTGCATACCCGATCGGAGTCCCGAGGCCGAAGCCATCGGCGCGACCAACTGCATTGTGCGAACCAGCCAGGGATGGGCATGCCACAACACCGATTCCGACGGGTTTTGGCTGAGTTGGGAAGCGGAATGGCGAGGTTACCGACCAAAAAACAACTGCGCCTGGCTGCTTGGCAACGGGGGCGCGGCTCGGGCCATTGCCCACGCCCTGCGTTCGCGGGGATTCGAGGTGGTTGTTTTTGCGCGGACGCCCCGGACCGACTTTTTGGGACTGGAACAGCATGCGTTTGAAGCCAGCGCCCGAGCGCCGAAGCCCGACGTCGTAGTAAACGCTACGTCCATGGGCCACGGAAGCCAGGTCGCGCTGGCGCCTCCCATTGTCTGGCCCGCGATGCAGGGCGCCTGGGCCATCGATGCCGTGTACGGTCCCGACCCGACTCCCTTCCAAATTCAGGCCGCCCAAGCGGGCGCCGCCGTGCTGGACGGAATGCCCATGTTGCGCATGCAGGCAAAAAAAGCATGGGAGTATTGGGCTAGAATGCTCGGAATAACCGACTTTTGAGGCCCAATTCAACTCTTTATGCCATCCGCTATGATGGAACACGACCAAAATCCCCACGAAGGGAGTGCGAACGAAGTACCCAACCCGGATCTCGAGAACGCGACTCCTGAGATCGAACCCATTCAGGATGAGCTTATTGTCCTTGAAACCGAGACCAGCGAAGCAGTAATTGATGCCGCGCCTGCCGACGCCGAAGCACCGGAAGCCCAGCCCCAGGTTGAAATCCTAGCCGAGGCGGAATCCCCCTCGGTGCCCGCCGCGGCCGCTGACGAATCCGACGAGCACACCGACGAAGAGCGCGAATCGCACGAGGACCACCAGGCCGACTACAGCGAGCTGAGCGACGCAGAACTCCTTGCTGAAGCTGCGCGCGTGCTCCGCGAAGTTCCCATTGCCGATGCGCGGGTTCCGATGCTGGCGCTGCGCAACACGTTGCTCCCCCGACTGGACGAAGAACGCCAGGCTGCGCTTGATGCCTTTGTGGCCGAGGGCGGAAATGCCATCGACTTTCACTTCGAGCAGAAAACCCGCGATGCCTTCTACCAGACCTACCAAGAGTTCAAAAAGCGCCGCGGTGCCTGGAAGGCCGAGCAGGAGCGCGCTTTGGCCGTAAACCTGGACGTAAAGAAGGCCATTGTCGACGAACTCAAGAAGCTCGCGGAGAGCGAGGAGCTGCCGACCCGCGCTACCTACAACCAGTTCAAAAAGATTTTTGACCGCTGGAAGGAAGTGGGTCCGGTACCGGCCGAAGACGCCCGCGACCTCAATGCCACCTTCCGCTTTT
Organism: Cryomorphaceae bacterium; assembly: GCA_021298655.1. Lineage (GTDB taxonomy): Bacteria > Bacteroidota > Bacteroidia > Flavobacteriales > Schleiferiaceae > TMED14. Next base: position 41,173 of record JAJTFK010000006.1, on the reverse strand, counting down.
TGGTTGACCGCTTCTACGACAACTTGCGCTTGAGCCAGGAGCTTCGCGAGCTGGATTACAAAGTCAATAAAGAAGCTAAGGAGCTCTTGATTCGCGCCGTGACCGAGTTGTCGAGCAAGAATTGGTCCGCGAGCGTTGGCGGCGAGCTGCAGCGCATTCACACGGCCTGGAAGGAGATTGGCCCCGTTTCGCTCGAAGACAAAGAGCCCCTTTGGGAGCAGTTCAAGGCGGCCTCGTCGATTTTGCACGAGAAGCGCCGGGCGAAGTTCGACGAGCAAAAAGCGCAAAACTCGGTTCGCTTGGAGGCCAAAACCCTCAAGGTGGCCGAGGCAGAAGCCCTGCGTGAACGCGCGCCCAAAAGCCACCAAGCCTGGCAAAACGTGACCGAAAAGCTCAACGAGCTGCGCGGTGAGTTAAGCAAGATTGGCCGAACCTTTGGCGGTCCTAGCGACGAGCTGTGGAGCCGATTTAAGGCGGTCGAGCGCTGGGCCTACAAGGAGCGCAACGTGTTCTACCGCGAGCGCAAAAAGAACTTGAAGTCCGCACTCGACGTGAAGCTCGCCATCGTGGAGAAGGCAGAAGCCCTGGCGCAGCGCACCGACTTTGGCGCGGCAGCCAAAGAGATGAAGCAGCTGCAGCAGGAATGGAAGGACTCGGGCTTTGCCCCGAAGAAGCAGACCGACGAGCTGTGGGCGCGCTTCCGTGCCGCAGGCAATTCGTTTTTTGACGGCATGCGCGGTGCCCAAGGCGAAGAGCGCGCCGTGCGGCAGGTTGCCTTCAAAAAGGCTCAAGGCATGCAGTCCGCTCGCCAAACGGTGGAGCTCGCTCGCCGCAAGCTGGCGCAGATGGAAAACAACATGGGCTTCTTTCAGTTTGCTAAGCCCGACAGCCCCATTGTTCAGGATGCCTTGAACAAAGTGGATCAAGCCCGCCGGGAGCTGGAAGCTGCCGAAAAGGCATTCCGCGCCTACCAGCAGGCGGAGCGCGCAAAAACCGCCGACAGTTTGGCCCCGTCGGCCGATGCGGTGGCTTCTGAAGGCGGAAGCGAAAACGCCTAATTCATGGAAGGCCGTCCGCACAACCACGGCGGCAAGATCCTGAACGAGCTGGGTTTGGCTTCGGCAGGATCGACGGTCGGCTTTCAGCTGGCCAGTGAATTCAAGCCGACGGGCGACCAGCCTTCGGCGATTGAGGCTTTGGCGCGCGGGGTGCTCCACGGCGAACGTGCTCAAACCCTGCTTGGAGTCACCGGGTCCGGCAAGACCTTCAGCGTGGCCAACGTGATTGAGCGCGTCCAGCGCCCTACCCTCGTGCTTTCGCACAACAAAACCTTGGCGGCCCAGCTCTACCAAGAGTTTAAGTCCTTTTTCCCGAACAACGCGGTCGAGTACTTCGTCAGCTACTACGATTACTACCAACCCGAGGCCTACATACCCGCAAGCGGAACCTACATCGAGAAGGACCTCAGCATCAACGACGAGATTGAAAAGCTGCGGCTCTCTACCACGTCCTCGCTGCTGAGTGGCCGGCGGGACGTGCTCGTGGTGGCCTCGGTGAGCTGCCTGTACGGCATGGGCAACCCCGAAGCGTTCAAAAGCCAGCAGGTACAGCTGGCTTCGGGCCAAAAGATCAGCCGTCAAAAGTTCCTGCACGCCCTGGTTCAGGGCCTATACAGCCGTACCGAGGGCGAATTCAAGCGCGGCAACTTTCGGGTGAAGGGCGACACGGTTGACGTATTCCCGGCCTACGGAGACATTTTTTACCGCGTGCTTTTTTGGGGCGACGAAGTCGAGCGCATCGAGCAGTGGGATCCAGTCGCCAACGAACGCCAGGGTGCCTTGGAACAGCTGCGCATCTTCCCAGCTAACCTGTTTGTGACGACGCCCGACATGCTCCACAACGCCATCAAGCAAATCGAGCTGGACCTGGGCGCACAGGTCGACCACTTCACGAAAATGGGCCGTCCGCTCGAAGCCAAGCGCCTCGAAGAGCGCACGGTGTTTGACCTCGAAATGATCCGGGAACTGGGCTACTGTTCCGGCATCGAAAACTACTCGCGCTACCTCGACGGACGCCAGCCCGGGACCCGCCCCTTCTGCCTGCTGGACTACTTCCCCGACGACTTTTTGATGGTGGTCGACGAGAGCCACGTGACGCTGCCCCAGGTGCGCGCCATGTACGGCGGCGACCGCAGCCGCAAGGAGAATTTGGTGGAGTATGGATTCCGGTTGCCGGCCGCCATGGACAACCGTCCGCTGATGTTCGGCGAATTCGAACAACTGATCAACCAAACGATTTACGTTTCGGCCACTCCGGCCGACTACGAGCTGGAAAAGTCCGAGGGCGTGGTCGTGGAACAGCTGATTCGCCCCACCGGCCTGCTCGATCCGGTTATCGAGGTACGCCCCATTGAAAACCAGGTAGACGACCTCATGGAAGAGGTCCGCCTGCGGAGCGAGCGCGACGAACGGGTGCTGGTCACGACCCTGACCAAGCGCATGGCCGAGGAGCTCACCAAGTACTTCACGCGCTACGGGGTTCGCTGCCGCTACATTCACAGCGACGTGGAAACCATGGAGCGCATCGAAATCATGGACGCACTGCGGGCCGGACTCTTTGACGTGCTCATTGGCGTAAACCTGCTGCGCGAAGGACTGGACTTTCCGGAGGTGTCGCTGGTCGCCATTATGGACGCCGATAAGGAAGGCTTTTTGCGCAGCGAGCGTTCGCTGGTGCAAACCATTGGTCGGGCCGCGCGAAACGTGAACGGCATGGCCATTTTTTACGCAGACAAAATCACCGATTCGATGGCGCGAACCATGCGCGAAACGGAACGGCGGCGCGCGAAGCAGCAGGCCTACAACGAAGCCAACGGCATTACGCCCACGGCGCTCGTGAAAAAGGACCGTTCCAGCGTCTTCACCCAGAAAGCCGCGGGATCCGCTGCGGCCGAAGTACGGCGCGCGACGCTGGCCGAAGCGCTTCCGAAGTACGCCACCGAGGAGCAGCGCAAAACCAAGGCCGCCGAGCTGCGACGCGAAATGGAACAGGCAGCGAAAAACCTGGACTTCTTGAGGGCCGCCGAGCTGCGCGACGCCATCGCCTCACTGAGCAAATAGGGTAAAAAAGAAACTGGCCTCTAGTTTCTTGTGCCCTTAGGCCAGAAACCAGAAGCCAGAAACCAACGAACCGAAGTCTGTAGCTCAGGCTTTCGCCCGACGCTTAGTGCTTCACGATGTTTTCAATCCACACGTCGAAGACCAGCGTGGCATTGGGCGGAATAACGCCACCCGCTCCAGCCTCCCCGTAGCCGAGCGCCGGAGGGATGATGAGCTTAGCGTGGCTGCCCTTTTTTAGACCAATTAGGCCCTCTTGCCAACCTTTGATCACGCGACCTTGGTTTCCGCACTGTACCGGAAATCCTTCGTAGGGTTCGCGCTGGGGATTGTACTGTCCCCAAGCCTTGGCAATCTCTTTCACGCTGCTGTCGAAGGGCTTGCCGTTATTCAGGTATCCTGCGTAGTGCACCAGGGCTTCATCGCCTGAAACCATGGGCTCGCCTTCGCCTTCGGTGACGACCAGAACCTTGAGGCCATCTGCACGCGATTCGGCCTTGGCTACCCACTCGGCGTACTTTTTCTCGAACTCGGCCGAATTTACGGTCTCGTTGGTGTACCAGGTAAATTCAGCTGCGCGCGCAGCGCCCTTGGCAGCTGCTTCTTCGGCGGCCTTAGCGGCTTTGGCTTGGGCTCCCGCAACGCCTTCTGTAAAGACTTTGGGCGCATCAAACTCCTTAGCGGCCTTTCCTTGACGAATAATTTTCACCTTCATGGTGATGGGCGTCTTGGGCATGTCGCGGGGGTCGCGTTCCACGTTGGCGATTTCCGTCACCTTCTCAATTCCCGAAATCACCTTGCCAAATACGCTGTGGCGGTCGTCCAACCAGGGCGTAGCAATTTCGGTGATGAAGAACTGGGATCCGTTGGTCCCCGGTCCGCTGTTGGCCATCGACAAAATGCCGGGTCCGCTGTGGCGAAGCGTGGGGTGGAATTCGTCGGGGAACTGGTAGCCCGGACCGCCGGTGCCTCGGCCGTCGGGGTCTCCGCCCTGAATCATGAATTGCGGAATGACGCGGTGAAAGATGAGTCCGTCAAAAAACGCTTCGCCTTTTTTGGCAACCGCTTGGGGGTGGGTACCCTCAGCCAGGGCTACGAAATTGGCGACCGTAATGGGTGCCTTCTCCATTTCGAGTTGGATGAGGATGTCGCCTTTGCTCGTTTCGAACAGGGCGTACAGGCCGTCGCCGACCTTGATGTCTTGGTTATTCACGCGAATTTCAGGTGTTGCGCCGCAGGCCACTGCAAGCAGCGCCGAAGCGGCAAGAAGCGATGGTTTAATCATAGTACGCGAAGGTAGTACACAAGCGGACTCATTGGTGGTACCGAGCCCTCGCCGGCGAGTCCGTGTCCGAGGTGGGCCGGGAGCAAGAGCACGATGCTGTCGCCGTGCCGCGCGCGCAGCAGGGCGTACTGAAGGCCCCAAACCGCATTGGGATCGCGCAAAACGCGGACTTCGCGCGTTCCCGCTTCGTAGGCTTCTCCGTGAACGCCGGTCAGTCGGTAGGCAATATTCACCAGTTCCTTCTCGGCAACGGGGCTGCCGCTGCCCTGCTCCACCCGCCACTCGTAGGCACCCGAACCGGCGGGTGCGAAGGCCCACTGGGTCGAATCCATAAAGGCCTTCAGGTAGGTGCGCTCCTGTTCGAGGGCCGCCCGGTTCTGCTGTATGAGTCGTTCCTGAACCTCGGCTTCGGAAAGTTGGGGTGCGTCGGGCTCGCCACCGGGCCGTTGGCAACCAAATACCCAGACCAGCGCCACGGTGAGCCCCCAAGCCGAGCGCGGGCCTAAGCGAGCCACTGGGTGAGTTTTTGAATGAGTACGTCCTCGGTTTCGGAGAGCCCGGCCGTCGAAGCGCCTCCCGCGGCGTTGCGGTGTCCGCCCCCCGCAAAATGGGCGCGGGCGAATTCGTTGACGTCGCGGTCGCCCGTGCTTCGAAACGACATTTTAATCAGTCCCGCAGCATCTTCTCGGAGCAGCACACTCACCTCCACGCCCGCAACCGAAAGCCCCCAATTGACCAGGCCTTCGCTGTCGCCAGCCACATAGCCCGCGCGTTCGAGATCGCTGGCCGAGAGGCTTAGGACGGCCGCACGGTTGCCGGCAACGAGGTGCGCACTGGAAAGGCCGTAACCAAAGGTTTTAAGACGGCTAAGCGGATTGGCATCAAAGAGTCGGGCATGAATGGCGTTGGGCTGCGCGCCGGCCTCCACCAAACGCGCCGCCGTGCTGAACGTTTGGGCCGTGGTGGACGGGTAGCGAAACGAACCCGAATCGGTGATTAGGCCCATGAGCAGGTTTTCGGCACAGGCCGGATCGACGGAACCCCAGCCCTCGTCGGCGGTAATCAGGTCGGCGATCATTTCGGAGGTCGACCCTTTTGCGGTGCTGCTGTACTGATCGGCAAACAGCCCGTCGGGCTGCTGGTGGTGATCAATCAAGACGTTGCGGCCCGGAAAACCAGCAACCAAGGGCTCCAACAGCGCACCAACTCGGGACGGAGTATTGTAGTCCAAGGCAAAATGCACTTCGGCGCGCTCGAAAAGCTCCGAGACGCCGTTGGGCTCGTGCTCGGCCACTGCGACAAAGGCGGAGCGGAAACCGGGACTCGCCTGCAGCGGCATGGACGGCGCGTTGGGAAACAGGACGCGAACCTGATGGCCCGAGGCCCGGAGGTAGTGGGCCCAACCCAGCGCCGAACCCACGGCGTCGCCGTCGGGATTCCAGTGCGTGGTGATGAGGATTTGGTGGGCTCGCTGCCGGAGCGTCCGCAGTACGTCATGGATCATGCGGTAAATTTCGTACTTTTGCGGCCGATTTTACGACCTCAATACCAACTTATCATGAGCGCTACGAACCGCACGTTTACGATGATCAAGCCCGACGCGGTGGCCAACGGCCACATCGGTGCCATTCTCAACCACATTAACCAGGCCGGATTCCGCATCGTGGCCCTGAAACTGACCCGCTTGAGCCTGGCCGAGGCGTCGGAATTCTACGGCATCCACCGGGAGCGTTCGTTTTTTGGCGAACTCGTTGAGTACATGACCAGCGGCCCCATTGTGGCAGCAATTCTGGAAAAAGACCACGCCGTGGCGGACTTCCGCACCGTGATTGGCGCAACCGACCCGGCCAAAGCCGAAGAGGGCACCATTCGCCGCCTCTACGCCCAGTCCATTGCCGCCAATGCCGTGCACGGCAGCGACAGCGACGAGAACGCCGCCATCGAGGGCGCCTTCTTCTTCGGCGGCCGCGAGCAATTCTAGTTTTTGGAATCTGGACCTTCGTCCGTATTCTACCCAAATCCCGCCACGAGCGGGATTTTTTATTTGCGCTACTTCAGGATTAATTCCTTGATTTCCAGTTGATCGCTTAGCTCTTCTTGAAGCCCTTGCAGCAGTCGCGCTTGCTGGGCGCGCAGCTCGTGGCGCAGGGAGTCCGACACCAAATAGGCCGTCAGCCTCCCGTCCGAAAATGCCAACTTTCGGGTTTTTTGAACCGCCGATTCACCCAAGAGGGCCCGCCAAGCGTTGGCACAGAGCGCCAACTGAAAGGCCGGCTTGTGGCGGTGGGCCGCAAGCATTCGGCTCAGGATGCCGTCAATTCCTTCCAGGTTGGGCCGAGGCACTAGCTATTGGGCGTTAGGTCGTGAACCATGGACTCCTGGTCCAGGGCTTTGAGCAAGGAAGCCGTGCGTTCCGGATGCGTATCGCTGACAAAAATTTGCCCAAACCGCTGGTCGTTAACCATGCGAATCAGGCCCTCTACCCGCGCGGCATCGAGCTTGTCAAAAACGTCGTCGAGGAGCAATATGGGCTTGCGTCCCAGGGTCTGGTGCAGCACCTCAAAGGCGGCCAACTTCAGCGCAATCAAAAAGCTCTTTTGCTGCCCCTGCGAACCGACCCGCTGCAGCGGATGTCCGTGGATGCTGAATTCCAGGTCCTCTCGGTGCGGACCCGCCGAGGTGTACTGGAGCACGCGGTCCTTGGCCAAGCGGTTGGCCAACAGCACCGCCATGGGTTGCTCCGTCAAGGCACTGGCATAGTGCAAGCCAACCTGTTCGCGCCCGCCCGAAATCCGCTCGTAGGCGTCTTGAAGCATGGGCGCAAATCGATCGGCGAACCGGGTGCGCGCCGCAAAAAGCTGCGGCGCCAAGTCGCTGAGCTGCGCATCATAGATCTCCAGCGTATCGGCCTGAAACGTTCGGTTGGCGGCAAAGTACTTGAGCAGTGCGTTGCGCTGCTTCAGGGCCCGTTGGTAGGCCTTCAGCGTCTCGAGGTAGGCCCGGTCGGATTGGGCAATGACCGAGTCCATAAAGGCGCGTCGGGCCTCGGATCCGCCGTGAAGCAGGTCGTGATCTCCGGGGCTGATCATGACCACCGGGAAGCGGCCCAAGTGGTCCGAAATACGGGGGTATTCGGCGTCGTCGGCCTTAAAGACCTTTTTTTCGCCGCGCTGGAGCCCGCAGTACACCGGGGTGTTGCCCGATTCCGCCCGAAATTCGCCCTGCACGACGAAGAAGGGGGCCTCAAATTGGATGCAGTGGGCGTCGCTCGCATGAAAAAAGCTGCGCGTCATGCACAGCAGGTGAACGGCGTCCAAAACCGAAGTTTTGCCGGACCCATTGGCCCCCACCAGCGCATTGAGCTTGGGACTAAAGGTGAATTCGCCCTGGGCGTGGTTTTTAAAGTGAACCAGGCTTAATCGATCGAGCACGACATCTTGCATACGGCAAAAGTACCTTGATATGCGCGCTTTGGCTATCTTTGCCGCCCTATGGCAAAAGAGAAAAAAGAAATCGATTTGGTTGAGCGCCCCATGGATGCGGTTGAGAATACGCTTTCCAAGGCCGAAAGCCTCTTTCAAACCTACCAAAAGCAAATCACCTACGCCGTTGGCGGCATGATTGCGGTGGTTGCCTTGGCGTGGGGCTACCAGGAGTTCATTGTTAAGCCTGCCGAAGAAGAGGCGCAGCTTGCCCTGTACCCGGCCCAAGATGTTTTTGCCCAGGATTCGCTGAACCTTGCCCTGAACGGCAACGCTGAGTTTATGGGTTTTGCCGAGATTGCCGACGAATACGGCAGCACAAATGCCGGAAATCTGGCGAACTACTATGCGGGTCTTTGCCACCTCGGATTGGGTCAAGCCGAAGAGGCCATTGACTACCTGGAGGAGTTTGACGGCGACGGAACGTATTTGGACATCGTGGCTACCGGTGCCATTGGAGACGCTTTTGCGGACCTTAAGCAGCCCAAAGAGGCCGAAGAATACTACGCGAAGGCGGCGTCGCTGGAAGCCAATGAGTTTTTGACGCCCTTCTTTCTTTCGAAGGCCGCTTTGGCCGCCGAGCTCAACAGCGATTTGGACGCGGCCCTGGCCTACACCAAGCGAATCAAGGCCGACTTTCCTACGTCGGCACAAGGCGCGAATGCCGATGCGCTGATCGCCTACTACGAAGCTAAGCTCGAAGCAAACTAATGGCTACCGCCGAGCGCGGACCTCTGGACCTCAGCGCCGCTCCCACCGCAAAAGGGCGGCGCTTTGCGTTGGTGGTCAGTTCGTGGAATCCCGAAATCACCCATGCGCTGGCCGACGGGGCGGCGCGGGTGCTGGAACAGCTCAAAGCCGAGCGCGTGGATCGCTTCGACGTCCCTGGGAGTTTTGAACTGATCCACGGCTGCAAAGTGCACGCGGAGTCCCTGGAGTACGACGCCGTGATCGCCGTTGGATCCGTGGTCCGCGGCGAAACGCCGCACTTCGATTTTGTGTGCCAGGGGGTTACCTACGGAATTGCGCGCCTCAACGCCACCGGCAAGACGCCCGTGATTTTTTGTGTGCTGACCGACGACACCTACCAGCAATCGCTGGACCGCTGCGGGGGTCGCTTGGGCAACAAGGGCGAAGAGGCTGCCGTCGCTGCGGTGCAGATGGCGGCGTTCTAATGCGCAGCGAGCCACGCGATACTGGTTCCTTTTTTCAATGATCCTGCGCGAAGGGCTTACCGGGCGGCAAGATGTTCCGAACTTTGTGGTGTTATGAATACGGTGATTGACCCGGCCGCTGCAGCGCGTGCCGAATACTGGCTGAACAGCCCCATTGAGGAGGCCGACAAAGAAGCCATTCGCAGGCTTCGAGATAGGGACCCCGCAGCCTTCAGCGAAGCGTTTTACACGGAACTCGAATTTGGCACCGGCGGGTTGCGCGGATTGATGCGCCTGGGCAGCAACGGGATGAACCGCTACACGGTCGGATTGGCCACCCAAGGTCTCGCCAACTACGTGCTCGAGGCCAGCGCGACGCCTTCGGTAGCCATCGCCTTTGATTCGCGCAACCAATCTCCCGAGTTTGCGCGCGAAGCAGCCGAAGTCCTCGCGGCGAATGGCGTCAACGTGTGGCTCTTTGACGAACTCCGCCCTACGCCCGAATTGAGTTTTGCGGTACGCCTTCACGGATGCACGGCGGGTATTGTGATTACCGCATCGCACAATCCCAAAGAGTACAACGGCTACAAGGTCTATTGGAGCGACGGCGGACAAATCGTTCCGCCCAACGACCGCGCGTTGCTGGCCATGGTACGCTCGGTAACCTTGGCCGACGTCAAGCGGAGCGGCGGCTCCGGCGTCATTCGACCGCTCGGCCGCGAAACCGACGAGGCCTATTTGGGCGCACTGGAATCGCTGTCGCTGAACCGCCAAGGAAACAACCGCTTGGGCATTGTGTTTACGGCGCTTCACGGTACGTCGGTAACCCTGCTCCCGGAGTCGCTTCGGCGATGGGGCTTTAGCCACGTCGACGTGCTCGAGGCGCAGGCCAAACCCGACGGCAATTTTCCGACCGTCCACTCGCCCAACCCCGAAGAATCGGCGGCCCTGGCCCTCGCCGTAGCGCGCGCCGAAGAATTGGATTACGACTTCGTCGTGGGCTGCGACCCCGACAGCGACCGCGTGGGGATTGCCGTGCGCGATGACGAAGGCGACCACGTACTGCTCAACGGCAACCAGGCAGCGGCCGTGTTGATGGACTACGTGCTCGCGCAGCGCACCGCCCAGGGGAGCATGCCCGATAAGCCTTTTGTGGCAACGACCGTGGTGACCTCGCCGCTCCTGCTGCGCATTGCCGAACACTACCGGATTGAAGCAGCCGAAACCCTTACCGGGTTCAAATGGATCGCGGAGCAAATTCGCCTTCGCGAGGGCAAGCAAACCTTTGTGGTGGGCGGAGAGGAAAGCTACGGCTACCTGGCCGGCGATTTTGTGCGCGACAAGGACGCCATCGGTTCGGCCTGCTTGTTGGCCGAGGCCGCAGCCTACCACGCGTCCCAAGGTTCGAGTTTTTACCGCGCACTGCTCGGGCTGTACGCCCGCCACGGGGTACATCAGGACGAGCTGCTCAGCGTCACGAAGCCCGGCCGCAGCGGACTGGAAGAAATACAGGCAATTATGACCCGCCTCCGAGCCAATCCACCGCGTGAGGTTGCCGGACTGGACGTGGCAGAAATCGTGGACTACCAAGAGCAAACCCGAACCAACCTGATGTCGGGTGCCGTTAAGCCGGTGGCACTGCCCAAGTCCAACGTGATTCAGCTGCTGCTCGCGAACGGCGACCGCATCACCGCGCGCCCCAGCGGCACCGAGCCCAAGATTAAGTACTACTTCAACGTAGTGGGTTCGCACCTTGACGAGGCCGACCTCGCCGGGCAGTACCGACGGGTGGGCGCCGAGCTTGCGGCGCGGGTCGAGGCCTACCGTGAGGAGTTGAAGAAGTACTAACTTGGGCACATGAAAGTCCTTTTTGTACTGCTCCTCGGCTTGGCCGTTTGGATTGTGGTGGTTCAACCGAGTTCGGCCCAATCGAGTCCCTCGGGGCGCGAGCAATGGTACCGCGCCGCCATCACCTTGCGCGCAGCCCAAGGCAGCGAAGCCGCCTGGATTCTGCCTTTTGAGGTCGTTGCCGTCGACCAAGGCGCCAAGAGCAAGCCCGCATTCTTGGTTGTGAACGGCGCAGAACGCCTGCCGCTGGCGTACGCGGGGGCGAACGCCGAAGGCTACGAGCGGTTCGAACTTCCGTATTTTCCCGGCGAGCTTTGGTGGCGCCGGGAAGGATCGACCTGGAACGGGTTCTGGGTGCGCCCCGACCGCGGCGAACAGTACCCCCTAGTAATGCAGCGCGGTCAACTACCGAGGTTTAACCTCCCCGAAGATGACCGCCCGCGAGCGGAATTGGCGCCGCGCTACGCCCTGAAAATGCACCAACCCGAGCAGCCTGCCGACCAGGGAAGCAATGCGATTGCCGTACTCGAGGAGCAGGCCGACGGTCGGGTGACCGGAACGATCATGACGGAGTCGGGCGACTACCGCTACCTCGCGGGCAATCGCCGCGGCAACCGGGTACACCTCAGCACGTTCAACGGAGTGTTCGCCTACGTTTTTGAACTCGAACTCCAGGTCGACGGCGGCATTACCGGCCGCCAAATCACAAGCGCTACTCGGTCACAGCGCCTCACCGGCAAGGCCGACGCCAAGGCCCAATTGGCCGACCCCACTTCCCTGGCCGCCATGAAACCGGGCGTGGAACGCTTGACCTTTGCGCTGCCGCACTACCAAACCGGGGCGCTTTTTAGCCCGGAGCTGGGCAAGCCGGCCGTGATTCAAATCATGGGTTCGTGGTGCCCCAACTGCGTCGACGAAAGCAACGCATTCAAGCAATTTCACGCGGCCTACCCCGACGTGCAGTTTTTTGGGGTGACGTTTGAACGCAGCGCCGATCGCGAAGCGGCTTTTCCGGCAGTAGACAAGTTTGTTCGCGGACTGGACCTCCGCTACCCCGTGCTTTTTGCGGGCCGCGCAGAACGAGGCGCCGTCGAGCGCGCACTGGACGGACTGGGCAACTTCCACTCCTACCCGACCACGATTTATTTGGACAAGCAGGGGCGGGTGCGCAAAATTTACAGCGGTTTTTATGGGCCCGGAACGCCGGAATACGGCCAGTGGCTTCAGGAGACCCGTGCATTTATCGACAAGCTCCGAGCCGAGTGAAATCCTCAGGACCCGCCGAGTTTCTCAAGCGGCTCAAGCGGCAACCGCCCCGGGACCTCGACGAGGTAGTCCACGAGCTGCACAACCGAGTTTTTGCGCGCACCAACTGCCTGGACTGCGCGAACTGCTGCAAGACCACCGGCCCGCTTTGGACCGAGCGCGACAAGGAACGTGTGGCCAAGCGGCTCCGCATGAAGTCGGCCGAATTGGAGGCGCGCTACCTGCGCCTCGACGAAGACGGCGACTGGGTGCTTCGGCAGCTTCCCTGTCCGTTTTTGGAGGCGGACAACGCCTGCAGCATCTACGAAGACCGGCCCAAGGCCTGCCGCGAATACCCCCACACCGACCGGGTCAAGCAAGCACAGATCCTGGAGTTAACCGCCAAAAACGCATTGATTTGTCCTGCGGTGGGCGAAATCGTGGCCCGAATGGAAGCTAGGTACGCCGAAAAATCAGGGGCAGCAAAAACGCCAAAGCCACGACCAACAGGGCGCCGATGAGGTTGTACCACAAGAATCCGAGTTCGACGTGCCCCACTACCGTAGCCGCGTGAAGGCCAAGAATCGAAAGTTCGGCGGCGACGCCCGCGGCAAAAACCGCCCACGATGGACGTCTTGGAAAGAGCCAGGCACACAGAAAAATGCCGAGCATCGGCCCATAGAATAGGGAACCAACGAGGTTTACGAGCTGAATCAGGTTTTCGTACAGGCTGGCCAGCAGGGCGATTCCCATGGCAATCAGGCCCCATAGCAGTGTGACCCAGCGCGAGGTGGACAGGGATTCGCGCAGTCCCGCCGCCCGGCCAAAATCAATGAGGGAGGTGGCCGCAAGGGCATTTATCTCAGCACTAGAGCTGGACATGGCACCCGCCATAATCACGGCCAACAGCAGGCCGAGCAGGCCAACCGGCATGTTGTTCAGGGCCCAACCCAGAAAGACATAGTCCACGTCCTTGGTTTCCAGATCGGGCGCGCGGCGCGCGACGACTTCGGCCGCTTCGCTCTTGAGCTTTTGCTGTTCCGCGCGAAGGGCGACAAGTTCCGCCCTGCGCTCGGGTGATTCGGGGGCCGTCGTGGCCTGGGCCCGGGAATGTTGGACCGCAGCCCATTTCGCATTCAGCTGCTCGGATTCGGGCATCTGGCTCCACGCCGAGGCCACCGCCGGATTGTGCCAAAGCGGTTCCGTCGAGAGGTGCATGCGAACCAGGAGCAGCAGGCCTAAGCTCAAAATGAACAGCTGCATGGGCACTTTGATCAGGCCCGTCACCAGGAATCCGCGCCGGATTTCGGCGAGGCTTTTGCCCGACAGGTAGCGGCCCACTTGGCTTTGGTCGGTTCCAAAGTAGGCCATGGCCAAGAAGAACCCGCCCGCAAGCCCCGACCACACCGTGTACCGGCTGGCGGGATTCCAAGACCAATCCAATACCTGATCGTGGCCGTAGGTCGCGGCGACGGACCAGGCGCCGCGCAGCCCCATTTCGGACGGTATGCCGCGGTAGAGCACCCACCACGCGGCCACGAGGCCCACGAGAATAACTGCCATTTGGGCCGTTTGGGTCACCTCCACCGCCTTGTAGCCGCCAAATGCGGTGTAGGCCACGACAACCAGTCCAATGGCCACCACCGTCGACCGAAGGTCCCAGTGAAATACCGCCGAAAGGACGATGGCCGGTGCGTACAGGGTAATCCCCGCCGCGAGGCTCCGAGACACCAGAAAAAGAAGTGCGGCCAGTCCGCGAACGCGGGGTCCAAAAATGGACTCGAGGTACTCGTAGGCCGTTCGGGCGCCGCTGCGCATGTAGCGCGGAACCACCCATGCGCCGAGCACGAAGAGGGCCACCGGCATTCCGAGGTAGAATTGGGCAAAGCGCAGACCGTCCGCAAAGCCTTGGCCCGGCGTGCTGATGAAGGTGATGGCCGAAGCCTGGGTGGCGATGATGCCCATGGCCATGGCCCACCAGCTCGATTGGTTGGCGCCACTGAGGAATTCCGTGGCCGACTCCCTGCGCCGGGAGACCCACATGCCGTAGGCGGCGATTCCGCCCGTACTGACGACGAGGGCGGCCAAATCCCAGGGATTCAGGCTAGCGTTCATGGGCAATCAGGTTTGCGAGGATTCGGTAGGCGCCCGGCACGCCTTCGCGCCACTGGCGGAACAGCGATAGTGCGCAGTAGGTTACGCTACCTTGCCCGTAGCGTGCCGTAATCAGTGCCCCTTGGGTCGGGGGTTCGCCCGGGTCGGACCATTCGAGCAGCGGCGTGAATTGCGCCGGCCACTGTTCGGCAAAGTAGAGTCCGCGCTCCTGGACCCAGCCCTCAAAGTCGGCGGCGGTCAGCGCGTTGGGCGAAGTCCAAATGGGGTGCTGCGGCTGCAGCACGGTGGGCGCCACGGTTTCCACGGTTACCCGTTTACGCCCGAGTTCAAAGGGAATGGGGCCCATTTGGTCGGCCGTGCGGTCGGTGCTGGCCGTAGCGTACTGCATCACGAGGCGACCTCCGGCCTTGATCCAGGGCTCGAGCAGCGCGTTGGCCCGGTCCATTCCCGGCGTGGCGTTGTAGGCGCGGATCCCGGTTACCACGGCCGAGAGGCCCTTCAGGTCCTGGGCGGTCATCGTCCGCGGGTCCAGCCGGCACACCGCAAAGCCGAGTTGCTTTAATGCCTCGGCCGCGTCGTCGCCCGCACCCTCGATCACGCCCACCGCGGCCTTGGGGAGGCTCATCGGCAGGTAGCGCATCGGAATTCCGCCGTCCATCCACACCTCCGTGTGCGGAATGTGGTCGTAGCGGAGCTCAACCACCTGGCGCAGGGCCCGACCTTGGGACCAAAACTCGAGCAGACCCGGCTCCGGGTTGGCCTCGGGCTCGAGGACCACCACGTAGTGCCGATCGCGGTCGCTGTGGGGGTCGGCCGTCCATTGGAGCACCTTGGGTGAACGAAGCTTCCATCCTTTGGGCACGCGGACCTCGACCGCAAATTCCTTAGCCAGAGCCCAGCGGGTGAAGGTCACGTCCACGCGGTATTCCTTGATTTGGGTGGCCACCAGCGCCGGCTGTTCGACGCGCACGCTCAGCGGGTCGGCGTGGACCACGGGGCGGCGAAGCTCCCCCTTTACGCGGTCTCCGACGGTGTAGTAGGCGGCCTCGAGCGGATTCGCGTCAAATTCCGCGCGCTCGCCGGGCTGAAGAAGTCGGCCGTTGACTCGTATGGGCTCGAGGGATTCGTTGACCGCCCGTTCCACACGGCGAAGGGGCAGGCTGTCGCGGTCCGTAAACCAAGGCCGGTCGGCGAGCACGTCACGCCAGAGGTGCAATGCTGCGTGTTCTTGGTTGAGGGGCGCAAGGGGCGCCTCCCAAGCGCAGGGCTGTCCGGCGAGGAGCTGCAAAAATTCGTTCCGGAATCCGTGGTCGTTGACCGCCCCAAACCCCTGGGACTTGTGCATGCTGCGGGCTTCGGTTCCGATCTGAAGTACCGATTTTTCAAGGGCTTTGTGGTAGCCCCCGATGCGGAGCTTCACCAAACTGTCGCTCGCCGCGGCGGAATCCAGGTCTTTAGCCCACCACGAAGACGTGTTCCAGTACACGGCCTTGGGTGCCCAGTCGCCGTGGCTCGGACGGTCGCGCTGCAGACGGGCAAACAAATCAAGGGCGAGCATGGCCGAAGCCGTGTGGTGCCCATGGCCCGCACGCGAATCCGGCGGAAACCGTGTTACAATGACGTCCGGGCGGAATTCCGCAGCCAAGGCAATGAGTTCACCCAAGAGCTGTTCGCGATTCCAAATCTGAAACGTTTCTTCTGGATTTTTACTGAATCCAAAGTCCGGCGCCGAAGTAAAAAACTGCTGGGCGCCGTCGATTTTTCGGGCTTCGCGCAGCTCCGCTTCGCGGATTGCGCCCAAGGCGGGGCCCAACTCGGGACCGATCAGGTTTTGTCCGCCCTCGCCCCGGGTAAGGCTGACGTAGGCGACTTCGCGGCCCTCCGCGCGCGACCAATGCGCAATCAGGCGCGTGTTCTCGTCGTCGGGGTGGGCCGCCACGTAAAGGATTCGCTGCACCGGCTGCGCGGCGAGTGAACATGCCACCCAAGCCAGCAGCACAATTAAACATAACTTCTTCATTCCGGTTCTAAATTGGACCTCTAATTCCATTCACGTCGATGAAAGTACGCCTACTTGCCGTGGTCGCCCTCGTGGCGGGCCAGCTCTTCGCCCAAAATAACGACACAAGGTCCGCGCGTGTGCTGCTCCAGTCCGGTACCTACGCCCTTTCGCAGGCGGATCCAACTCAAGTACGCGCCCAAACTGCCAAAGGCCGGCAACTGGGTGTGATGGCGTTTTCGCGCCCGCTTACCGACCTCGAATGGGCCACGTGGAGCACGCTCGGCGCCGTAAACCACGGCTACCTGCCGCTTAACGCCTACCTCGTGGAGTTTTTGGCTCCCGCCGCCTGGGACCACTTGGGCACGCTGCCCTTCGCTGCCGGAAGTCCGTTTCTGCCCGAAATGAAGCTGAGTAGCCAACTCGCCGGCGGGGTGTTTCCCGACTATGCGTGGGTTGGTGCGGACGTGGAACTGCTCGTCGTACCCTTGGCTACCGCTTCGCGCGAAACGGTGGTACGCGACTTGAACCGCATCGGTCGCGTGGTGGGCACTTCCCCACTTGGCATTCAGGTGGTTGTGAAGCCCGGCAACCTGGGTCGCGTTACCGCGCTGACCGACGTGCAGTTTGTGCAGCCCAAGGAGGCTCCCGCCGAGCCGGAAAACGTGGTCGGCACCAAAAACCACCGTTCCAATGCGGTCCGCGTGCCCTACCTCGGAGGCCGCAACTACCGCGGAACCGGAGTCGTTGTGGGTCACGGCGACGACGGCGACATTCAACCCCACATTGACTTCAAGGGTCGGGTGCTGGCCAATTTCAGCGGGCCGAGCCAAGGAAACCACGGCGACCACGTAGCCGGAACCATTTTTGGCGCCGGCAACGTGAACCCCGACGGCGAAGGCCAAGCGCCCGGGGCATCGCTCGTTTACTACGACTATCCGGCTAACCTAAACAGCGTCGACAACCACTACGCGCAGTATGGGGTCCGTGTCACCGCCAGCAGCTACTCCAACGGCTGCAACGCCGGATACACGGCCTTCACGCAGCAAATGGATCAGGACATTATTCAGAACTACCATTTGATGCACGTTTTTTCGGCGGGCAACAGCGGAACCTCGAACTGCAACTACGGCGCGGGCGCCGGCTGGGGCAACATTACCGGGGGTCAAAAGCAGGGCAAAAACGTCATCGCCGTGGCCAACCTTCAGGCAAACGATGCCATTGCGGGGTCCAGCAGCCGGGGGCCCGCGCACGACGGCCGAATCAAGCCAGACGTTTCGGCGCTCGGTACCAACGTGTTCTCCTGCTCCTCGCCCAACGGCTACGCCACCTTGACGGGAACGTCCATGGCCTGCCCCGGCACCGCAGGCGTTCTGGCTCAACTCTACGACGCCTACCGGCAAACCCATTCGGGCCAGGATCCCCACGGGGGCCTCATGAAGGCCATTTTGATGAATACGTCCGACGACCTCGGCCAACCGGGACCCGACTTTATTCACGGCTACGGCCGCATGAACGCCCTGCGCGCGGCGAAGTCCATCGAACAAAATCAGTTCATGAAGGACAGCCTTTCGCCCAACGAGACGGACACGGTACGCGTTACCGTGCCGGCCGGGACCCAGGCGGTTCGTGTAATGCTGCACTGGACCGACCCCGCAGCTACGGTCAATGCCGGGCGAGCGCTGGTAAACAACCTCAACGGCGTGCTAAAGCAAGGTTCCTCGACCTGGCTTCCCTGGGTACTCAACCCAACGCCGAACGCGACGTCGTTGAACAGCCCGGCCGTACGCGCCGTGGACAGCCTCAATACCGCAGAGCAGTTTGAGGTACTCAACCCGACCCCCGGAGATTTTGACCTGGTACTCAACGGCAGCATCGCCGTAGGCAGCAGCCAAGAGTATTTTGTGACCTGGTCCTTTGTGGCCGCCGACGTGGAACTCACCTACCCCGTGGGCGGAGAAGTTCTGGTCGCAGGCCAAACCACGCCCGTCCGCTGGGATTCAGAGCCCAACGGATCTACCTACCAGCTGAGTGCTTCCTACGACAACGGGGCTACGTGGACGGTGGTTGCCAGCCCTGGAGCCAATGCCGACCAGGCCAACTGGGCCGTCCCCGCCGGCGTGAACGACCAAATGTGGCTGCGCATCGTGCGCGGAACCCAAGGCGACACCACCGACGTGGTCCTTAGCCGGATCGGAGTGCCCACCAACCTGAACCACCAGTGGACCTGCCCCGACTCGTTCAAGGTATCGTGGAACCCCGTCGTGGGGGCCGCGGGCTACGTTGTGTACCGCCTCGGAGCCGCGTACATGGATCCGGTCGACACCGTAACCGCGACGAGCTACGTCTTTACGGGAAGCAACCCCAACGTGGCCGAGTGGTTTAGCGTGGCGGCCCTAACGCCCGCCGGCCGCGCGGGCAAACGCGCCGTTGCCGTGGAAAAACCGGCCGGAATTCAAGGCTGCATCGTAACCACCGACGCCGCCTTATCCGCCATTATTAATCCCCAGGGACGCATGCCCGACTGCCAAGCACTTGGCAGCATTCCCGTCGAAGTGCGCCTGCTTAACCCCGCAATCCAATCCCTGACCTCGGTGCCGGTAGCGGTCCGCGTGGGCTCCGGACCGGTGCTGCGCGATACCGTGTCCGTTCAGCTGACTTCGACGCAATCCAGCGTCGTCCAGCTCACACCCACCTTGAGCTTGCCGGGTATCGGAACCTACAGCCTTCGGGTTTGGACCGAGCTCGCCGGGGACCAAAATCCGTACAACGACACCCTGACTACGAGCGTGTTCGTGACCGCCTCGGGTACGCCCGTAGTGCTTCCGTATTCCGAGAACTTTGGGAGCTTTGTAAGTTGCCCGACGACGTCAAACTGCGGGGTGACCACGTGCACCCTGACCGGAGGATGGGTTAATGCAACCAACGGCAGCGAAGACCAGCACGACTGGCGCACCGACGCCGGCGGAACGCCAACCACCGGCACCGGCCCCACCGGCGGCGCCAACGGCGGCGGACCAACCGACAACTACCTGTACCTCGAGGCCACCAACTGCCTCAACTCAACCGGACTGGTGTTCACGCCCTGCATCAATTTGGCGAACACGAGCTTGCCGCAGCTGAGTTTTTCGGCCAACATGCTTGGAAGCAACCAAGGCGAACTGCACGTGGACGTGCTATCTGGCGGCCGCTGGCACCTCGACGTATGCGCCCCGTTAATCGGCAACAAGGGAAGCGCCTGGGTCAACGCGACGGCCTCGCTTATGGCCTTTTCGGGGCAGGTTATCGTAGTACGTTTTCGCGGCATCACGGGCAACGGCGGCCTAAGCGACATCGCCCTGGACGCCATCACGGTCAGTGAGGTCACTTCGGCACCCCAGGCGGCCATGCAGCTGCCGTCCGCAGCCCCGTGCCTAAACCAGGTTGTGCAGCTGGTTGACGTGTCGACCAACAGCCCGTCATCCTGGCGCTGGATCATTACGCCACGGAGCGGGGTGAGCTTCGCGAACGGAACGGACTCGACGAGCAAAAATCCCTGGGTTTCGTTTGGCGCACTGGGTTCGTACAACGTACAGCTGATTGCGACCAACAGCTTTGGTTCCGACACGGCGGTGAGCGCCTCGAGCATTGCCTTAACGGCCGGCGCCCCGCTGCCGTTTGCTGAAGCCTTTGGGCCCTCGCTGCCGCTCGGCTGGACGGTGGACAACCCCGACGGCGGCATTACCTGGGCCGTTGCCAACAGCATTGGCAGCAGCGGCGTTTCCACCAACGCGATGACCGTGAACTTTTTTAACTACAGCTCGACCCTTCAAGAAGACGGACTGATTACGCCGGGTATTGACCTGAGCGGAACGACCCTGCCCTACCTGGTGTTTGATGTGGCCTATGCGCCCTACGACGCGAGCTACATCGACGGACTTCGCGTCGAATACAGCACCAACTGCGGCACGTCCTGGCAGCCCACGGGCTACGCCAAATCCGGTTCCGCTTTGGCGACCAAGGCCGCGCAAACGACCACCTTTACGCCGTCGCTCGCGAGCCACTGGCGTCGCGACAGCATCGCACTCCCCTCGAGCATTTCGGGACCCAGCGTGAAGTTCCGCTTCGTCGGCATGAATGGCTACGGGAACAACCTGTTCGTGGACAACATTCAGGTGTACGATCTGGGTGCATCGGCGCCCGTGGCGAGCATTTCGGCCAGCGCAACGAGCGACGTGTGCGTGCTGGACACCGTGTACTTCAGTGCGGTCAACCCCGGAAATGCGCTCGCACAGTGGACCTTCGGGCCGGGTGCGGTACCGAGCGTAGCCACGGGACCGGGCAACCACGCAGTCTACTTCTTCTCACCTGGAACCAAAACCGTCACGCTGCAGCTCAACGGTTCGGGCGGAACCGACCGCGACACCATTAGCCTGAACGCGGAGCCCAACCTGGTGGGCGCCTGGAGCTTCCAAACCGACAGCGCCTTCGTATTCCGCGGGCAGGCCAGCGTCAGCCAAGGAACGGCCCTTAACTACCTCTGGGACTTTGGCGACGGATCCACGGCAACGACGGCGGCGGTTCGCCACGTTTATGCTGCAGCCGGAACCTACCCCGTGCAGCTCACGGTCGACGGCCCCTGCAACGACATTGTCTTTCAAACCAGCGCCAGCATTAGTTCCATTGGCCTTGACGAACCGGAGCACACCTGGAACGTGGCGCCGAATCCCACTTCGGGTATGGTGCGCATTGGCGGCGCGGACCTTCCCGACGGCGTGCGCGTAATCGACTTAGCGGGGCGCACCGTTCTTGTGGGGCGCGCGAACGACCAAGGACAGCTGGACTTGACGGAACTCGCCTCCGGCAGCTACGTACTGGAACTGCAGCGAGGCCAAATTCTTCAGCGGACCTACCTGATCAAGCACTAACGGTCGGCCCGAGCCGAAAACGAGGTCGGATCTCCCCGAGGGGTCCGACCTTATTTTTTGGGACCCAGCGCCAGCAGCAGGGCCGTCAAAAATCCGTTCACCAAGATGAGCTCAAAGCCAAAGGTGTAGCCCAGCAGCGCGGGGGCGCCCAAGCTTAAGGCGTAGGTCGCCAGCGGACCCAAAAGGCAGGCCCAGGGAATCCACCAGCCTACCGGGTGGCTTTTGGACAGCTGACCCAGGGCAAAGAGCCCGAGGAGCGGACCGTAGGTGTAGCCGGCCGCCGTAAAAATGGTGGTGATAATACTCTGGTCGGCGAAGGGCTTGACGGCGATCATCAGCACGCCAACGGCTACGGTCATACCCACATGCACCCGGCGCCGAAGGCGTTCGGCGCGGGCTTCGGGCATCCCCTCTACGCCCAAAATGTCTACCGAAAACGAGGTAGTTAGGGCGGTCAATGCCGAATCCGCGCTGGAATACGCCGCCGCGACCAAGCCCAGCACAAAAAGTACCCCGATGGCCGCAGGCATCTCGGGCGACAAAGCAACCGCGGCAAAAAGTCCGTCGCCCACCACCTCAATACCCGCGGTAGCCGCGTACCGGTACAGCACGACCCCAAGCGCCAGGAAAAGGAGGTTGACCGCAACGAGGACGATGCTGAAAACCACCATGTTGAGCTGGGCTTCCTTGAGGCTTCGGCAGGTGAGGTTTTTCTGCATCATATCCTGATCCAAGCCCGTCATGGTAATCGTTATGAACATGCCGCCAAGGAACTGCTTCCAGAAATTTCTTCCGTCGGTGGCGTCGGGGAAAAACCACTGCGACTCGGGCTGCTGCCACAGCCAATTCCAGGGTTCGCGCACGCCAAGGTCACCCAAAAGCACGTAGAGTACCCAAACCAAAACACCCAGCATGGCCGCGGTTTGAAGCGTATCGGTAAAAACGACGGCGCGAATTCCGCCCCGGTGCGTGTACAGCCAAATCAAACCAAGCACACCCACCACCGTGGCGCCAAAGGGTATGCCCAAGGGTTTTGAAACCAAATCATGCAGAATGGCCGCCACCAAAAAGAGCCGGAGCGAAGAGCCCACCCAGCGTGAGACGACGAAGATCCAGGCTCCGGTTCGGTATGCCGTCAGGCCAAAGCGCTGGTCCAAATACCCGTAAATCGTGGTGGTCGCCGTGCGGTAGTACAGCGGAAGCAGCACAAAGGCCACCACCGCATACCCCACCACGTAGCCCAGCACCATCTGGAGGTAGCTGAACGACGAGGTAGCCACCCATCCAGGCACCGAAACGAAGGTTACGCCGCTCAAGGAAGCGCCAATCATGCCGAAGCTAACCAGCCACCAGGGGCTTTGGCGTCCGGCCGTGAAAAACTGCTGGTTGTCGGTTTTGACGCGCCGGGTTGCCCATTCAGCAACCAACACGAGTAGCGCAAAGTAGGCAGCCAAAACGGCAAGCACGAGGTAGGGTCCATGGATCATGGCCACAAAGATGCCGTATTTTTGGACGATGGAACTACCCTCGGCGGCATTGGAACGCGCGGTAAGCGAATTGGCGCGATTGCCGGGGATCGGACGGCGTTCCGCCCTGCGCTTGGCGCTGCACCTGATTCAGCAGGGCGACGACCGGATGCTTCAGCTGGCCGACGCCATTCACAATCTGGCGGAACAAACCACGCTCTGCAGCCAATGCCACTCGCTCAGCGACACGTCCCTGTGCGCAATCTGCGCCGACTCGCGTCGCGACGCCCGCACGTTGTGCGTGGTCGAGGACGTGCGCGACGTGCTTGCCTTGGAAAACACGCAGGCCTTTCGCGGCCGCTACCACGTTCTGGGCGGCCTTATTTCGCCCATGGACGGCATGGGGCCTGGGGACCTAAGCATAGACCACCTCGTGGCGCGGGTCGCCGAAGAAGGCATCACCGAGGTCCTTTTTGCGTTGAGCACCACCATGGAGGGCGACACCACGGCCTTTTACCTCTACCGCCGCCTGCAGCCACTGGGCGTCAACCTCACGGTCATGGCGCGCGGACTCCCCGTGGGCGACGCCCTGGAGTACGCCGACGAACGCACCCTAAGTCGAGCCGTGGAGCAGCGCGTTCCCTACGAGCAAACCATTAAAGGCTAACTTCACCCGGTGCGCCTTTCGGTCCTCATTGTCAACTACAACGTCAAGGCCTTTCTTGACCAATGCCTGCGTTCGGTGCGGAGCGCTTCGCGCGGACTCGACGTCGAAGTTTTGGTGGTCGACAACGCCTCGACCGACGGCAGCGCCGAATGGATCACCGCGAACTTCCCCGAGGTCCGTTGGATTGCTTCCCCGACCAACTTGGGCTTTGGCCGGGCCAACAACCTCGCCCTGCGCGAGGCCACCGGCGACGTGGTGCTCTACCTGAACCCCGACACCGTCGTGCCCGAAGACAACTTCGCCACGGCCCTCGCCTACCTGGCCGAGCATCCCGAGGTCGGCTCCCTGGGCTGCCGCATGATCGACGGCACCGGTGCCTTCTTGCCCGAATCCAAGCGCGGACTCCCCACCCCACGCGTCGCGCTGTACCGCCTGCTCGGTTTGAGCGCCCTGGCGCCCAAAAGTCCTCGGCTTGCCCGCTACTACCTCGGCCACCTTCCCGAGGACCAAAACGCCGAAGTCGACGTGCACTGCGGTGCGTGGATGATGGTCCGCAAGCCCATTTTGGATCAGCTCGGCGCTTTTGACGAAGCGTTTTTTATGTACGGCGAAGACATCGACCTGAGCTACCGCATCCAGCAGGCCGGTTTCGCGAACCACTACCTGGCCTCGGCACCCATCATTCACTACAAGGGCGAATCTACCAAGCACGCGAGCTGGAAGTACGTTCATAGTTTTCACGAAGCCATGGCCATTTTTGCCCGCAAGCACTTCGCCGGCCGCGCCGCTTCGTTCAGCGCCCTCATTCGCTTGGGCATTTACGCCAAAGCGAGCGCAGCCCTGATTCAACGTGTGCTGGTGCTGGTCGTGCCGGCCCTTGTTGAACTCGGATTCGGATTTCTGTTGGCCGAAGCCGTGACCGATTACTGGGAGCGTTCGCACCGCTACGTGGAAGGCGGAGCCTACCCCGTGGCCTACCGCCAATGGGTCCTCCCGGCCTATACCCTGACGTGGTTCGCCGTGTACTATGCTTCGGGCGGAGCGCGCGGAACGCTGCGCCGTTGGGTAAGCAGCGGCCTCCTGGCCACCCTCGCCTTGCTCGTCGGCTACGCCCTTTTGCCCATGGAATGGCGCTTTTCGCGCGCCTTGGTGCTGCTTTCGTCCCTGCTTTTTGCGGCGTCGTCCCTAATGGCTCGAGCTGCCCGCCTGGCGGTGCAGTTGGGCAACCGCAGCCTGCTGCGAAGCGGAACCGCGAACCTGGGACGTTCCGGGGACCCCGTGGGGCCCGACGCGAACCCCAGCGACTACGATTTACCCTGGAATGAATTGACGTTTGCGGCCCTGGCAACCTTCCGCCCCGCCCTGATTGCCCTGCATCCGGGTGGTGAATTGCGCTACCGAGACGCCATTAACCTCATGATTGCCCTGCGCGATCAGGGAATCCGATTCCGCATGGTATACCCCGAGTGGTCGCTCGGGAGCGACGACCGACGGAGTGCCTCCGACCTCAGTGTCGCCGAGCTCGACAAGCCCGCGGTCCGTCGGAGCCGCCACCTGTTCCACCTCTCCCTGTGCGCGCTTTTTGTTTTGTTCAGTCCGGTTGCCCTTCTGTTCCCCCAGGGTCGATTTTTACTGAGCAACCTGGGCGACGTGCTGCGCGGAGCGAAGGCTTGGGTCGGCTACACGGGCGACGGGTCCGGACTGAGTCCCATCAAGCCCGGCGTGGTGCCGCACGTTCCGTCGAGTGGCAACCCCGAATGGGACCGGGCCGCGGATCGCCGCTACGCAAACCGTTGGCATGTGGATTTAGACATTTATGCCCTTCTGCGCCGGCCGCCTATGCCGTAAATTTGCCGCACAACCCCACGCGACTATGTTTGAATTAACGATGCCCAAAATGGGCGAATCTGTAGCCGAGGCCACGATCACGCAATGGCTTAAAAACGAAGGCGACGCCATTGCCCTCGACGAATCCGTTCTGACCATTGCCACCGACAAAGTCGACAGCGACATCCCTTCTCCGGTAGCGGGCGTTTTGATGAAAAAGCTGTTCAACGAGAACGACGTCATTCAAGTGGGTCAGGTTATTGCGCACATTGAAACCGGCACCGCGCAACCCGCTGCCAGCAACCCGCAACCCGAAACCAGCAACCCGCAACCCGAAACCAGCAACCCGCAACCCGAAACCACCAGCCCGAAACCCGAAGCCCGCAACCAGGAGCCCGCGGCGAGCAGCCAAGCCCCGGTTGCCAAAGGGTCCGGATCGCGCTTTTACTCTCCCTTGGTGCGCAGCATGGCCGCTCAAGAGGGCCTTTCGCAGGCCGACCTCGACCAAATTGACGGATCGGGCCAAGACGGCCGCGTTACCAAACACGACGTCCTAGCCTACTTGGCGCAGCGTGCCAGCGGTGCGGTTTTACGCCCCGCCGCAACGGCACCCTCGGTTGCCGAAGTCCCCGCCCCCGCAACCCCCAAAGTCAGCGAAACCCCAGCTACTGGCCACGGATTCAAGGCTCCGACGCCGACTGTTTTTCCGGGCGATGAAATCCGCGAAATGGACCGCATGCGCAAACTCATTGCCGACCACATGGTCATGAGCAAGCACGTTGCGCCGCACGTAACCTCGTTCGTGGAGGCCGACGTGACCGCCATCGTACGCTGGCGCGAAAAAGTCAAGGGCAGCTACGAGAAGCGCGAAGGCGAAAAACTCACCTTCACCCCCATCTTCATGGAGGCGGTCGTCAAGGCCATCAAGGACTTCCCGAACATCAACGTGAGCGTGGACGGCAACAACGTGGTGTACCACAAGCCCATCAACTTGGGAATGGCCACGGCGCTGCCGAGCGGAAACTTGATTGTTCCGGTCATCAAAAACGCCGACCGCCTCAGCCTGAGTGGCATGACCAAGGAAGTGAACGAGTTGGCCAACAAGGCCCGAACCAACGCCCTCAAGCCCGACGACATTCAGGGCGGAACCTACACGGTCACCAACGTAGGAAGCTTCGGCAACATTTTGGGTACGCCCATCATCAACCAGCCCCAAGTTGCCATTTTGGCGTTGGGTGCGATCCGTAAAATGCCGGCCGTGGTGGAAACTGCCGAAGGCGACGTCATCGCCATTCGCCACAAAATGTTCCTCTCGCATTCCTACGACCACCGCGTGGTCGACGGAGCCCTCGGCGGAATGTTTGTGCGCCGTGTGGCCGACTACCTCGAGCAGTGGGATCCGAACCGCGAAATTTGATGCGGCTCACCCGTCCGCTCTGCGTTTTTGACATTGAGTCCACGGGGGTCAATGTGGTGCACGACCGCATTGTAGAACTGTGCGTGCTTCGCGTGCTGCCCGACGGGACGGAAACCGTGAAAACCTGGCGGGTCAACCCGGGAATCCCCATACCGGCTGCCGCCACGGCAATTCACGGCATCAGCGATGCCGACGTGGCCAACGCTCCCGCCTTCACGGGCATTCTTTCGGAACTGGTACCGCTCATTCAAGGCAGCGACCTCGCAGGCTACAACAGCAACAAGTTCGATATACCCCTGCTTGCGGAGGAACTCTTGCGCGCGGGGAGCGACCTTGACCTGAGCCAGTGCCGCAGCGTCGACGTCCAGAATATTTTTCACAAAAAGGAGCCCCGCACCCTGAGCGCGGCCTACCGATTTTACTGCCAAGCAGATCTCGAAAACGCCCATACCGCGGAGGCCGACGTGCGCGCAACCTACGAGGTGCTTCGTGCCCAACTTGAACGCTACCCCGAACTGCCCCAAGAGGTTCCGGCCCTCAGCGACTTCAGCACCATGCATAAAGCGGCCGATTTTGCGGGCTTCATCACCTACGACGAGCAAGGCCACGAACAATTCAGCTTTGGCAAGTACAAGGGCCAGCGCGTGAGCCACGTCCTGATGAAGGATCCGGGCTACTATTCCTGGCTTCAAAATGCGGACTTTCCGCTATTTACCAAAAAAATCCTAACGGCCATTCGCCTGCGGCAGTCATGAAGATTATCTGCATCGGACGAAACTACCGTGCGCATGCCGAGGAACTGGGCAACGCCGTCCCTGAAGAGCCCGTGGTCTTTTGCAAACCCGATTCGGCCCTCCTTCCGCCGCGAAACCCATTTGTAATCCCCCCTTGGACATCCGACGTACACCACGAAATCGAATGGGTGGTGCGCATTTCCAAAGTCGGCAAGTACATCGAGCCGCGCTTCGCCTACAGCTACCTTGACGCGATGACCGTCGGGCTGGATTTCACGGCGCGCGACCTGCAAACACAGCTCAAAAACAAGGGATTACCCTGGGAACGAGCCAAAGGATTCGACGGCAGTGCCGTGCTCGGATCCTGGGTACCCATTCCGAGTGAGCCCGCGGACCACGTCATTCGACTCGAAAAAAATGGCGTGGCCGTTCAGCAGGGAAGCACCGCGGACTTCCTCCATTCCGTCGAAAACCTCATCGCCTTTGTCAGCCAGCATTTTACCCTAAAAAAGGGCGACGTGCTGTTCACGGGAACGCCGGCCGGCGTGGGTCCCGTGGCCCCCGGAGATCGCCTAGAGGGCTTTTTAAACGGTGAATCGCGGCTTCGGCTGAACGTGCGCTAGACGCAGCTTCGGCTACTTCGCGTATATTTGAAGTTCTAGGTTTGTACCCAACCGAGAACGAACGCATACTATGACGCACCTACTACGCCGCCTTGGTTTAGCACTTTTTGCGCAAACCGCCCTGATCATCAGTGCTCAAGCGCAGATTACCACGGTTTACACCGAAAACTTCGATTCGCCGCCCCACAACGTAACCACGTTCCACACGCAGCCAGGACCAAGTCCGTTTTGGAACGACACCAGCGCCTTGAGTGTGAGCGGAACCCACAGCTACCACGCCAACGTGCTCCCGCAAGACACCGTGTTCTTTCAAACGCTGTCGTTTTCCACCGTGGGAAACTCCTTTGTGCGCCTTTCGTTCGACCACATCGGCAAAATCCACTTTGGTCAGCGCGGCTACATCAGTGTGTCGACCAACAACGGGGCGTCGTGGACCACCCTAACGGGAACCCACTACCGCGGTGCGAGCACGAGCTTTGCCACGCTGGGATACGTCAACGAAGTCATGTACGCCAACTCGGCAGCCAGCCCGTTTTGGGGCGGCGCAACCACCGTGGGCCAGGGCATCGCCCCAACCAACGGCTGGTGGGCCAACGAGGTTTTTGACATCTCGAGCATCGCGGGCAGCGGGCCTTCGGGTACCGGCACCGGATTTTCGCAAGTCTTGGTTCGCTTCGCCCTGCAGTACCGCGTGCCAAGCGGCACTGCCCAAACGGCCGGATGGTTCATTGACAACCTCAAGGTAGAAGCCGCTCCCTGCGAGCTGATCCCGCCGATCATTAAGTGGAACCTCAACCCGCGCAAGGAGCCCATTGGCGCGCGCTACCAAGCGTCCGAAGAAATTCGGCTGCGCGCCACCGACAAAGTCCTTCCCAAGTCGGGCATGGACTCGGTGGTACTCCACTACCGAATGAACAACGGCCCATGGAACTGGCTGAACATGACGGCCGTCAATACCGCGAACTGCCCCGACTCGTCGGAATACACCTACACCTTTACCAACCTCGTGGTTGGCGACACCGTGGACTGGTACGTGATCGCCTACGACTGTGCCTGCGACGAGAACACCGTGCGCTCGCCGTCTACGGCTGCGGCTGTTACGTTTAATACGTTTTGGCGCGACCCTTCTCCCCCCGCTGTTTGTGGACCGTCGCTGCCCAACAGCTTCCCGTTTGTGGTTACCCAATTCCCCTACCTCGAGAACTTTGAAGCCTTTTACTGGATGGCCGGAACGGGAGCCGGCGCTTCAGGTACGGCGCACCGAGGGGTATTCCCGCTCGGCAATCCGCCTGCTGGTCGAAACTACGAGGTCAGCCCTAGCCCCCTGACTGCCGGATTTGCTTGGTCCGTGCGCACCGGTCCCACCGCGACCTTCGGAACGGGCCCTGCGGGCGACAACACGACGGGCAACGGAAAGTACCTCTACACCGAGGCTTCCCAAGGCACCTCGGGCAACAACACGCTGTTCATTACGCCCTGCTTTAAGCTCGACAACCTGCCCAACGTAGCGGCCGAATTCTACTACCACAAGTTCGGTGCGCACATGGGCAACCTGCGCATTGACATCGATACCGGAACGGGATTCACCACCGGAAACGGCGTCATTGGCGCGGCCATGATTACGGGTCAAACCCAACGGAGCAACGTAGACCCCTGGAAGAAGGCCTTCTTGAACCTGAATCCCTACAAGGGCAAGTACGTCCGCCTTCGCTTTGTCGGCACCAAGACCAATACGTCGGCGAACGACCGCGGCGACATGGCAATCGACGACATTAAGATCTTCCAGCCCTTTGTGCGCGACATCAACCTGCTCGAGTCCTTTAGTCCGCGAAACGGATTCTGCACCTACACCAGCCAAGAAAACGTCCGGGTCCGCCTGCGCACCGAAGGCTCTCAAGCCCTGACCAAAATTCCGCTGGCGTTTTCGGTGAAAAACCTAAACACCGGGGTAACCGTTATTTCGCGCGACACGATCAACGGCACCTTCAATCTGGCAGATACCCTGTCCTACACCTTTGTTCCCAAGGCCAACTTGAGTGCTTATGCCGACTTTCAGGTGTACATCTGGGCGGAGCTTGCCAACGATGGCCAACACAGCAACGACAGCATTGGCCCCATCACGATCGAACACATTCAGCCGATCACCAGCTTCCCCTACTACCTGAATTTTGACGGACCGGGATGGACTCCGGGCAACGGCACCACCGCCAACCCCGGAACCTTTGCCACGTCGGGTTGGTTTGCGTCGCCGGCCTCGAACAGCAGCGAGTACGCCTTCATGGTGGGCAAGGACCTTACGCCCACGTCGCAGACCGGACCGCGCTGGTCGACCGCGCGCAAAGGCAACTACCTCTACGCCGAAGGCAACTTTGGCGCCAACAGCCCCTTTGCGCTGTTTCAGCAGGAAGGTTGCATCGACCTATCGGGCATGACGACCCCCGTGATCTCGTTCAACTACCACATGTATGGTGCCGACATCGCTTCACTTGGGGTACAGGTAGTTCCTTCGGGAAGCAACGCCTGGACGACCCTCACCCCATCCGTACTCACCGGACAGCAGCAAACCGCGAACACCGACGACTGGCGCCACCAAATGGTCGACCTGTCTGCCTACGCCGGCCAAACCATTAAACTGCGCTTTGCAGCCGGTAAAACGGCCGCTGGTTCGCTGGCCGATATCGCCATTGACGACATCTTGATCTACGATCGACCCAACAACGACGTCGGGGTTACCGCCATTACTTCGCCGCCAAACACGGTGTTCTTGACTGCGCCACAAAACCTTATCCTCAAGGTGCGCAACTACGGAAAACAAGCCAAAACCAACGTGCCGGTAACGGTTGTGGTTTCGGACCTGTGTACGCCCGCCTCGAGCAACACCTACACCTACACCGTGCCCAGCATTGCGGTGGGCGCTGAAGCTACCCTGACGGTTACCACCCCGGTTACGTACTGGGAGGGCGACATCCTGATTAAGGCCTGGACGACCCTTGCCGGCGACGGATTCAGCCGAAACGACACGGCCGAGCGCGTCACCAACGGCAACACCAGTGTCCAGATTCCGTTTGGCCCCGTAACCTTTGACAACTGCGTGGGCAACGAGTTCTCGTTCTACGGCGTTGGCGGAACCGGTACCCTTCAAATGTGGGAAATGGGAACCGTAGGTCAAGGTTGGAGCGCTGCCTCCGGCACCCGTGCCTGGATGACCGGCCTCAACCAAAACTACAAGGGCACCAACACCGAGCTCCTGCGCTTCCCGCCGTTGACCAATTTTGACACCATCATGGGGGCCGAACTGCGCTTCAAGCACCAGTTCGAGTTTTCGCCGGGCGACGGCGGCAACGTAGAGTACCTGCTCAACGGAACCTGGCGCACCCTTGGAAACGCCACGGCCAACATTGGCACGAACTGGTACGGTTCGAGCTACGGATCGGCGGGCATAGTTAACCTCGGCAACCAACCCGGATGGACGGGTTCCACCAGCGGACAATGGATCACGTCAACCATTCCCCTGTCGCTTTGGAACTTCAACAGCAACCCGCTTAACCTGCGCTTGCGCATGGCGGCCGGCGCGGGCAACTCGGCGCGCGGATGGGCCGTTGACGACGTGCAGATCTATGTTCCGCCCCAAAACTCCATGGCGCCCATCACCATTGACACCAAAGAGTACTTGATTGTACCGGATCAACCCGCAACCGTTAAGGTTTACCTCGAGAATACGGGAGCCAAGCCGGTTTCGTCCATCCTGGTTCGCTACCGGGTGAACAGCGGCGCTTGGACTGCCTACGATACGCTGACGTTCTCGCCACCCCTTCCGCGCGGAGGACGTCGCTGGCACGAGTTTACCCAAACCTGGTTGAACAACGGAGCCGGCACCTACAACGTCTGCGTAGAAACCTCGACACCGAACGGAAAGCAGGATAACCTGGTTGCCGACGACCAGCTTTGCCTCAACTTCCCGGTTTCGGCCAAGATCTACATCGACGCCACCGGTTACTGCAACGACTTCGAAGATCCCGCCAAAACGGCTTGGCTTCCGCTCCACTCGAGCATCAAGACGGCAGCCCACGACTGGGAATTCGGAACCCCGGGTCAAACCGTAATCAGCAGTGCCGCCAGCGGTACCAAGGCCTGGATGACGAAGTTGACGTCAAACTACACGCCGATGGGACGCAGCTCGCTGCACACCCCATTCTTTGTGCTGGACAGCAACGTAGTCTACACCCTGAAGTTTGACCACAACATGTTCTCGGAACAGTACCACGACGGCGGCAGCGTGGACTGGTCCTACAACGGAGGCATCAATTGGTACACCCTCGGCAACGTACTTCCCTCGGGCAAGTGGTACAACACCGTACACGTGACCAGCCTTGACAACATCCGTCCGGGATGGTCGGGCGCCACCAACGGATGGACGCCTTCGAGCATCAACTTCACGGCAGATAACACGGGCACCTTGGTGTTCCGCTTCCGCTTCGGTGCCGACTACACGCTAACCCGCGAAGGTTGGGCCGTAGACAACTTCTGCTTGCAGCGCGCACCGCTCGGAACGCCGGCGGACATCCTCAACATTGGACTGCCTGAGGCCAGCCTTGGCGATGCCTTCTTGGGCGGAGTAAGCCCGAGTCCTACCCAGGGTGCGGTCGCCGGCATTGACTTCCAATCCAACGAAGGGGGCCAACTGCGCCTGACCGTGTACACGATGCTTGGCCAACCCGTACTGAGCCAAACCTTTGAACACAACGGCGGACTCGTTCGCATGGAGTGGGAAACGGCCGAACTGCCCTCGGGCATGTACAACGCCGTCGTGGAGTGGAACGGACAGAGCTACACCCGCCGATTCGTCCGATAGGCAGGAGCCCAATTTGTTCAAAATAAGCCAAAAAGGCAGTTGTTCACGAGAACGGCTGCCTTTTTGTCTTTATGGGGTTTTGGGCACGGGTGTTGCGCCCTACTACCCCGTATGGACAACCTTACCCTAAAAACCCAATCCGCCCTTCAGGCTGCGGAACAGCTCGCCGCCACCAACGGCCATCAGGCCATTGAACCGGCACACCTGCTTCTCGGCGCACTGTCGTCCGACCGAAGCTTTACCGAAGACCTGCTGCGGCGCGCGGGAATTGCGCCCGAAACCCTGCTTCGAACCGCGGAAGCCATCCTTGCGAAGTTGGGGCGTGTTGACGGCGGCGAACGCTACTACAGCCGCGCATCCCAGAATGCCTTGGCTCAATCTGCCGCGGCCGCCAAAAAATTTGGCGACGACTACGTGAGCCTGGAATTTTTAATCCTCGGAATCGGCACCGCCAGCGACGCCATGGGCCAAGCCCTGCGCGACGCGGGATTCAGCGAACGCGAATTCGGCTCGGTAATCGCCCAAATTCGCCAGGGCAAAAAGGCCCAAACGGCATCGGCCGAAGGAAGCTACCAAGCCCTGAAAAAATTCGCCATTGACCTCAACGAACGCGCCGAGACGGGCAAGCTCGACCCCGTGATTGGGCGCGACGACGAAATTCGTCGGGTTCTTCAAATTCTATCGCGGCGCACCAAAAACAACCCCGTATTGGTTGGCGAACCCGGCGTGGGCAAAACCGCCATCGCCGAAGGCCTTGCCCACCGCATCGTTCGAGGTGACGTTCCCGAAAACCTCCAGGGCAAGCGCATTTTTTCGCTGGACATGGGCGCGCTGATTGCGGGCGCGAAGTACAAAGGAGAATTCGAAGAACGGCTCAAGTCAGTGATTCAGGAGGTCACCGCGGCCGAAGGCGAACTCATTTTGTTCATTGACGAAATCCACACCCTCGTGGGCGCCGGAGGTGGCGAAGGCGCCATGGACGCGGCCAACATCCTCAAGCCCGCCCTAGCCCGGGGTGAGCTTCGGTGCATCGGCGCGACCACGCTCAACGAGTTCCAGAAGTACTTTGAAAAGGACAAAGCGCTGGAGCGCCGTTTTCAAAAGGTGCTGGTCGAAGAGCCCGACACCGACGCTTCGATCGCCATTTTGCGCGGAATCAAAGAGAAGTACGAAGGCCACCACAAGGTTCGAATCAAGGACGAAGCCGTGGTGCAGTCGGTTCTCTTGAGCCAACGCTACATCTCGGACCGCTTCCTTCCCGACAAGGCCATTGACTTAATGGATGAAGCAGCTTCCAAGCTCCGCCTTGAAATCAACTCCAAGCCCGAAGAACTCGACGACCTGGACCGCAAGATCATTCAACTGGAAATCGAGCGCGAAGCCATTCAGCGCGAAGACGACCCCAAGCGCCTAAACCTACTCAAGGCCGACCTCGCCGCCCTCAACGAAAAACGAAGTGCGTTGAGCGCCCAATGGTCCGCCGAAAAAGAGGCCGTAGAACGCATCCAACGCGCCAACGAAGAAGTGGAAGCCCTGAAGCTCGAAGCCGAACAGGCCGAGCGCAACGGGGACTACGCGCGGGTTGCGGAAATTCGGTACGGCAAACTTGCCGCGGCCGAGCAGTCCGTCAACGACGGGCTTGAGGCGCTGACGGCGATGCGGACCGACCGCCGCGCCATGGTCCACGAAGAAGTGGGCGCCGAAGACATCGCCGAGGTCGTTTCGCGCTGGACGGGAATTCCCGTGAGCAAAATGCTGGAAAGCGAACGCAGTAAGCTGCTGCGCCTGGAGGACGAGCTGCACCAGCGCGTGGTCGGTCAGAACGAAGCCATTGAGGCCGTTTCGGACGCCCTACGCCGTGCCCGAGCAGGTTTGGGCGACCCCAAGCGCCCGATTGGCTCCTTCCTGTTCCTGGGACCCACCGGAGTCGGTAAAACCGAGTTGGCCCGTGCGCTCGCCGAGTTTTTGTTTGACGACGAGCAGGCCATGGTACGCATCGACATGAGCGAATACCAAGAACGCCACAGCGTGTCGCGGCTGGTTGGTGCGCCTCCGGGATACGTGGGCTACGAAGAGGGCGGACAACTTACGGAGGCCGTGCGGCGCCGTCCCTACGCGGTGGTGCTGCTGGACGAAATTGAGAAAGCGCATCCCGAGGTATTCAATGTCCTGCTCCAGGTGCTCGACGACGGACGCCTCACCGACGGCAAAGGCCGGACCGTAAACTTCACCCACAGCGTCGTCGTGATGACCAGCAACCTGGGATCCGAGCTGCTGCTCGAGGGCGAAGGACCTGAAGCCGTACAGCAGCTGCTGCGCCGAACCCTGAGACCCGAATTCCTCAACCGAATTGACGAAGTCATCACCTTTCACCCGCTGGGCGCCGACCACGTACGCCGAATCGTGCAGCTGCAACTCAACGAAGTCAAGCGCCGGCTGCTGGATCAGGAAATCACGATCGAGTTCACGCCCGAAGCCGTGGATGCCCTGGCCGCGGAAGGTTTTGATCCGGCCTTTGGCGCACGCCCACTGAAGCGCACGGTTCAGCGAAAAATCCTCAACGACCTCGCCAAAAAATTGCTCAGCGGCGACGTGCAGCGAGATGCGGTGGTACTCTGCGATGCGGTGGACGGAACCCTGTTTTTCACCAACACCCAGCTGGGCCTCGAACCGGCCTAACGCCCAAGGGACTTGAGGTAGCGGCTGCGGTTGCGCAGGTGCTCGGCGTAGCTCCTCGAAAAGAGGTGAAAACCCGGTTTCGCCGGGTTGGCACAAAAAAAGAGCTCGCCCGTGGCCTTGGACGCCAGGACGCTGTCGATCACGGGAGGGTGCACGGTGGCCAAGGGCCCTGGGGGCAACCCCTTCGTTCGGTAGGTGTTGTAGGGATGGGCTACTCCGAGCATGGCGCCGGTTACGCGCCGCACGGGTGCCGCGACCAGCTTGCGATCCAGTACCGCATACACCACCGTTGGGTCTGCTTCCAAGCGTTTGCCCTGCTTGAGTCGGGTCAAGTACACGCCCGCAATGCGCTTCCACTCTTCCGGCTCCTTGGACTCGGCCTGTACGATGCTCGCCAGGATCGTCACCTCGTAGCGGCTCAGTCCCAGAGCCTGGGCGGACTCGGTGCGCGACGCATTCCAAAACACATCAAATTCGCGGCCCAGACGCTGCGCTACTTCGTGGGGCCGCAGGGACGCATAAACCTCATAGGTGTTGGGAAGAACCGGGACGACGCTGTCGCCTCCGAACAGGGCGCGCTCCACGTCCTGGGGGGCTTCATAAAAGGTGGACGCCATGCGCTCCACCACGGCCTCGCGCCCCTGGTAGCCTCGGACCACCAGCAATCGCGGCGTTTCATAGCCCATTTTCAAGCGCCGAAGGCTCCGCCACCACGGATCGCGCGGCGATATTTCGTAGTATCCCCGCGGAACCGCAAAATTCCCTTGAATCCGCGCCCCAAAGCGCAGCAGGTTGAGGTGGGCCTTCGGATTCTCGCGGGCCACGCTGTCGAGCACTTCGAGCACCGGCGTGTTCGCTCGAGGGACGCGCACTACTACGCGGTCGGAGCTAAAATCTTGGGAGGGCCAAAGTCCTACGACGGCCGCGGCAACGGCGAAAACACCGGCCAACCACCAAGGACGAATGCGTCGGGACGTTCGCGAACGCTTGCTCATTGCCGAAGGAGTTGAAGAAGTTCCACATCCCGAAACTCGCGGCCGACGCGGTACCAGGCTTTGAGCTG
This sequence comes from Cryomorphaceae bacterium, assembly GCA_021298655.1. Lineage (GTDB taxonomy): Bacteria > Bacteroidota > Bacteroidia > Flavobacteriales > Schleiferiaceae > TMED14. The sequence goes on along the minus strand of JAJTFK010000006.1, from coordinate 4,694 downwards.
CCCCGAAGGCAGGTATCCGCTTGACGCAAAAAGCTTGAGCGCCGCGGTATTTTCGGCAAAAACCTCGGCGTACAGGCTGCGCAAGCCCGCGCGCCCAAATGCCCACTGCCGAACCAGATCAAGGCCTGCCCTGCCAAGTCCCAAGCCTCGATGGGCCGGGTCAACCAGCACCGCCACTTCGGCGCGCTGGTGCACCGGCTGGGCGTTGAAGACATCAAAAAGTCCGAGCGCCGAACCCCGTTCGTTGGTAAGTACAAAACGCACCTGCTCGGCTTCCCAAAAATCGCGGTGCGACTCATCGAGGTAGCGCTTCAGTACCGATCGGCTGTAGGGCGCCACGCGCAGCCCCGCGTCGACGTGGTCGGCCTCCCAGCGAACCAGGCAATCAAGGTCTTCGGGTTCCAGGGCGCGCAGGCTCAGGCCGTCCATTCTCCGTCAAAAACGCGGGCCACGGGCCCTGTGAGTACGATGTCGGTGAATCCCTCGGAATGGGCGGTGAAGGCCACCTCGAGGAGGCCGCCCGGGGCCGAGAGCTGAACGGGGCTCTTTAGGCCCCAAAGCCGGTGGGCCACCAGGGCAGCGGCCACCGCGCCGGTGCCGCAGCTGAGGGTTTCGTCTTCCACACCCCGTTCGTAGGTGCGCATCGCGCAGGCCTCGCCGCCCTCCTTCTTCAACCAATTAATGTTGGCTCCGGCCGCACCGTAGGCCCCGTAGCGAAGGGTCCGCCCCTCTTCCACCGCATCGACCGCATCGAGTTCGGCAGTGGGGATTACGTGGTGCGGTGAACCGGTGTCCACAAACCAACCGCCGTGCTGCGCCACCGGATTGGGGGCATCCGCAAAACCCACGGAAACGCGACCGCCTTCGTGCCAGGTAGCGCGGTGCAGTCCGTCGGCCGCCACGAAGGTGCACGTGCTTCCCGAAAACAGACCCTGAGTACGGGCAAAGTCTACGGCGCATCGGGAACCGTTTCCGCAAAGCGAACCCAAATTTCCGTCGGCGTTGTAGTAGTCGACGCGAAAATCCGCTCCGTCCACGGGCCCCACTACCATGAATCCGTCGGCCCCCACACCGAATCGGCGGTGGCAGAGTTCCGCGACCAAAATGGCAGGCCAAACGGCATCCAAGGCGCCGCGAACAACCACAAAGTCGTTGCCGCTGCCGTGGTACTTGACAAATCGTCGGAACATACTGCGAATGTAGGCCGTGGAACAGTTTTTGAATTCGCACCTGCCGTCATTTAACGCTAAAATCAGTACGTCATGACCCAACCCAAAGTTTTTGCCGCCTTCGCTGGCGTCGCACTGGCTGCCGGACTCGGCGGTGCCGCGCTCTACGACGCCTTCCGCACGCCCACCGGACCCCAATCGATGTGGTCCGAGTCGACCGGCCGCTTCGTGGCCGACCGTCCGGCGTTGGTTACCTCCACCGACTTCAGCGCCGCCGCCGAAACGGCCGTGCATGCCGTAGTCCACGTGAAAACAGCCGTGGAACAGGGCTACACGTTTAACCCGTTTAACGAGTTCTTTTTTGGATTCGGGCAAACGCCCCAAATGCAGCCGCGCATTGTTCAAGGTTCCGGTTCCGGGGTGATTATTAGCCCCGACGGCTACATCGTCACCAACAACCACGTCATCGACAAGGCTAAGGAGGTCAAAGTCAGCCTCAACAGCAACAAAGAGTACGTGGCCAAGGTGGTGGGCGTCGACCCCACCACCGATCTGGCCGTCCTAAAAATTGAGGCCGAGAATTTGCCCTCGCTGGCTTTTGCCAACAGCGACGAGGTTCGCCTGGGCGAATGGGTGCTCGCGGTAGGCAATCCCTTCAACCTCAACAGCACGGTGACGGCCGGAATCATCAGCGCCAAAGGCCGCAGCATCAACATCATCGACAACCAGTCCGCGATCGAGGCCTTCATTCAGACCGACGCGGTCGTAAACCCCGGCAATTCGGGCGGAGCCCTGATCAACACCCGCGGCGACCTCATTGGCATCAATACCGCCATTTCAACCCGCACGGGGAGCTACGAAGGCTACAGCTTCGCGGTACCGGCCAACATTGTGCGCAAGGTGGTCGATGACCTGACCAAGTACGGGGTGGTTCAGCGCGCCTACCTGGGCGTGAACATTGCGGACATCACCCCGGAGCTCGCCAAAGAACTGAACATCAAGGAAACCCAAGGGGTCTACCTGTCGGACGTCACCGAAGGGGGCGCGGCGGCCGAGGCCGGCATCAAAAAGGGCGACATCCTGGTGCAGGCGGGCGGCAAGGTGGTCCGCAAGATGTCGGAACTTCTCGAGGTCATTGGCAGCCGCCGACCGGGCGACAAAATGGCCGTGGTCGTGCTGCGCGACGGCAAGGAAAAAACCTTCAACGTGACCTTGCGCAACCGCCAGGGCAACACCGACGTGCTCCAGAAAGAAGACGTGGCCTCGTTGACCTCATTGGGCGCAACCTTCGAGCCGCTGTCTCCCAACGACAAGGCGCGATTCGGACTTCGCTCCGGCGTCAAGGTGATCGATCCGGGCAACGGAAAACTGGCAGCCGCGGGGGTTCCCGCCGGGTTCATTTTGGTTAAATTGAACAACAAGTTGGTCTCCAGCTCCGACGAAGTGGCCAAAATTCTTGGCGAGCTGGGACCGGGCGACGGGGTCCTGATTCAGGGTTACCGACCCAACGGCCGCGCCGAGGTGTTCGCCTTCGCCCTTTAAGCGGTTGCATCCCGACTTACGGAAGTCGGTTTTGCGTGGACTAAGTGTCCAAAATACGCAAAACCGACTTTTTTAATGTCCTCAATTTCGGATTTTTAGCATAGAAAAAATGCGCAAAATCGGCTTGAGCCCGCCTGGCTGTCGGACTACCTTTGCCGCCACAACCCCAACCGTAAACCCCACCCTTGATGAATCCGACCGCGAACGCCTATCCGACGTCCGTTCAAGCACGCATTGCCCTCGAAAAATCGGCAACGGACTTGCTCAAAATCACCAACGACCTCTACTACGACCGCAACATCGAGGTCGTCCTCTTTCGGCAAGCGCTGCTCAACCAGCGGGCTTCTGAAGTGCTACAGGCCCACGAACACGCCGCGGTCATGGCCGACGAACGCATCAGCGTCGACGACAGCTTGGGCATGGCCCATGCCATCTACGAACTGGGCGTCCATAATGCGTCCTTAGACCTCGGGCGATTGGGCACGGAATGGCGCCGCGAAGCCGCGTCGTTCTTGACGCGCAAGGCGTTTTTGCAGGCGAAACTCAAGGGATTCAGCACGGCGGCGCGACCTGCTTCGGCACCGGTAGACGTGGTCCTCTATGGCTTTGGCCGCATCGGCCGCTTGGTAGCTCGCGAACTCATCGCCCAAGAAGGTTGCGGCGAGCAGCTTCGCCTTCGCGCCATCGTGGTGCGCGGCAGCGGCGCCGAAGACCTGGAAAAGCGTGCTTCGCTGCTCCGCGTTGACTCCATACACGGACCCTTCCCCGGAACGGTAACGGCCGACTCCGCCAACAACGCCATCATCGTAAACGGCCGTCCGGTACTCCTGATCAATGCCGCCAAGCCAGAAGACATCGACTACACGAGCTACGGCTTGCGCAACGTACTGGTGATCGACAACACGGGCGCCTTCCGCGACCGCGAAGCCCTTGCGCGCCACCAGCAGTCCAAGGGCTGCACCAAAGTGCTGCTCACCGCTCCCGGCAAGGGAATACCCAACGTTGTTTTTGGCGTAAACCACGGCCAAGATTGGGGATCCGAACGCATTTTTTCTGCGGCATCCTGCACGACCAACGCCATCGTGCCCGTCCTGAAGGTCATTGAGGACCGGTACGGCATCGAACAGGGCCACATCGAGACCATTCACGCCTACACCAACGACCAAAACCTGGTCGACAACATGCACCCAAAGTACCGCCGTGGCCGCGCCGCCGCGGTCAACATGGTCATCACGGAGACCGGGGCCGGAAGCGCCATCGACAAAGCGATTCCGGGCCTGGGCGCCAAGTTCACGAGCAATGCGATTCGGGTTCCGGTACCCAACGGCTCGTTGGCCATCCTGAAGCTGAACCTGAGCAAGGCAACCGACCGTTCTGCACTCAACGCAGCGCTCAAGGCCGCCGCCTACCAAGGTCCGCTCGTGGAGCAGATTAAGTATTCCACCAGTCCCGAGTTGGTTTCCAGCGACATCGTGGGTGATTCCTGCTGCTCCATCGTCGACAGCGAAGCCACGCTGCTGCACGCCGACGGCCGCAATGCCGTGCTGTACGTCTGGTACGACAACGAATACGGCTACACGCGCCAGGTGATGCGCCTGGCTCAGCATATAGCCGGAGTGAGCCGCAAGGCCTACCATTAGCCCGTTGCTCGTAACTGGTTACTAGTTTTGCGGTCGTGATTCCGCACTGGCTTGAGCGTACCGAACTCCTAGTGGGGCCCGAGGCCCTGGAACGCGTACTCGGAGCCCATGTTTTGGTGGTGGGCCTCGGGGGCGTGGGCAGCTTTGCCGCCGAGTTCCTGGCCCGGGCCGGCGTAGGTCGGCTCACCATCGTCGACGGCGACGTCGTGGACCCAACCAACCGAAACCGCCAACTCCAGGCCCTAAGCAGCACGCACGGCCAAAAAAAGGCCTGGCTCATTCGGGACCGCATTTTGGATATCAACCCCGAATGCCGGGTGGATGCCATCGATTCCTTCCTCGA
>JAJTFK010000027.1 GCA_021298655.1 Cryomorphaceae bacterium | reverse complement strand
CGGCCGGGGTCGTCCATGTGATGTTTTTGCGTGCGCACCACGACTTGAGGAAGTCGAACTGCGGCTGCACCATAAGAACCGGGTATTTTTTGTTTTCGCCGGCCACCATGCACTGCTCGATGAAGGGCGACATTTTGAAGGCGTTTTCCATGGCCTGGGGCGCAATGTACTTGCCGCCGGCGGTCTTGAAAATTTCTTTCTTTCGGTCGGTGATGCGCAGGTAGCCTTGGGCGTCGAATTCGCCGATGTCGCCGGTGCGGAACCAGCCGTCTTCGGTCATCACCTCGGCGGTCAGGTCGGGGCGGTTGTAGTAGCCCATCATCACATTGGGGCCCTTCGCGAGGATCTCGCCGTCGGCGTCGAGCTTTAACTCTACGCCCTCAATGGCCGTGCCTACGGTGCCCAGCTTATGGCCGCGGCCGGTGGGCAGATTGACCGCCAAAATGGGCGACGTTTCGGTGAGGCCGTAGCCCTCTTGAACGTTGATTCCGGCTCCGGCAAAAATCCGCGCCAACTTGGGGTTGAGCGCAGCGGCTCCGCTGGCCACGGCAAGGACTTCTCCGCCCAGCGCTTCCTGCCACTTGCTGAAAATCAGCTTGCGGGCGAGTTTGAGTTGCGCGTAGTACAGCGGGCTGAGGCCTTCGTGCTCGTAGCGCTCCGCCAGGCCAACGGCCCAGAAGAAGAGTCCGCGCTTGATGCCCGTCAGGGCCTTGCCCTTGTCCATGATTTTGTCGTAGACTTTTTCGAGCAGGCGCGGAACCGCGGTAAACACTTGGGGGTGCACTTCGCGGAGGTTGTCGCCAATCGTTTCCATCGACTCGGCGAAGTAGACGCCCACGCCGTTGGTGAGGTAGACGTAGACACAAACGCGCTCGTAGCTGTGGCACAACGGCAAGAAGCTCAAGGCCTTACCGGTTGGACCCACCGGCAGGCGTGACGCGCCCGCTACGGCGTTGGATGCAATGTTGCGGTGGCTGAGCATGACGCCCTTGGGGGTTCCGGTGGTGCCGGACGTGTAGATGAGGGTGGCCAGGTCGTTTTCCTGTACTGCGGCCTTGCGCGCTTCGAGTTCGGCGCAGTGGGCCTCGGTGGCGCGGGCCACGACGTCGTCGAGGCACTGCGAGCCCTCGGTCGGCATGAAGGTGAATACGGCCTCGAGCGAAGGCACGTCGGCACGCAGGGCTTCAATTTTGTCGCGGAGTTCCGGGTCACTCACAAAGCAGAAGCGCACCCCGGCGTCGTTGAAAATAAAGGTGTAGTCCGCTTGCGAAATGGTCGGGTACATCGGCACGTCGACGCCGCCCGCGCTGAGGATGGCCTGGTCGCAGAGGTTCCACTCGCTGCGGTTGGTGGTCGAAATGATGCCGATGCGGTCGCCCGGCTTCATGCCCAAGTCAATGAGTCCGCAGGCCAGTTTTTCGGCCTTGGCGATGAACTCGGTGGTCGACATGGACTGCCACTGCCCGTTGACTTTCGTGTTTAGGGCGTCGGGGCGAGGGTGCTTGGCCGCCGCGTAGTGGGCGAAATCAAAGAGGCGTTTGGGTGCGTTCATGCGGGAAAGCTCGTAGGTTACTTGCGGCGCTCGCCGTGAATCCACACCTGGGTGGGCGCAGTCTTGGGCAGGGCCATGGGGGTTACTTCGTTTAGGTTTACGTCAAAGATGGTGAAGTTGGCCCAATTTCCAATGCGGATTTCGCCGGTTTCGGACTCCTGAAACGCCGCCCGGGCCGCGTCGGCGGTCATGCCTTTAATCGTTTGCCCCAGGGTAAGCGCTTCATTTGTTTGAAAGCCTTGCGCGGGGTGGCCGTCCAGCGCTCGGCGGGCCGTGGCCGCTAAAATCGTGTACATCGGGTTGGGGTGCTCGATGGGAAAGTCCGTTCCAAGCGGAATCCACCCGCCGTTGGCCTCGCGCAGCGAGCGGTAGGCGTAGGCATGGGGCATGCGCTCGGCACCCAAGCGGTCCGGCGCCCAGTCCATGTCGCTGGTGGCGTGGGTCGGCTGCACCGAGGGAACGATGGCGGTTTCGCCGCCAAAGAGCGCGCGGTCCTCGGGGCTCACTACTTGGGCGTGCTCGACGCGCCAGCGCAGGTCCTTTTGGGCCCCGCCGCGCGTAAGCGCTTCGCGGTACACGTTTAAAACGAGTCGGTTGGCGGAATCGCCGATGGCGTGGGTGTTCATCTGCCACCCCTTGGAAGCCAAGTGGGCGGCGGCCGACCTCAGGTAGTCCCGGTCACGCAGCGCCAGGCCGTAGTGGTCGTGTCGGTCGTGGTAGGGTGCGCGCAGCAGGGCGCCGCGGCTTCCGAGCGCGCCGTCGCTGTAGAACTTAAAGCTGCGCACCGAGAGCCAGTCCGTCTTCAGGGGGCCGCGGTCGAGCCAGTGGTCCAGGGCCTCGGGGCTTTCGGCCACCATGACGTACAACGGCATGCGCAGGGTTCCGGCCTGCTGGAGGCTGTCAATGAGCATGATGTCTTCGGTGGGGAGGCCTGCGTCGTGCACGCCAGTCAGCCCGAGGTCCACGCACCATCGCTCGGCGGCCAGTAGGTAGCGGATTTTTTCAGCCTTCGAGGGTTTCGCCACCTTCAAAAGCGTCTCGGCGTTGTCAATAAGGACTCCGGTTGGACGGCCGTTAGCTAGCACGATTTCGCCGCCTTCGATTCGGCTCGTCGCGGTGATTCCCGACTGGGCCAGCGCAACCTGGTTGCAGACCACGGCGTGGCCGTCGATGCGCGACAGCACGACCGGTTTGTCGGTGAGTTCATCAAGGGCCTTGGACGTTGGCCATGCGCGGTCCGCCCAGTCGTTTTGGTCCCAACCGCGACCACGCACTACCGCCACGTCGGGATGGTCCGCGAGGTAGGTGCGCACTCGTGCTACGCACTCGGACCAGCTCGCGGTTCCGACCAGGTCTACGGTTTCGAGGGCCTCGCCCAAGGCCAAAAAGTGGGCGTGGGCGTCGGTGAATCCCGGGTAGACAAAGGCGCCGTTCAGGTCGGTTGTATCTGCAGCGGCCAGAAGGGGTTCCTCTGCCGGAACGACCGCGGCAATCCGCCCGTCCTTGAGGGCCACGTGCGCCGGCAGGTAGCTGAGCTCGTCGCCCGAAAACTGCGCCACGCGGGCATTAGCCAAGACGACGTCGTATTCGGGGACCGTACTGCAGCTGGTTAGGGCGGCAAAAATTCCGAGGAAAATGGGGGTGCGAAAGGCCTTCATGCCCGCAAGGTAGCCTACCCGCGCCGTACCTTTGCGCCTTCAAACAAGCGCATGGAATCGACTGCCCTCACCACCGTGGCCCAAGCCAAAGAGCTGGGACTTTTACCCGAAGAATTTGACGCGATTTGCACACGCCTCGGCCGGGTGCCCAACTTCACCGAGCTGAGCATGTATTCGGTGATGTGGAGCGAGCACTGTTCCTACAAAAACTCGATTGTTTGGCTGAAAACCCTGCCCAAAGAGGGTCCGCACATGCTGGCGAAGGCCGGCGAGGAGAACGCCGGACTCGTCGACATCGGCGACGGACTGGCCTGCGCGTTTAAAATCGAGTCGCACAACCACCCCTCTGCCGTGGAACCCTATCAGGGCGCAGCCACCGGCGTGGGCGGCATCAACCGCGACATTTTTACCATGGGCGCACGCCCGATTGCGCAGCTGAATTCGCTTCGCTTCGGCAACCCGAACACCGACCGTACCAAGTGGCTGGTCAACGGCGTGGTCAAGGGCATCGGCGACTACGGCAACAGCTTCGGAATCCCGACCGTCGGCGGCGAAGTGTACTTTGACGACTGCTACGAGCAGAATCCGCTGGTTAACGCGTTTTCGGCCGGTATTGTCAAGGTGGGCGGCCAAATCAGCGCCAAGGCGCGCGGCGTCGGCAATCCCGTGTACATCGTCGGTTCGTCGACCGGCCGCGACGGCATTCACGGCGCAGCCTTCGCCTCCAAAGATTTGAGCGAAGACTCGGCCAACGACATCCCGTCGGTCCAGGTGGGCGACCCCTTCCAAGAGAAGTTGCTGCTTGAGGCCACCATGGAGCTGGCCGAAACCGGCGCCGTGATGGGCATGCAGGACATGGGTGCCGCGGGCATCACCTGTTCGACCACCGAAATGAGCGCGGGCGGCAACGTCGGCATGACGATCCACCTCGACCGGGTGCCGACCCGTCAGGCCGGCATGCACCCCTGGGAAATCCTATTGTCGGAGTCGCAGGAGCGCATGCTCGTGGTCGTTCAAAAGGGCCGCGAGGCCGAAGTGGAGGCCATTTTTGGCAAGTGGGACATTCACTGCGCCCTGATTGGCGAGGTGACCGCCGGCCCCAACGTGCAGTACTACTGGCACGGCGAGCTGATTGGCGACTTGCCCGCCGAGCACCTGGTTCTGGGTGGCGGAGCCCCGGTCTACCACCGCGAGTGGTCTGAGCCGGCCTACTACACGGAATACCAGAAGTTCAACGTCGACTCCGTTTCGGTACCCGCCGACCTGAAGGCCGTGGCCGCCAAAATGGTGACCCTGCCCAACATCGCCTCGAAGCGCTGGATCTACGAGCAGTACGATTCCATGGTGGGAACCATCAACCGCTCCACCAACGGCGCCAGCGACGCGTCGATTGTCAACCTGCGCGGAACGAACCGCGCCCTGGCCATGACGGTGGACTGCAACAGCCGCTACGTGCACGCCGACCCCGAGGTAGGCGCCATGATTGCCGTGGCCGAAAACGCCCGCAACATCACCTGCTCGGGCGGAACCCCCAGCGCGATCACCAACTGCCTCAACTTTGGCAATCCCTACAACCCCGAAGTTTATTGGCAGTTCGTCGGCGCCATCAAGGGTATGGGCAAGGCCTGTCTGAAGTTCGAAACCCCGGTGACCGGCGGAAACGTCAGCTTCTACAACCAAACCGCGATCGGCAACAAGGTCGAGCCGGTCTTCCCGACCCCGACCATCGCCATGATCGGCCTGGTGGACGACGTCAAGCACGTAACTACCCTCGGCTTTAAGGCCAAGGGCGACTTGATCTACATGATTGGCAGCAGCCGCAACGACCTGGCTTCGAGTCAGTACCTCGTGCACGTGCACGGCGTTACCGCTTCGCCAGCTCCGTACTTTGACCTCGACGAGGAATACGTCGTGCAGCGCCAAGTCGCCGAGCTCATTCGCGAAGGCGTAGTGGCTTCAGCCCACGACGTGTCAGAGGGCGGACTATTTGTCACGCTTCTGGAATCGGCTATGGCCGGTGGATTGGGCTTTGACCTGACGACCGACGCCGAAATCCGCCCAGACGCCTTCTTGTTTGGCGAAGCCCAAAGCCGCATTGCGGTGAGCGTGCGCCCCGAGGACGAGGAGCGCTTCCTCGACATCATGATGCGCAACGGCGTCGAATTCGACCTGCTTGGCCACGTGACCAAGGGCGCTGTGCGCGTCGACGACGAGGAATGGGGCAACGTCGCGGACTACCGCGAGCTGTACGACAACGCGCTGAATTTCAGCTCGAAGAAGTAAGGTAAAGTTCCCTGAGTGCGGCGGTAAAATGGCTGCGCTCTCGATCGTTGGCCCGTCGAATGGCCCGTGGCTGTAGTGCTGTTTTTGGCAAAGTTTGAATTTGATCAAAACACGCATCTGCGGTGATTCCGCCAAGCATAGTGCGTATTCTGCCCGGGTAGCTTCGATGTTTGGTCGTTAGCGGAACGACTACCACGGTGCTAAGCATTCTATTGAGCACATTGGGTGAAATCACCAGGGCTGGTCGCGTTTTGGCCATTCGGCTTCCGTAGACCGGACCCAAGTCAACCCAGTAGTAATGGTAGGCGTTTATTCGGCCCATACCGACCCGTTGCGTGCAATCGCGGTAGGAAGCAGCAGGTCCTGGTCGGACATCAATGATTCCGTCGCAATCCAACGACGAACGAACCGAGTATTGCTCAAGGCGACCGTCCGCAGCGAGCGGTGAGATCGGTTCTTTAATCGCAGTCTTGGTTTCATACTGCGAAGGTATGTTTTTTCAAAATGTTCCATAAAGCAAACCAACGGCGGCCGAAGCCCCCTACCCGGTACCAAACGGATTTAAACGCTTGTGCCTAGCGAAGCGTGGCTCCGCAGTGCTGCTTGGCGCCGTCGAGCATGCGCTGAACTGCGCCCTCAACCTGCTGGTCCTGAAGGGTCTTACTCGGATCGCGGAAGGTGAGGCGCACCCCATAGGACATCGTGCCTTCGGGCAGTCCCTTGCCCTGGTACACGTCGAAGAGCTCAATGCCCTCCAACGTTTTCACGGGTGCGGACTTCAGGCCGGCCACGAGGGTTCCGTAGGGCGTTCCGGCGGGTACCACAAGCGCGAGGTCGCGCACCACTTTGGGGAACTTGGGCGGTTCCGCATAAGCTCGGCGCACGTTTTGGGCCGCAGCCACCACAGCATCCCACTGAATCAGGGCGGCGAGGACGGGCTTGTCGACGTCGGTTGCGGCCAGCGCATGACCGTCGGGCCAGCCCATGTAGACCAGGGCTTCGCCCTTGGGGCCGAGCAGGTCAAGGCGCCCCGACCAAAATCCGGCTACGTCGTCGCCCGGCTGCTCAGTGTACGCGATTCCGAGGCGGGTCAATAGTCCGCCCACCAAGCCCTTGAGCACACCGAACGACGCGGTGGAGTTGGGGCGGCTGTAGTGCGCGTCGGGGTAGGTGCCGCAGAGCCAAATGCCGAGCTCATTGGCCTCGTAGCGCCCCTCAGCGGTCTGCCCGTATCGACGGCCAAACTCAAAAATCGCAAGGCGATCTTCTTGGCGCTTCAGGTTGTACGAAATCGTCTCCAGGCCGCTGTAGAGCAGGGTGGGGCGCATCACGCCCAGGTCTTGGCTCAGCGGATTCAGCACGTGCACGATTTCTGAGGCCGGAACCGACGGATGCTCCGCAAACCAGGCGGCGCGGGTCAGCGAAAGATTCATCACCTCGTTGAGGCCCTGGGCCACCAGGTAATCGGCAGCGGTCCTGCGCAGGGACTCCGAATTCAGTCGGGCTTCGGGCTGGCTGCGCACCCGCAGGCCTTCGGGCTCGGCGAGGTTGTTGAAACCCCAGATGCGAAGCAGTTCTTCGGCCACGTCAGCTTCGCGGCGCACATCCCAGCGGTACACGGGCAGCCCAAGCGTCCACAGGTCGCCTTTTTGGGCCACTACGTCGATGTCGAGCGACTCCAAAATCGATTCGCAGACGTCGTCGGGCAGGCGTTCGCCGAGCAGGCGGCCGATTCGGTCCATCGACACCTCGAGGGTGGGCGCCACAAAGCGCGGGTCGTTGGCGCGAACCCAATCCAGGCCTTCGATGCGCGCCTCGGGGAACTGCGCTTCAATCAGCGTCCAAAACAGTTCAAGGGCCGCCAGTCCCATCGCGGGATCCACGCCCCGCTCGTAGCGGAAGCTGGCGTCGGTGTGCAGTCCGTGCCGGCGGGCCATGGCACGCGTAACCACCGGATCAAACCACGCGGACTCGACCACCACCGCCGTCGTCGTCGCCGAAACGCCCGAAGTTTGCCCGCCATAAACGCCAGCGAGGCACATGGCCGACGAAGCGTTGGCGATGACGTGGTCGTCGGCGTGGAGCGTGCGAGCTACCCCGTCGAGCGTGGTCAGTGTTTCGCCGGCTGCTGCGCGGCGCACGACGACGGTTCCGCCCCCCGCCGCCGCATCAAAGCAGTGAAGGGGATGGCCCAGGGCGTGCATGACGTAGTTGGTGGCGTCGACCAACGCGTTGATGGGGTTCAGCCCGACGGCCTTGAGTCGCTGCTGAATCGGCTCAGCCGAGGCTTGCGTTCCGTTTACGCCGGTACTTTTCAGGGCACCGTACTGCGGGCAGGCTTCGAAATCTTCGACGCGCACCTCGGTGGCACCGCCCGGAACCCCGCTCAGGTCTGCGGTGGTTGGCTCGGTCCACATCACGTCCAGGCCGTCGCGCAGCAACGAAGCACGCAGGTCGCGGGCCACGCCGTAGTGGCTCATGGCGTCCATGCGGTTGGGTGTTAGGCCGACTTCGATGGCGTAGTCGCTTTCGAGTCCGAGGTATTCCGCCATGGGCTGGCCGACGGGCGCATCGGGGCGAAGCACCATGATTCCCGAGTGGTCGGTGCCGAGGCCGAGTTCGTCTTCGGCGCAAATCATTCCCTCGGAGGGTTCGCCGCGCAGCGCGGACTTCTTGATCACGAGCGGCGTCTCGCTGCCAGCGGGGTAAAGTTCCGCGCCCACCGTCGCAACGGCGACCTTTTGGCCTTCGGCCACGTTGGCGGCACCGCACACGATGTTGAGCCACTCGGGCGCACCGACGTCGACTTGGGTGACCCGAAGGCGATCGGCATTGGGGTGCTGGCGCACGCTGCGCACTTCGCCCACGACCACACCGCGGAGTCCGCCCGGCACGGCGTCGACCAGCTCGGATTTTTCAACTTCGAGGCCGGTGGCCGTGAGGCGTTCGCCCACTTCGGCGACGCTGAGGGTGTTCGGTAGGTAGTCTGTGAGCCAGTCCAGGGAAATGCGCATGGCGCAAAAGTACTCCGCGCTAGACGAGGCCAAAAATCAAGGCCGCAAACAAAAAGTAGCGAACCACGATGCTGAGGGCATAAATGCGGTACCAGCGGGCCGGAAACTGGACCATTCCGGCAACCGTACTTGCCGCGGGAAAGCTCAGGGGCGTCAGCGCGGCAACGACAATCAAGAGTCCGCCAAATCGCCGTAGGGGATTGAATAGCTTGGCGTGGTTCACGTGGACCCAGCGGTGAATCCGGGGATTTCCGTGAAGCCTTCGTCCGATCCAGTAGCTGATGTTGCCCGAGGTGTAGGAGATTGCGCCCAGTGCTGCGATGCTGATCCACGGGTAGGGCTGGGACTTGCTCCAAATAATGAACAGGTCGGCCGGTAGGATTCCGACCACGATTTCGGAGAGAAACAAAGCCACGTACACCAGGCTCCAATGTACTTGGTGGGTGAAGCGCTCGGTGAGGGCATTCACGTCCAAAACATAGGTATTGACTACCCAAAGTACCCCGATCAAAACAGCCAACGCGACCAGAAGCTGGCGGGCGCCGGTCCGCATGTACCGATACCCGCCCGTGATTTGGTAAAATCGATGCGTTACGTGCAGCGATCGCCAAAACGGACGTATTCGGGGTTTCGGTAGCGGGAACGGCGACTTCATTGCGCTAAAGGTAAGGCAGCTACCCCCGCAGGAATCGAGCCAAAGTCGCCCAATACTCCGTGGCCGTCAAGCGATGCGCCCCCAGGCCATGCGGCCCCGGGCGTAGTCGCTGAAGCGCGCGCGAAGGGCGGCGTACTCGGGGCGCTCGAGCTGCGGATCTTCGTCCACAATGCGGGCGGCGGCGCGGCGGGCCCATTCCACCAGCAACCCATCGTGAACCAGGTTGGCCAGCTTGTATTCCATTACGCCCGACTGCCGGGTGCCCATGAGGTCTCCAGGACCGCGCAGCTGCAGGTCGACGTCGGCAATTTCAAATCCGTCGTTGGTGCGGACCATGGTTTCGACGCGGGTTACCGCATCGTCGCTGAGCTTGCTCGAGGTCATCAGCACGCAGTAGGACTGCTCGGCCCCCCGACCCACGCGGCCGCGCAGCTGGTGAAGCTGACTCAGCCCGAAGCGTTCCGCGTTTTCAATCACCATCACCGAGGCGTTGGGCACGTTGACGCCCACCTCAATTACGGTTGTGGCCACCATGATTTGGGTTTCGCCGCGCGCAAACCGCCCCATTTCCCATTCCTTGGCCTCGGGCTTCATGCGTCCGTGTACCACGCTGACCCGGTACTCGGGCTGCGGAAAATCGCGGCACACGCTTTCGTAGCCGTCCATCAAGTCTTTGTAGTCCAGTTTTTCGGACTCCTCAATCAGCGGATAAACGATGTAGGCTTGCCTGCCCAGCGCGATTTCTTTTTTGAGAAAACTCCACAGCGCCAGTCGGTTGGCGTCGGTTCGGTGCAGGGTTTGAATGGGCTTTCGGCCCGGCGGAAGTTCGTCGATCACCGACTGCTCCAGGTCGCCGTACAGGCTCATGGCCAGCGTGCGCGGAATCGGCGTCGCCGTCATCACCAGCATGTGGGGGGCGGGGCGGCTCTTGGCCAATAGTTTGGCGCGCTGGGCCACCCCAAAGCGGTGCTGTTCGTCGACCACCGCGAGTCCAAGGTTGCGGAATACCACCGGGTCCTCGATCAGCGCATGGGTACCAACCAGCAGGTGCAGGCTTCCGTCGGCTACGTCGGCCAAAAGGGTTTTTCGGGCGGAGCCTTTGACGCTCCCGGTGAGCAGCCCCACGCGGAGTCCAAGGGGCGCCGCCCATTCTGCTAAGGAACGGGCGTGCTGCTGCGCCAAAATCTCGGTGGGCGCCATCAGGGCGGCCTGGAATCCGTTGTCTACCGCGAGCAGCATGGCCATGAAGGCGACTAACGTCTTGCCGGAGCCCACGTCGCCTTGAACAAGTCGGTTCATGGCAGCCCCAGAGCCCATGTCGCGGCGCAGTTCCCGAACCACGCGTTTTTGTGCCTCGGTCAGGGGAAAGGGAAGTACGTCGTCGTAAAAGCGCTTGAGGTAGTCGCCCACGCTCCCAAAACGGTGGCCCGTTCGGCCACGGCCTTGCTGGAGCCTCCGGTAGGCAAAAAGCAGCTGGTCCAAAAAGAGTTCCTCAAAGGCAAGGCGGTTGCGCGCGGCCGCCAGCGCCGCCGGCGACTCCGGGTGGTGCATGGTCCGCACCGCGGCGTCGCGCGCAGGCCATTTTTGTCCCGCCCGCAGCGAATCCGGCATCCAGTCGCTCCGGTCGCGGGCGGGATCCTCCAGCAGCGCATCCACCTTCGCGGCCAAACCGCGGCTGTGTAGCTGCATCGACCCCAACTTCTCGGTCGACGAATACAGGGGCGTGAGTCCGCCGCCGGCCGCTGCCCGGCCAGAGGCCCGTTCCAGCTCCGGGTGGGCCATATTGAGCCCGTTTTTAAACGAATTCACGCGGCCAAAAGCAACAACCTCTTCACCCACAGGGAGCCCCTTCTCAACCCAACGCAGCCCCTTGAACCAAACCAGCTCGAGCTCGTCGGCACCGTCGACCAAGCGCGCCGTGAGCCGGCGCTTCGGGCCCGTACCCACGGTCTGCACGCCGGTGAGGAGTCCGCGTACCTGAACCTCGGCGGGGCCGGGCTGCAGCTCGCGGATGCGCAGCACCACACTCCGGTCCACGTAGCGGTACGGATAATGGGCGACTAAATCGCCAAACGTGCGCAGCCCCAGCTCACCAGCCAAGGCCTCGGCGCGAAGCGGGCCGATTCCTTTGAGGTAGGCGAGGGAGGTGTCGAGCCAGCGCGAGGACATACCCAAAAATAGGGCTATCTTCCGCCGTCGCTATGGAATACCGCCCGCAAACTGTTCGCCAGCGCGAATTTGGCCTGCGCCTGGCCGACGGCCTGCTTCTTGCCCTGCTGTTTTGGGGCGGAGTGGCCCTGCGCTTTGGCGACCTAAAGGTCGAAAATCCCGCTTACTTTGACCACTACCTGCGGCTTGCGGAGTGGCTGGGCATCTTTTGGCTCCTGCTCGGCTGGGTTGGGCAGCCCTACCGCCTCGATGCCGGGGTCGAGCTCCGAACCGTACTTGCTCGCTTTGTACGCCAAACGGGCCTGCTGCTCGCACTGACTGCGCTCTTGGTGGTTTCGCTGAAAACCTACGTGTACTCGCGCGTTTTTTTGGTCGGATTTTTTGCCGCCTACCTCGCGACGGGCGCACTGCTTCGCGTGGCCGTGGTTCAGTTGAGCCGTCGGCGTTTTCGGCGCGGACTCGGACTCGTGGCCGTTCAAGGCCTTGGTTCCTCCTCCATGTGGTACCGAATTGCGCGGGAACTCGCCGAGCGCCCCGACTACGGCTACCGCTGGTTGGGGGCGGCGGCTGATCTGGGCGGCGTTGCACCGAATGCCTCCGAGCTTTGGATCGCGCCCGACCAGGTGCTGGGTGCGTTGGATGCCGCGGAACTCCGCGGACTCCGGGTGCGCGTCGTGCCGGACTTGGCTGCACTGCCTGCCTCGCGCACCAAGTGGACTGCCCTGGGCGGCGTGCTCCTACTGGACTGGCGCCAAGAACCCCTTGCGTCGGGCTGGGCGCCGGCGGTGAAGCGCGCTGGCGACGTGGTGGGCGCCCTGTTGGCCTTGTCCCTGTGCGCGCCTCTGATGGCGCTGGTGGCCGCGTGGATCGGGCTCCGCAGCCGCGGACCCGTTCTTTTCGCTCAGGTGCGCCACGGCTACCAAGGCGAGCCCTTTACGATTTGGAAGTTCCGCACGATGGACCAGGACGCCGACGCAGACCGCCCCGCCCTTCCCGGCGACGCCCGTGTGCGCAACCCCTGGTTGCGCGCCACGCACCTCGACGAGCTGCCCCAGCTTTGGAATGTGCTGCGCGGCGACATGAGTTTGGTGGGCCCGCGCCCCCACATGGCCAGCGACACGCAGCGCTACGCCGACGCGGTGCGGAGCTACGGAATCCGCCACTGGGTGCGCCCCGGAATCACGGGCCTCGCCCAA
Source organism: Cryomorphaceae bacterium (assembly GCA_021298655.1). Lineage (GTDB taxonomy): Bacteria > Bacteroidota > Bacteroidia > Flavobacteriales > Schleiferiaceae > TMED14. Next base: position 2,418 of record JAJTFK010000027.1, on the reverse strand, counting down.
GCCCGCGGCCTCCATGGTTTTACCGACCAAGCGGCCATGACCGAGCGCGTCAAGGCCGACGTGTACTACGTCGAGCATTGGTCGGCGGCCCTCGACCTCAAAATCATCGCGGCCACCCTTCTGCGGGTGCGGAGCTGGGTTTAGCCGACGAGCATCTCCGAAAGCACCGACTTGATTTTTTTAATCTCTGGGGCTCGGAGCGTCCCCATGTTTTGGCCCAATCGGCGTCGATCGACGGTGCGAAGTTGGTCGAGTACCACCCATGCGGCCTGGGCACCAATGGCCACCGAAACCCGACTGGGATAGGCTTTGCTGCTGCGCGTGAGCGGTGCCACGATCAGGGTTTGAAGGTGCCGGTTCATCTCGTCGGGACTCAGCACGACGCATGGCCGCGTTTTTTGAATTTCGCTTCCGACCGTGGGGTCGAGGTTAACCCAAAACACCTCGTACTGACGGACTACCATTCCTCGAGGAGGTCGTTGTCAAGATTTTCGGGCAGCAGCAACGCATCGGCGCCGTCGGCATGCATTTGGGCAAAGGCCTGATCCCATCCACTTCGCGGCGCAGATTTTGGCCGCAGAATGATCTGGCCCTTGTCCAAGATGAGTTCCACGAATTCCGTGATGCCGTACTGCGCGAGTACCGATTTAGGCAAGCGAATTCCCTTGGAGTTGCCAATGGATACGATGGGGAGTTCCATAATGCTGTTTTGTTATCACAAAGTAATAACAAATTCGCGGACTACCAACTGGCTTCGCGCAGCGTCCGATCGTGGGCTTCAACGACCGCGGGCCAGCGGAATCCCTGTTCAAGGCGCGCTCGGTGGTCGCGAACAAGGCTGTTTCGCTTTGACCATGCCGCCGCAAGGCCTTCGTGGGCTTCGGTCGCGGTGAAGTACGCCGCCGCTTCGCCCAGAATTCCGCGGTTAAAGACGTTGTCGTGGGCCGCAATCGCGCAGCCCGCGGCCATGGCCTGGAGCAGCCCGGGGTTGGTTCCGCCCGCCGAATGCCCGTGAACGTACAGCCCACAGCCAGCGCGGAGCGCGTTAAGCACCTCGGCATCAAACTGGGCGCCAAGCAGCTGCACGTTGCCAAGGCCCTCTAGCGCGCGCCCTTCGGGATTGTTCGTAGGGCCCACCACGACTACGGGGCAGTGCGGGCTCAGGGCTTCGGCCGCCAAGCGAACGTGGTTTTCGGGGACCAACCGCGCGATAATTAAGGCGTAGCTGCCGGGCTGCAGCCCAAAACGGCGAAGCACGGTCAGGTCGGCCGGCGCGGGATCGTCCACGCCGTAGGCGATTTCGGCACAGGGCTTGGCGTAGCGCGCGGCGTAGCGCGCCATTTCGGGGTGGTCGGCCACGAGCAGGTCGGCGGCCTCAGCAGCCGTGCGCTCGGCCCACTTGAGGTAGCGCTGCACGGCGGGCGAATACTTGCCGCGCATCCATTCCAGGCCGTCGAGGTGCACGGCGAGCGGAGCGCTTCCGCGCAGGCCTTTGACGGCCAGCCAGGGTGCGCTTGAAGTCGTTCCCAGGGTGAGGTGAACGTCGGGCCGCTGCCGCGCGGCGTCGCGCAGGCTTAGCAGGTCGTAGATAAACTGCCCGGCGGAGCCCATCCAGGGCTCCGGGTCAAGGTGGACGCGGCGGCGAACCCCGGGATGGGACCATTCGCGGACGGGATGGGTCGACGAGGTGGCCACGTCGACGCGCCAACCGCGCGCCGCCAGGCCGCGCGCCAAATGGTCGACGAGTTCTTCGTAGCCGCCGTAGCGGTTGGGCAAGCCGCGCGATCCCGTGATCGCCAATCGGCCCCGCAGTCCCGCGTAAATGGATTCAAGCTCGGCAGCGGCCCGGTCCCAGGTGCGCAACGGGGCTAGGGCGGAACCGAGTTCGACGTCTACTTCGGCTTCGGCGGCCCGCACGGCGGCTTCCCAGGCATCCAGATGGAGTTCGGCCACGCGGACTTCGCCGCGCCATTCGGCGGCGGCCCCGACCCCGGGCGCAGCCACGACGTGGCAACCTGCGCGCCGCGCTTCCGCCACGGTGAGGCCGTAGGTTTCAAAAAGGGACGGAACGAGTACCCCGCGCGCCGCGCCGTAGGCGGCGGCGAGCTCTTCGGGCTCCAGGCGCGGAAGCCATTCCACGTCGGCTCCGGCCGCTCGGGCCGACTCCAAGGCCTGTTCGACGGCGCGGCGGTAGCGCCCGTGGTTGGGTGCGGCGTCGCCGTAAAGCCGCAGCGGTTCCGTAAATCCGCTCCGGGCAAGGTGCTCCCAAAGCTCCAGCGCAAAAACCTGATTTTTAAGTCCTTCTATCCGGGCGGGCAGCAGCCATCCGCGGCGAACCCGGCCGGCGGGGTGCGGCATCAAGGGCAAGTGGTCCGCGCCCGGCCCCACGGTGAACACACTGGCGCCCAACCCCCATCG
>JAJTFK010000026.1 GCA_021298655.1 Cryomorphaceae bacterium | reverse complement strand
AGCACGCACGGCCAAAAAAAGGCCTGGCTCATTCGGGACCGCATCCGCGACATTAATCCCGAGTGCGAGGTGGTGGCCATTGATACGTTTTTGGATCCCGAGGCGATGCGCGCACTCCTGCGTTCGGCGCAGGTGGACTTTGCGCTGGACTGCATCGACAGCGTGCAGCCGAAGCTGAATTTTATTGCGACGGCATTGAGCGAACGGATTCCATTCATCAGTTCCATGGGCGCAGGCGGACGCCTTGATCCGAGTAAAATCGAAATTGCGCGCCTGGAGCAGAGCTACAACTGCCCCTTTGCCAAGCACGTGCGCAAGCGCTTAGCCAAGGAATACGGAATTCGCAGCGGCTTTCACGTGGTATTCAGCAGCGAACTCGCCAACAAAGACAGCGTTCGGCTCACCGACGGAAGCAACTTCAAAAAGTCGTTTTACGGCACCAGTGCGTGGATCCCTGCAGCGTTTGGGCTGCATGCCGCCAGCTTCGCGGTGCGTCAGTTGATGAACCCGTAACCGGTTGCCCGAAACTAGTTTTCGTTGAGGTGAAGGATTTGGGTCAGCAGCGCCTTAGAGCTGTTGATGGGCTCCTCCAGCGCAATCATGGTCTCGGTATTGGAAACGCCGGGGATGTCGCTGATTTTGAAAATAATCTCCTTGGCGTGCTTGGTATCCTGGCAGCGGATTTTGGCAAAAATCCCAAAACGACCCGTGGCGATATGGGCCACGGTCACCTCGGGGATGGCCTTCAACTCGGCGATCACCTCGTGCGTAGCCGACGTTTTGCTGAGGTAAACGCCCACAAACGCGATAAAGCCGTAGCCCAACTGCTCGTAGTCCACCTGCAGGCTGGCGCCTTTGATGATGCCCGCTTTCTCGAGCTTTTTGACGCGAACATGGATGGTCCCAGGACTCACGCCCAATTCCTTGGCAATGTCGGTGTAGGTTTTGCGCGCATCCTCAAGCAGGTGGCGCAGTATTTCGCGGTCGACGTTGTCGAGCTTCATTGCGGTCATGGCTCCGGGTTAAGCTTGGTAAAACGGCAGGCTAACGACCTCGGCCTTAAGGGCCTTGCCCCTAACTTCGACCCAAACGCTGCTTCCCGGTGCCGCAGAGGCCGTGGGAACGTAGGCTAAACCAATGGCTTCGTTGAGGGAGGGCGACATGGTGCCGCTGGTTACTACCCCGACGGGCGCACCGGCTTCATCGACGATGGGGTATCCGTGGCGCGGAACGCCGCGATCAAGCAGCTTGATGCCGACGAGTTTGCGGTGAACCCCCTGCTCCTTTTGGGCCTTAAGGGCGGCAGAATTGGTGAAGTCCTTGGTGAACTTGGTAATCCATCCCAAGCCCGCCTCAATGGGTGAGGTTTCGTCGTCGATGTCGTTGCCGTAGAGGCAAAAGCCCATTTCAAGGCGCAGGGTGTCGCGCGCACCCAAGCCAATGGGTTCGAGGCCGAAGGGAGCGCCGGCGCGGATAATGGCATCCCACGCGGTGGCGGCATGGGCGTTCGGCAGGTAGATTTCAAATCCACCGGCCCCGGTATAGCCCGTGGCGCTGATTAGAATGTCGCTGGCTCCGGCAAAGGAACCGACGCCAAAGGTGTAGTAGGTCATGGCCGAAAGGTCGAGGTCGGTCAGCGACTGAAGTGCTTGAGCGGCCAAGGGACCCTGAACGGCCAGGAGCGCGGTGCCCTCCGAGGCATCGCTCATGCGCACGTCGAATTGGGGCGCAAACTGCTGCAGCCAGGCCCAATCCTTGGCCATGTTGCTGGCGTTGACTACGAGCATGAACTTGGTTTCGCTCACGCAGTACACCAACAGGTCGTCGACAATGCCGCCGGTGGCGTTGGGCAAGCAGCTGTACTGGATTTTTCCCGGAGTGAGCTTCGCCACATCGTTGCTGGTCACCGAGTTCAAAAAGGCCATGGCGCCGGAGCCCTCAACCCAAAACTCGCCCATGTGCGACACGTCAAACATGCCCACTTTGCTGCGCACAACGTGGTGTTCGTGGCTTACGCCAACGTACTGCACCGGCATTTCGTAGCCGGCAAAGGGTACCATTTTGGCGCCGTGCGCCACGTGCTGGTCAAACAAGGGGGTTTTCTTCAGGTTTTCCATTTTTTTTCAATCAAGGGAGGGTTAGCCGTGTACGCGTTCGGGGTTGGTAAAGGATGCCACCACGCCGGCTTCAAAGGCGAGCAACTCCTTCCAGAGCCGATCGACCTCTTCGCGGTTGCCGTATTGGCGGGCAAATTTCAAGAACATGGTGTAGTGGTTGGCTTCCGAGGCCATTAGGCGCGCATAGAACTGCGCCAGTTCCGCATCGCGAACCGATTCGCTGAGGACCCTGAAGCGCTCGCAGCTGCGGGCTTCGATAAGGGCCGCAAGGAGCAGCCGGTGCACGAGGCGCTTCATTCGGTCGCCGTGCGGCGGAAAAAACCGGGTAATGGCCGCGACGTATTCGTCCTTGCGCTCGCGACCCAGGGTGAGTCCGCGCTCCAAAATGCGCTTATGGACCATTTCAAAATGGCTCATTTCCTCACGGGCAAGGGCCGCCATTTCGGTCACCAGTTCACTGAGCTCGGGGTAGGTAATCATGAGCGAAATCGCCGTAGACGCTGCTTTTTGCTCGCAGTATGCGTGGTCCGTCAGGATCTCGCCGAGGTGCATTTCGGCGGCGTGAGCCCAGCGCGGATCGGTAGGGAGTTTGAGGCCAAGCATAATTCGTGGCAAAAGTACGGCCCCGGCGCCCGATCTTCGGGGTATGTTCAAGCACTGGCGTTGGTGGCTTACCCTCGTGGCGGTTTCGTTTATGGTCGGATCTCCGAGCCCATCGACCGACCTCGACCGGACCGCCGTTTGGAACGACACCTGGAGCGCGGGCGTGGTGCGCGTGGTGGTGGTTCCCGACCTCGGCGTAATGCAGCTCGAGGGCGGCCGTGTGCTGGGTTACGACGTGCAGCTCCTGGAATGGTGGGGGCGCCGAACCGGTCATCCCATCGAATGGCAGTACGCCGCCTCGGTGCAGGAAGCGCTTGAAGCCGTTCGACTCGGAACCGCCGACGTCGCCGTGGGCCCGATTCCCGAAGACGGCATGCTCGAGCTTGCGGCAAGCAAACCCGTTCGCAGCTTTCGCTGGACCCTGGTGGGTAAAAAATCCGAAAAAGCAAAGCCCAAACCCAAACGGTCCCGATCAAACAAGTCGGCGCGCAGGCCCAAGATCCGGCCGAGCATTCGGATACCGGGTGAATTCCCCAAGCCCTTATGGGTTTTGGAGGCCGACAGCCTCAACGTGGTTCCGGTGGCGCAGACCATGTTCCGCTTCGCGCGGCCCGATACGGCGCAGTGGATTTTGCCCGATTACATGGCCCGGGCTTGGGGAATGAGCGGGACCAAGCTCGCTAAAGGTAGTTTTCACTGGGCGGTGCGGCCTGGCGACACGGTCCTTTTGGCCGAGCTCAACGACTTAGTAAGGGGGCGAAGCAGCCGGAATCAACGCGGCGCCCTGGCCAATAAGCCCATTCCGCGACCCAGCGACCGCGACAGCTTGATTTCGCCCTACGACGCCTTGCTGGTCGGCCACAGCGGATGGGACCGCTTCACGCTCAATGCCTTGATTTTTGCGGAAAGCCGGTTCAACCCGACCATCGTTTCGCCCGCTGGGGCGGTGGGCTTGATGCAGCTCCTCCCCTCTACGGCCTACCGCATGAACCGCGGACCGGTGGACTTGTACCATCCCAAGTCCAACATCAACGTGGGGATTCGCTACCTGCGCTACCTTGACATGTTTTGGGAAAACCGCGGCGTTCCCGACGACCAGCGCCTTCCCTTTGTCATGGCATCGTACAACACCGGACCGGCACCCGTTGAAGGCGCCATGCGGCGCGCCAAGGCGAAGGGCTACGATCCCACGCGCTGGTTTGGCAACGTCGACCAAGTTGCCAAGGGTCCCGGGGGTCACTACGCCCGAAAAACACGCGACATGGCCCAGCAGTATCAGGGCTACGTGCAGTCGTGGCGCCGTGCGCGGATTCGTTCCGAAGACGAACCGCCCGCGGAGCCGATTAAAACTGGAAGTAAATAAAGGGCTGGCTTTCGGCCGCCATAAACTGGTAGGCTACGAGGACCGAAGCCACGGCCGCCGCCACCCACAGCGCGGGGTGCAGGCTCGAAAAAAGCGCGCGGTAGCGGTCTTTTAGGGATTCCGGTATCCAGTGAATGCCAAAGCCCACGGCAAGCACCGCCGCCGGTCGCCACCACGCTTCGAGCATGGCCCGTGAGGGGGCCACCTCCCACGAGGAGGTAAGCTGGTCGAGCATGGCCATGGCCGTGTCCCAGTCAGGGGCTCGAAACCAAATCCGCGTAAAGGTGATGAAGACCAAGGTGACCGCAACGCCGAGTCCGCGCAGGGCCCAACCTTCGACTCGGTAGGGCCGCACGCTAGACCAAAGCTTATAGGTGACCAGACCAAGGCCGTTGAGTCCGCCCCAGACCACAAAATTCCACGAAGCGCCGTGCCAAAGTCCGCCCAAAAGCATCGTTAGCAAGAGGTTGATGTTGGTATTAAACCCACGACGGAAGGCCGGAATAAATTGGTACAGCAGCAGAAAAATCAGGACCAGTCCTGCCAAACTGTAGGAAACCCACGAGGTCGGCGCCCACCACGCGAGGCCGAAGAGTCCGGCAAAAATCAGGACGTAGCTTGCCACCGAACCGCTGCGGTTGCCGCCCAGGGGAATGTAGAGGTAGTCCTTGAGCCAGCTGGACAGGGACATGTGCCAGCGCTTCCAAAACTCCGCAACGCTGCGGGCCTTGTAGGGTGAATCAAAGTTTTTAACCAGGGCAAAACCCATCCACAGGGCAATGCCAATGGCGATGTCGGTATAGCCGCTGAAGTCGGCGTATACCTGCATCGTGTAGGCCAGAAGTCCCAGGGCGTTTTCCCAACCGGTGTACAGAGTCGGCTGGCTGAAGATGCGGTCGACCAGGTGCACGGCCAAAAAGTCCGCGAGGATTACCTTTTTGAGGAATCCGTTGACCACCCAAAAAAGACCGAGTCCGAATTGGGCGCGCGTAACCGAATAGGGTTGGTAAATCTGGGGGACAAAGTCGCTGGCGCGCACAATGGGCCCGGCCACGAGCTGCGGAAAAAAGCTCACGTAGAAGGCGAAGTCCGAGAAGCGGCGCACCGGCTCAAGCTGCTTTCGGTAGATGTCCACCGTGTAGCTCAGGCATTGAAACGTGTAGAACGAGATGCCCACGGGGAGCAGGATCACGTCTTCGACGAAGTCGGTTCCGAGGTGGGCGTTGCTCCAGCCGGCCCAGAAGGGCTGGGGATCCCAGGCCATTCCCGTGAGGTCGTTCCAGACGTCGGCCGCAAAATAGGCGTACTTGAAGAAGAAGAGTACCCCGAGGTTGCTCACGATGCTGACGGCGAGCAGCGCCTTGCGGAGGATGGCGTTGGTGCTTCGGTGCAGCGCGTGGCCCACCCCAAAGTCTACGGCGGTCGTGAAGATGAGGAGCACCACGTACCACTGGCTGGTGTGGTAGTAAAAGAACCAACTTGCGAGCATGAGGTAGGCGTTGCGCAGGGCAAGACGTCGCTCGAGGGCCGCAAATCCTATCAAAACCGCCGCAAAAAACACCCAAAAGCCGAGCTCAAGGAAGGTCCAAGGCCTGCTGGCCTCAGCGCGGAGCAGCTGGATAAGTGCGTCTACCATGGCCGTGATTCTTGGTGGCGAAGGTAGGCTGTGATGAAGGCTTGCGCGAACCATGCCGCCTGGGCTTCGTAGCCCACTTGACTCAAGTGAATGCCGTCGGGGCGGGCCCACTGATTGGCCATCCAGCGGCGCACCGAACCGTACCCGCCCATGTCGGCAAAAAAGTCGTACACGGCGCCGTCGTGCCGCTGCGCCAATCGCCGCATGATGCGCTGAACCGCTATTCCGTGGGGATTTGGAGCGCCCTGGTATAGGGCGTCGTTGTTGGTCAACCAGACGAATTCCGCACGGGGATTGACGGAGCGAACGGCATCCACGAGGCTGTCGTACCGGCGTTCAAACGCCAGCGTGTCGAAGGCTCCGCGCGCCTTGTGGGCGTCGTTGATTCCAAGGCCAAACACCACCAGGTCGGGCGGCAATTCGCCCAACTGCTCGGTGAAGCGCACGGCCTTTAGGTAGCTGTGGGTGGCGGCGCCGTTCACGCCCACGGCGTGGTAGTGAATTCCGTTGGCGTCTGCGGGGCGAAAAAGAACGCCTTCCAGGCTCAGTGTGTCGCGGCGTCCGGGTCGCGGCATCCAGCGAACCTCCACGGTATCGATGGGTCGCGTAAAAACGACCTCAATGCCGTCGTGCCGCCGACGTACTTCGGCCACCGGACCGCTCAGCACCGGGGGATTAAGCGTGTCGGCGCCCGGATAGAAAAGCAGCACCGACTTCGCTTGAAGCGGCAGCGACTTGTGGTACAGGGTGAAACCCGCCGAATCGGCGGTGTAGGCCCGAATGCCCGAAAAGCCCCAGGGTCCACGGTGCTGCGGCACCGAGCAGCGCTGCCCCACCCAAGTTCCGTAGTGGCGAACCCCCACACTTCGCGGGCCGTTGGTTCCTGCCAGGGGATACGGAAAAAGCCACCCGATCGAGCCCTGAACCCCCGGAGCGAAGGAATGAAGTTCCTGGCGCACGGCGTCGGTAAGCATGCCCGCCTGAACGTGGGACCCGCCCAAATGCAGGATGTTGATGCTTCCGCGACCCTCGTAAACCAGGGTATCGAGGTGCTGCCAAAGACCGCTCAAACTGGAATCGCCCCGGGGCAGGTACAGTTCGGGACGCTGCGCGGGCGTGGGCTGCGCCAAGGCACCGATTACTCCAACGGCAAAAATCACCGCCGCGAGCCCAATCCGGCACTTAGTGCCCATCGACGTGGCGGTCTAATTCCTGATCCAGCGCCAGCGCGAGGGCCCGGCCCACCTTTCGGGCGCCGTTTGGCGTAAAGTGAATGTGGTCTGCCCCGGCAAGGGGCGGAGAACGTTGGACCCAGGTGCTCATGCTGCCCGCGCCACCCATAAACGAATACACGTCAAAAAACGCAGCGCCTTGCGCGTGGGCGGCGGCGCGCAGGGCGGTCCGCACTTCGACCACAAAGGGATAGGTTTCCCATTCGACGCCCACCTTATGGGCCATGTCGCTTGGGCCGACCACCAGCACGTCGGCATCGGGAAGGGCCTGCTGAATCAACGCGATTTGGCGCGCAAACGCTTTGCCGTACCGCGTCACCTCGGCCGAGGTTTTAAAGTAGGGCACCGCGTTGCCCCCGAACTGCAGGATCACCAGACCCGGGTTCGCCGCGCGCAAGGACGCAGCGTAGTGCATCGAATTGATTCGTTTAAATCCAAGTCCGTCTGCGCCGCGCATCGAAACGTTGTCGACCGCTACTCCGCGCGTACCGTCCCAGGCGGCGCCGTACCAGAGCGGACTTTGGCCGTTAAACTCGATGCGCACCCGGCTCATTGGCTTCGCGGCAACGAACTCCATTTCAGCCGGATCACCGGCGCTGTAGTAGCGAATGTGGGACAAGCTGTCTTCAAAATACACCTTGACCTCGGTCGGACCTTCGTAGGGCCCCAGGTACAGCGTTAATTTTTGGGCCTGACGCACTCGGTCGTAGCCGTAGTTCCGCGCGCGGAATTCCATGCTCGCCGAGCCGCCCTGGTAGCGGTGCGCGATGCCCCGAACGCCATAAAAGCCAGCCGGCTCGCGATCGCTGGGGCGACCAAAGCACGCGAAACGCTTCCAATTTCCGCTCGCGCGGTGGTCCACGCTGGCCATAGGCACAAAGGGGTCCATGCCCTGCATTCCGGGGCCCATTCCGCCAAAACGGCCCTGCAGCACGTCGCGCAGGTCGGCGGATATTCGGTCGCCTTCAATTTGGGAATCGCCGTAGTGCAGCACGCGCACCACGCGGCGGTCGGCCGCGCGCAGCGCCCGAGCAAACTTGGCAAACCCCAGGGTATCCCCCTCGGGGAACTCGATCAAGCCCACTTCAGCGCCCTTGGGTCGCGAAAGTTCGCCATCTTCGGCCTCGGTTTCGGGCTGTACGGCCAGTTCCGCGTCCTGCCCGCGAAGCAGATCAAGCCACTCGTTTTGGGGCCACTTCACGCCGTTCGGCCGCCAGGCTTCGGGCCACAGCGAAATTCCGGCGAGTACCGCCAGGGCACTCAGCACAAAAAACAGCGTACTCCAGGGACTTTGGCGCTTCATCGGGGAATTTTAAGTACTTGTCCCGGGTAAATCCGGTCGGAACCTTTGTTGGCCGCATAAAGTTCCTTGAGGGTAACCCCGGGATGCCTTCGCTGCAGCACGCCAAAATTATCGCCCGAGCGCACCACGATGCGCAGCTCGCTGGGTTTCACGGGGGCCGTGGGGACTTCGGGCTTCGGTGACGCCAAAAGCGAAGGGTCGGCAGGGCGCGCGCCTTCGGCAGCGTGGGCTACTGTCGGAACAACGAAGGATCGGCTTTGAAAGGCAACGGGCACAGGTCGACGACTCAAGGAACGCGCCGACGTTCGCGGAAGGTCATTCCAGCGCACCGTCGGTAGACTCCGGTCCCGTACCGCCCTTGGAGAACCAATCAGTGCCCAATCCGCGCAGACGCTGTCTCCAAAAAGGCAGAAGTAGTCCATCCAGAGCGTACGGGCGGCTTCGAACGCAAACAACGAATCGCTTTGAACGCGTTCCCAACCAAACCGAGCCGCCGCTGGCTGAGGCAGGCCGAATGGTCCGAGCCTAGGTACCGTAGTGTCGTGCGCCAACTGAAGTGCCCTAAGGGCTGTGGGATCGGTAAAAATGGGCCGGTAGGGAATGACTTCTTGAGCCCCGAGCCATATGGCCAACGGGCACAACCAAAGAAGAAGAAGTCCGCGCATACCCCCCAAAGGTACCGCTCTGGCCGACGGAAGCAAAGTTCCGCTCAGTGCCGTGAACGAAGCACCCAATAAAGCCCTTTTTGGTTCGACCGCATCTCGGGCAAAAGAAACAGAATTAGCATGCCTTCAGTGAACGAAAGCATCCCCCAAACCAAAGCGAAAGCGAAGTAGGGTGCCCAAAAACCCCACGCAAAAAGCGTAAAAAATAAAAAACCCTGCAGGTAACCCCCAATTTTGGTCGAGTATAAATGAAGGCTGGGGCTTCGACGAAACTTAACCAACGACAACCCAATGAAAACGAGAATGAACCCGACAAACAACCACACGAGCAGCATCCAATCGCCTAATTCAGCAGCTTTGAATGCATAAAGTCCGTACACCGCGGCGGCATAGGTACCGTAGTCTGCCAGCGAATCAAGCCGGGCACCAAGTTCCGTTTCCAAACCAAACTTGCGGGCGATCCAGCCGTCCAAAATGTCGGTAACCAAATTGACGCAGATAAGCACACTGAACCAGCCCTCGCTTCGCACCGAAACGAGGTACAGCAAGACCGGCAGCATCACCAAACGGTAGCCGCTCAACGCGTTGGGCACGTACTTAAGCACTAAAATCGCTTTTTAAGTTGGACGACGACCAGGAGCCACGACAGCAGTGCGTGAATGCCGCTGTTGAGGACCAAGCTCGACGCAAAAACAGAAAAAAAACGGACCTCCGGCCCAAAGCGAAATTCCGCGGGCTCCACGTGAACCCAGGTTGCCAAGACGAGCGCGCCCAGAAGTGCCGAATCCAGCTTGTCGGCAGCTCCGCTCAGCACGGGGTGCCGGGCGCTCTGTTCGCCCGGCGGGATGCCCATACGGCGCTTTATCCAGGAATTGGGGAGCTCCGCAACCACATAAACGAGTCCCAGTCCGCCCCCCCACCACCACGGCGCAACGGGCAGCGGCACACTCGGACTCAGGCCGGCAAGCAGGGTAACTCCCAGCGCCCCAAAAACCGCCATGGCCAGTATTCCGCGCCAGGTTTTGTGCGGACCAAAGCCTTTGCTCCAGATGGGTGCGGCCAAATTGCCCCCGAGGTTGAATCGCACCACGAACATGTGAAGCACGCCGGCCAGAGCCATGGGAATCAGCACCCACGTTGCGTTCCAGTAGATAAATTCACGCATGTTCTTCCAGCGAAAGGTAGCGGCGGACCGCAGCGGTTTCCAAGAACTTTTGAGCCATGAGCATGCCCTGCTCCCGCAATTCGGTGCGGGCCTGAGCCGTAGTGGTATCCATGCGCACCGGGCCGGATCGAGTCCACGAAAACTCGGGCGGAGGTATTCGAATGTAGGCCGTCTGGGAAGCCAAATGCGGAACGACGGCATTCACCGCATCGTGGGTGAGTGCCGCTTGGCCATAGGTCGAAGCATGAAGCATTCGTTGAATCCACTGAGGAAGGTTTTGAGGTGGGCCGGCCGTTCGGTAGCCTTCAGGGCGCTCCACGGTACCTATCGACATCACCTCAAGCCGGTCGCGTTCCCGCAAAATAGGCATGGCCAATATCAGGCCACACAGGGTCGGCGAATTCACCCAAAGTCCGCCGTCGGCAAACCAATCCGATCCAATTCGGTGCGGCGGCAAGTAGCCCGGTGTTGCCGAGGTTGCCATGGCTACGTCGGCGATGCGCACCGCAGGATGGTCCTGACGAGTGAATACCACAGGCTCCCCCGAACTCAGATTGACCGAAGCAATGCTGACGTCTATTTCAAGCTCGGCCATAGTACGTTCCCCAAAGAGTTCGTCGACCGCGTGACGCAAATTCCGTGGTTCATACCTGCCCTTCAGGGCGATTTGGCGAAGCAAATGCCGGGCCTGCTGAACGGCCCCCAGCCATCCCCGTTCGTTCGGAAAAATTCTTGGACCGAAGGCGTCAAAAAAACCAACCAACTCCTCCGCGGATTTTCCCGAAGCCAAACCGAGCGCAAGAATTCCGCCAGACGACGTACCGCTGATCCAGTGCACGTGGTCGGAGCACCGCGGGCCACCGGCCCGTTCAAAACCCGCAAGTACGCTTGCAGAATAGAGCGCCTTAATGCCCCCGCCGTCGAGGGAAAGGAGCCTAAAAACCGTATCTAACCGATTCATCACGGCCCGAAGTACGCAAAAAAACCAAGAATTCCGCAAGCAAAAAGCGAAAAAGCTCGGCGTGAACGGCGCAATTAATGCACGTCAAATCGGCGCATACAGCCGACGACAAAAAAAAACCGAACACAGTACGCGTTCGGTTTTTTTGCTGGGGTGAATGACGGGGTTCGAACCCGCGACCTCCGGAACCACAATCCGGCGCTCTAACCAGCTGAGCTACAATCACCGTGTTTGGGGCGGCAAATATAGCGTGCCCGATTGGTTTGGCCAAGGTTTTTCGCGCCACACCTGCGCGGCGAAACAACCGAAAGTTGGCGAGCCCATTCCGGATTTGGGCCGTTTCGTAAGACCTTTGTTCCCATGACCCTGACCCATGTTGTTCGCATGTGGCCCGACGAGGGCGATCCCCAGTTCGGGAGCTTTATTCGCGGCCATATTGCCGCCCTTCGCGATGCGGGACTTCCGCAGCGCGTGGTGGTATGGTCCGGGCGGAGCCAACGGCCCCTTCCCCTCGAGGGCGTGGCCGTACACGCTGGACCCTCCGTGGCTTCGGGACCCAAGGGTTGGAACGCCAAGATTCAGTCGGTGCACCAACTTGGTCGCCCCGACGTACTGCACATCCACGGCTCGGGTGGCGATTCAGCCTACCTCTTGGTGCGTTCGGTACTGAACTGGGGTCAGCGCGTGCCGCGGGTGGTCTCGGAGCACCAATACTACGGGAGCGGCCCCCTACCGACCGGCGTGGCGTGGACCCATCGTTTGGCCAATGCGCGCACCGCAGTTTCGCCGTTTTTGGCGGACCGCTTCGCGCGAATCGCCCCGGTTGACGTCGTACCCAATTGCTGGGCCGCTCCCCGTCCCGAACAGCTGCGCCAACCCCATTCCGGCGGACGTCGCGTGCTCCACATCGGCGATTGGGTCGACGCCACCAAGGGCATCAGTCCGTTGCTGGCGGCGTGGAAGCAGCACGCGGTCGAAAATCCCAACGACCGGCTAACGCTCGTTGGCGACGGCGCGGACCGTCCCCTGCTCGAAGTCTTGGTGCGCGAAACGCCCAACTGCCGTTGGTTGGGCCGGCTCGACCCCGACGATTTGGAATCCGAAATGGGACGCCACGACATGCTGGTGGTGAATTCGCCGCGCGAAACGTTTTCGATGGTCATAGGCCAGGCCCGGGAACGGGGACTGCATGTTCTCAGCACGCGCTGCGGCGGACCGGAGTCCGTTTACCCGTTAATGGGCGGGATTACCTACCGCGACGGAAGCACCCAGGACGTGGCTGATTTAGTGGGGCACTTGAACCGGCTTCCGCCGGCACGCGACGCATTCCAGCCCTGGGAATTGGACGAATTCCGACCCGAGGCCGTGGCGCAGCGTTTTTTGGCTACCTACCGCCGGGTGGGCGCCAAGGGCTAGGCGACCCGCTACCTCAAGTCAAACAGCGAATCCACGCCCAGTCGGCGCGGGGCCATGAAGCCTTCGGCGTGGGCCACGCCCATTACCCGTCCCCATTCTGCGGTTCGGGCGGTCAGGGAATCCCAAAACCACTTCGACGAGATGACCGTCTCGGGTTCGGCCGAATCCGCGCGGTAAAATTGCGAGGCGTGGGCCGCTAAGGCGTCCATTTTGGCGTCGACGTAGGCCGAAACATCCACGGTAAAATCAGCCTGTAGGTCGTAAAACTGTATGTAGTGGTAGACGTGCTCCGGTCGGTACGGAACCTGCGCGCGGCCTTCGTCGTCCACCGACGCCCACTTGTGCAGTCCGGCGCGAAAACAGGCCTCCACCACCATGGCCGAGGCCACGCCGTGGTCCGGGTGCCGATCCCGAGGGGCATTGCAGAGCACGATGCGCGGACGGTGGCGCCGCACCAACTCCAAAATGCGCTGCTGGCTTTCGAGGTCGTTGACCAAGCGGCCGTCGGGCATGTCTAGGTTGGTTCGGAACGATGCACCCAAAATCTGGGCGGCCTTCACGGCCTCGGCGTCGCGTTCCAAAACGCTCCCGCGGCTGCCCATTTCGCCGCGCGTGAGGTCCACCAAGCCCACGGTATGCCCGAGGGCCACGTGCTTGGCAAGGGTTCCGCCGCAGCCCAACTCAATGTCGTCGGGGTGGGCGCCAAATGCTAAAATGTCTACCTGCATGCTCGGTTAGTTTCCGAGCGCAAAGTTCCGAATTTCAGTATTATTCGGCGATACGGTCGACAAATGGCTCGAAACCCACTGTCCTTGTTCGTTGACCAGGAATTTGTGGAAGTTCCAACGCACCGTGGCGTCCTTGGCGCCATTCTTGGTTTTGTCGGTGAGCCACTGGTACACGGGGTGCGGTGCGGCGCCCTTAATCGACACCTTCTCCATCATCAAAAACGTAACGCCGTAGTTTTTTTGGCAAAACGCACCGATTTCAGAGGCTGAGCCCTTTTCTTGACCGCCAAAGTCGTTGCACGGAAAGCCCAAAATCACAAAGTTCCCGTCCTTGGCTTCGTCCCACAGGGCCTGAAGCTCCTTGTATTGGGGCGTGAATCCACATTCCGAGGCCGTGTTTACGATGAGTACGCGCTTGCCCTTGAGCTGCGCAAAATCGAAGACTTCGCCGTCGAGGGTGCGCGCCTGGAGGCTGTAAAAATTCGCGGGCGCGTCCACCGGCTGCGCCATGGAGCGGCTGCAGCCAAGCAGCGTGGTAAGTAGGGACATGGCTAATAAATTCTTCATAATCATAGGGTGATAACCGCAAAACGAAGTTAGGGTTCATCGGGCTCCCTACCTTTGGACCATGAACCGATGGTGGACGCTCGGAACCTGGGCCCTTAGCGCGGATTTGCGCCGGCGGACCGATTACCTGCAGTTCCTGCTGTTCACCGCCGTAGCAACCTATTTGGTGTACAGCATCGCCCCAGCGCCCAGCCCCAGCGTGTGGCTGGCCCTACTTTGGGTTGTGGTGCTGTTTAGTTCGATGCAGGCGGCCTTTCGCGCCTTTCACGAACCCGAGGGCCTTTGGACCTACCTCAACCAGTTGGCGAGCCCCGCAGAACTTTTTTGGGTAAAAACCGCGCAGATTGCGGTACACACGCTGTTAACGGCCCTGGCGGCCCTGCTCCTTTTTGGGTTGTTTTTTGGGTTGCCGGAGTCCGCGCAAAGCGGCGTGGCCGCCCTTAAAATCGGGGCATCGCTGGGCCTCGGGGCCCTGGCCTTCGCCGCCACCATGAGCTTTACTTCGGCATTAGCTAGCCGTGCCGGGGCGAACCCCGCGCTGATGGCGACCCTAAGCCTGCCGCTGCTGATGCCGACGGTGCTCGTGGCGCGCCGGGCCAGTTCGCTGGCGGCGGCCAACCAGGAATGGTCCGAGCTGGCAATACCCCTATTTGGCGAATTGGCCATGCTGGGGCTTCCGCTGGCCTTGGGGAGCGTGCTTATGCCCTACCTTTGGAAGCAGTGAAAAACGGCTTTTCAATCGCATGGAAAACCGCGGCCGCAGCGCTCGTGAGCTACAGCCTGGTCGCCGGTTTGATGTCTCCCGTACCGCGGCTTTTTATCCTGAACGAAACCATTCGCAACCTTTACTTCCACGTGCCCATGTGGTTTACCATGGTGGCACTCATGGGCGTATCCCTTGGCTACAGCATTGGGAGCTTGCGCAAACCAGGCATCTCCGCGCTCGAGTCCGACCGCAAAGCGCGCCTTGCCGCCGAGGTCGCCCTGGTTTTTGCCTTCCTCGGACTCTTCACCGGAATGATTTGGGCCCGATTCACTTGGGGCGCCTACTGGACCAACGACCCCAAACTCAACGGCACCGCGGTGGCCATTCTAATATACTTGGCCTACTTCGTGCTGCGCAGCAGCGTCGAAGACCCCGAGAAAAAAGCGCGCCTAGCAAGCACCTACAACGTGTTTGCCTTCGTGCTGATGATCGTGTTTATCGGGGTCCTGCCGCGACTGACCGATTCGCTGCACCCCGGCAACGGCGGCAACCCCGCTTTTGGCTCCTACGACCTGGACAACGGCATGCGAGCCGTGTTCTACCCCGCCGTATTCGGGTGGATTGGGCTAGGTGTGTGGATCGTTGAACTCCGCGACCGTTTGGCGCGTTTAAGCAAGTAAATCCGGTTATGATGCGTTTTTTACAGCAAGCTCCCCCCGTGGAAATGGCCGACGCCTTTCGCGCCGACGGCAAAATTTGGGTTGTGGTGGCCGTGGTAGCCATCATTTTTGTTGGACTCCTCGCCTACCTGACGTGGTTAGACCTTCGGCTTAGAAAGGCCGAGCAATCCGCCCATTCCGCGAAGTAAATGAAGCGTACCCACGTCATCGCCTTAGTGGTTATTGCCCTGCTGGTGGGCGCCTTAATGGTGACCATTCAGGATGCCAGCAATCCCCAAACGTCGATGCTCCGCTTTACGGCCATCGACAAAGACGGGGAACGCAGCGTGGTCTATTTTAACCAACCCAAGCCCACCGACTTCGAACGCGCCGAAGAAGTGACGCTGACCGGAATGAGCTCGGGCGATACCGCATTTTTTGCGCAAGACATTTTAATGAAGTGCCCGTCCAAGTACGCCGACGAGGCCAAGCTGAGCGCGAACTAATGAACTACATCGGAGAACACACGTTTTGGGCCCTCGCGGGCCGGTTTTTTACCTACCTGGCCTTCACGGGCGCCCTGGGAACCGCCCTTTTTTATGGCCTGAACTGGCTTCGCCCCGGTGCCTGCAGCGGACCCGACGAGCTCGGCCGACCCAAGGCGCCCCACCAGCCCTTTGTTCAAGCCGGGCGCGGCGCCTTTGCCCTCCACAGCATCGGCGTACTCGGGATTTTGGGCGTACTGATGACGGCCATCCTGAGCCACTGGTTTGAATTCGACTATGTGTGGCGCCATTCTTCGCGCGACCTCCCCATAGAATACGTCTTCAGCGCCCTTTGGGAAGGCCAAGAGGGAAGCTTCCTCATTTGGATGGTCTGGCACGTGCTGCTGGGGTGGATTTTGGTGCGCAGCGCCCGCAGCTGGGAACACGGAACCCTGGCCGTCGTTGGGTTGGTACAGCTGCTGCTCACCAGCATGCTGCTGGGCGTCTACGTCTTCGGAACCAAAATCGGATCCAGCCCGTTTACCTTGATTCGCGAACTCCCTGAAAACCTAGGGCTTCCTTGGACCACCATCAAGGACTACCTGATCCGCATCCCCGCATTCCGAGACGGGCAAGGCCTCAACCCGCTCCTGCAGAATTACTGGATGGTCATCCACCCTCCAACCCTGTTTCTTGGTTTTGCGGCCACGCTCATTCCCTTTGCCTACGCGGTGGCCGGTTGGGTGGAGCGACGTCCGCTCGAATGGGTTACGCCCGCACTCCCCTGGGTATTTTTTGGCGTCGGCGTACTCGGCACCGGAATCCTTATGGGCGGAGCTTGGGCCTACGAGGCGTTGAGCTTTGGTGGATTCTGGGCCTGGGACCCGGTAGAAAACGCGTCGCTGGTGCCCTGGATCACCCTGGTCGCCGCCGGCCACGTCCTCTTCATCGTCAAAAAGAAAAAGACGTCGGGCGGCCTCGCCGCGATGTTGACCATGCTGACCTTCATTTTGGTGCTGTACTCCACCTTTTTGACGCGCAGCGGAGTCCTCGGAGACAGTTCCGTGCATTCTTTTGTCGACCTCGGCCTCAACGGGCAGCTCATGCTGCTCCTCGGATTCTTTGCCGTCGGCAGCCTGCTCCTGCTGGTCGTTCGTTGGCGGGCCTTGCCGAAAAACACCGCCGACGAAGCCTTCTCGTCGCGCGAATTCTGGCTGGTCATCGGCAGCCTGGTGCTGCTCTTGAGCGCCGTACAAATCACCTTCAGCACGAGCATCCCGGTGCTCAACAAAATCATCGGACCCGAAGGCCTAATCCCCCTGCTGGGCGAAGCCTTGGCGCCGCCGGCCGACGTGTTCCGCCACTACCACTCCATTCAAATACCCGTGGCCATTGTCGTGTCCCTGTTCATGGCTTCGGTGCCCTTCCTGCGCTGGGAATCCACGCCCTCCGAGCTGATGCGCCGGGTGCTTCCCTCGCTCGGACTTTCGGTCGTGCTCAGCGCCCTGGCGGCCTGGGGGCTCCAGTTTGACCAACCGCTGTACGTGGTCTTGCTGTTCACCGGAATTTTTGCTGCCGTCGCCAACCTCGACTACTGGCTGCGCTACCTGCGCGGATCCTGGCGCAGCGGCGGCCTCGCCCTCACCCACCTCGGGTTTGCGCTTATTCTGCTCGGAGCGCTCGTCAGCAACGGCAAAAAGCAGGCTATCAGCCAGAACCCGGTGTTTCTGCACAAGGATTTCCCGGCCAACGAACACATTCTGCTTCCGCTGCGCGACACCGTTTCGATGCACCCCTACTGGGTCGAATGGACCGGCGAACGCCGCGAGGGCCACTTCCAGATTTACGACGTGAATTTTTACGGAACGAATCCAGACCAAACCCCGGGTGAAAAGCTGTTCTCGCTCGGCCCCTACATTCAGCTCAACCCCCGCATGGGCAACGTCCGCGAACCGTCGACCAAGCACTACTGGGACCGCGATATTTACACCTACGTGAGCTTTGCCGACATGCGGAGTCCGGAAGAAAAGGAAAGCGGATGGTCGGACGAAATGAACGCCACCATGGGCCGGGGCGAAGAAGTGTTTGTGTTTGACGAGTACCTGATGCGCTGCGACAGCATTTTAGTCAACGACGCCTTAATGGTCAAGGAAACCGGTGACCTCGCCACCCTCGACATGGCCGCCCGGCTTACGTTAACCCACATGGACGGCCGCAGCGAAACGGTCGAAGTGCCCTATCAGGTTCGCGGCAACCAGGCGAGCCCCGGCGAGGCGGAATTCCCCAAGTTCGGCGTAAAGGCGCGCTTCGACGGCGTGGCCGACGAACCGGGACGTTTTAAAATGACGTTTTGGCGCAAGGCCGCCGAAGAACAGGAATTCATCCTGCTTCAGGCCTTCATTTTTCCGTACATCAACGTGCTGTGGCTCGGCGTAGTGCTGCTGGCCATCGGATCGGGCATGGCCGTAGCCAAGCGCATCGCCGGCCCCAAGCCCGCGCCCAAGGCATGAGGTACGTGGTGGTCGGCCGCGGCCGGGTCGGCACGGCCCTAGCGAACGCTCTGCCCGGCGCCCTGCACCTGCCTGGCCGTGGGTTCGAGGGCCTACCCAACCTCGGTTCCAACGACGTCGTCCTGCTCGGTGTACCCGACGCCGTGCTTCCCGAGCTTGCCGCTCGGATTGCGGACAGCCCGGCTACCGTCCTTCACTGCGCCGGCGCCGTTCCCTGTTCCGCCCTTGGCGCAGGCTCCAAAGGGGTTTTTTACCCCATGGTCTCGTTTCGCGAACCCGTTAACTGGTCCGATGTTCCGGTTTTTGCCGAAGCACAAAACGATCAAGCCCGAGCCGCCATTCGTGCGCTGGCCGTGGACCTGGGTTGCCTGGAACCCCGCTGGACGAACTCGACCGAGCGCGCACGCTACCACCTGGGCGCCGTCTTTGCCAACAACTTCAGCAACCACGTGGTGGCCCTGCTCCAAGCCTACTGCCGGGCCGCGAACCTCGACCCAAAAACCTACGAGTCCATGATCCGTGCCACGGTGGAGGCCGCCCTTAACGGCGATGCGCGTGCCCTGCAAACCGGTCCCGCAGCGCGGGGCGATCGACCGACGGTAGAACGCCACCTGGAGCTGCTCCCCGAAGAACTCCGCGCGGTGTACCGGGCCTTGAGCGAATCCATTCAGCGAACCGCATCATGAACTACAAAACCAAGCTCAAGCACATCAAGGCCATGGCCTTTGACGTCGACGGCGTATTCACCGACGGCACGGTGCTCTTGCTGCCGGGCCAAGAGCCCATTCGCAGCCTCCACAGCAAAGACGGTTACGCCGTACAGGTCGCCGTTCGCCACGGATTCATGCTGGCCGTAATCACGGGCGGCACGTCGCAGACCGTCAAAGACCGGTTGCTCAACCTGGGTATTCAGGACGTTTGGCTCGGTTCGCGCCACAAAATCGAAGCCTACGAAGAATGGCTGGCCATGTACGACCTGCGCGACGAAGAGGTCCTCTATATGGGCGACGACCTGCCCGATACCGAAGTGCTGCAGCGCGCCGGGCTTTCTTGCTGCCCGCACGACTCCGCTCCCGAAATTCGGGCGCTCGTGGACTACATCTCGCCCGTGGACGGCGGCAAGGGCTGCGTGCGCGAAATCATCGAGCAAGTCCTCCGCGCCCAAGGCAAGTGGAACCTCGAAGAATTCCGCAACTGGTGATTAAACTGCCCTACGCCCTGAAGGGCCATCTCGTCTTGGGTAGCGGTTCGCCCCGCCGCCGCGAACTTTTGGCCGTGCTGGGTATTCCCTACACGGTGCGCACCAGCGAGGCCGACGAATCGGCGCCCGAGCACCTAAGCGACGTCGAGACGGTGCGCTACGTTGCGCGGGCAAAGGCCGAAGCCCTGATTCCCAGCATGAACGAGGGCGACGTGCTGCTGACCGCCGACACCGAAGTTTGGTTTCGCGGCGTTCGCTTCGGGAAGCCGCGCGACCTGGACCACGCCGAGGCCATGCTCCGCAGCCTCCGAGGCCAGACCCACCGAGTGATAACCGCGGTGTGCGCAACCGACGGCCAGCGATGGTCCCAGCACGAATCGGTAGCCGAAGTGAGCTTTCACCCCGTCAGCGACGAGTTCATCAACCACTACGTCCGAACCTATGCTCCGCTCGATAAGGCGGGAGCCTACGGCGCGCAAGAGTGGTTTGGCCAGCTGGCCATCGAGCGAATCGTGGGAACCTTTGACAACGTGAAGGGACTGCCCTTGGACACCGTGGTGCGCACCCTGGAACCCTGGCTGGAACGGACCGAGTCCGTTGCGCGATAATCCCGATATTGCAGCCCATGCTACGCGCCCTTGCCCCCCTGCTCTTTCTGGTCGTTGCCCTGGTCCTGAACGTTCGGATTTACGGCGACCGGAGCCTCGAAGGAAGCAACCAACTTATCCTGCTGGCCGCGGCGGGCGTCGCCGCCTTGCTCGCCCCCAAATCCCGCCGAACCGCGCTCTGGCAGGGAATCCAGGGAACCATTTCAGACTCCACCAAAGCCATACTCATCTTGCTTATGGTGGGCGCCTTGGCCGGAACCTGGATGGCCAGCGGCATCATCCCGACCCTTATCGTGTACGGACTTAAACTCCTTACACCCAAAACCTTTTTGCTCGCCGCTGCCGTACTCTGCGCCGCCGTGAGCCTGGCTACGGGATCATCTTGGTCGACCTCAGCCACCGTGGGCATCGCGCTCATGGGCATCGGCCAAAGCCTGGGCCTCGCGCCGGGATGGATTGCCGGCGCCGTCGTTTCGGGGGCCTACTTCGGAGATAAAATGTCGCCCGTGAGCGACACGACCAACATCGCGGCCGCCATGGCCGGGGCCGGACTCATGGACCACATACGGCACATGGTATGGACCTCAGGACCCGCCATGATCGTTGCCCTGGCGGTGTTTGGCGTAAAGGGAATGTCCGCGGCCGACGTGGGCGACCTCAGCCAGGTGGCCTTGATTACCGAACTGCTCAACGAAAAATTCACCATTAGCCTTTGGCTGCTGCTGATCCCGGTTGCCAGTATTGTCCTGATTGCCGCGCAGGTCGATGCCCTTGCGGCCATGGGTATCGGAACCCTTGCCGGCGCGCTGGCCGCACTTGCCGTTCAGCCCGACATCGTCGCCGAAATGGCCGGACACACCGGACCCACGGCCTGGTACGAAGGCTGCATGCAGGCCATGACCGGCAGCACCCAAATCCAAATCGACCACCCCATGCTTTCGGAATTGCTCAAGGGAAAGGGCATGGCCGGAATGCTTGGCACCGTTTGGCTCATCCTTTGTGCCCTCGCCTTTGGTGGCGTTATGGACGCCGCGGGCTTTTTGGAAACCCTAACCAAGGGACTTTTGAAAATTGCCAAGGGAAGCGCCGGACTTATTGGGGCAACCCTTGCCGCCTGCGGCATCCTCAACGTAACGGCGTCGGACCAGTACCTGGCCATTGTGGTTCCCGGTCGAATGTTTAAAAAAGCCTACGAAGACCGGGGTCTAAAGCCCGAAAACCTATCGCGGGCCCTCGAAGACTCCGGGACCGTAACCTCGGCACTCGTCCCCTGGAACACCTGCGGTGCCTATCAAGCCGGCGTGCTTGGCGTCGCAACCGGCGACTACTTCATGTACGCCATCTTTAACTGGATGAGTCCCTTGGTCAGCATGCTGCTCGCGCTGACCGGATGGACCATTACCAAAACTTCTTCTGACGCATCCACCAAATCATAGCACCCGCCGTAAGGACCATAACGACCCACACCGCGGGGTAGGCCCAGGGTAGCGATAATTCCGGCATCCATTCGAAGTTCATACCGTATACCCCGACGATAAACGTCAAGGGCATAAACACCGCAGAAAAAACCGTTAAAATGCGCACGACCTCGTTGGTGCGCTGGTTCACGGAAGACAAATAAATGCTTTCCAAGGACTCGATCAGGCTGCGCTGCGCATCCAACCGCTCGTAAATGGCTTGAACCTTACCTCGGACGTCTCGGACGTAGGGCCTGTTTTCGCGCTTGATCAAGGGGTGTGCGGACGCCTCCAAGCTGCCTACCACATCCCGAAGGGGCGAAACGTGGCGGCGCATCAAACTCAGTTGCCGCTTCACCTTGAGAATCTTGACCACCATACGCTGGCTCGGGCGGTGGACCACCTCCGACTCGAGGTCATCCAGCTCGCCCTCTAACTGATCGAAGTAGTGCTCGTAGGGCTTGAGAACCGCTTCGATAAGGCGAATAAACAAGTAATCAGGGCCTTTTCCCCGAATCAAGCCACGGCTTGTTTCGATGCGCTCCGCCACCCCGTCAAACACCGAGCCCGCATGCAGGGAAACCACCCCCTGGGCGTGCATCACCAGACCAACCTGCTCGAAACTAAGGTGCTCCACATTGGGGGCCGTGAGCACATGCAGGTCTACATAAATCTGTTCCGGATACTCTTCAAAATTGGCCCGCGCCGCCGTATCGAGCAAATCGGTGGTAATGTGCGGGTGGAACTGCCAAAAATCCACCGCCGCACGAAGCCAATCGGCCGCAACGGGCTGCTGAAGTTGGGTCCAACGCACGATTTCGGATCCGTGGATCGCGGGGAAACCCGGTTCGGCATCGGGCAACGTGCGCACAAAATTTTGGGGACTGTAATCAAGCAGCTGGTACATGGAATGAAGGTACGCTGAAGTCCGTACTTTTGCGCCCTATGCCCGTACTCAGCATCGTCATGCCGGCCTACAACGAAGCCGCAACCATCCACCTCATTTTGGACAAAGTCCGCGACTGCCGTCTGCCCGAAGGCTGGACGAAGGAACTCATTGTAGTCAACGACTGCAGCAAGGACGGGACCGAAGCGGCCATTGAGCGCTACGCCTCGGCCAACCCTTCGCTACCGCTTACCTACCGCAAGCACGAGGTCAACCAAGGAAAGGGAGCCGCGCTGCACACCGGGATTGCGATGGCGACCGGAGATTACGTGCTTATTCAGGATGCGGACCTCGAGTACGACCCCAACGAATACCCCGCGCTGCTTCAGCCGGTTATCGACGGCCACGCCGACGTGGTGTTCGGTTCGCGGTTCATGGGGGGCAACGCCCACCGCATTCTGTTCTTCTGGCACTCCATTGGCAACAAGTTCCTTACGTTCCTGTCGAACATGTTCACCAACCTGAACCTAACCGACATGGAAACCTGCTACAAGCTGTTTCGCCGCGACCTGATTCAGTCGCTCAACCTGCGCGAAAACCGCTTCGGATTTGAGCCCGAGGTCACCGCCAAAATTGCCCGCGTTCCCAAGGTGCGCATTTACGAAGTGGGCATCAGCTACTACGGCCGCACCTTTGAGGAGGGCAAAAAAATCGGCTGGAAGGACGGGGTCCGCGCCATTTACTGCATCCTGAAGTACGGGGCGTTTAAAAGCCGCTAGTAACTAGTAACTAGTAGCTAGCAAAAAAAAAGCCGCCCCGAAGGGCGGCCTTTTTTTTGATCCGAGGCCTACTTAACCTCCTCAAAGTCGACGTCGGTCACGTCGTCGGCCGCGTTGGCCGAACCGGCTCCCGGTCCGCCGGCGTCTCCGCCCGCGGCGCCCTCTTGCTGGGCCTTGTACATCTCCTCTGAAGCATTCTTCCAGGCTTCGTTGATCTGCTCCATCGCGGCATCGATGGCGCTGATTTCTTGGCTGGCATGGGCCTTCTTCAGGTTGTCCAGCGCCGCCTCGATGGACGCCTTCTTGTCGCCGAGCTTGTCGCCAAACTCGCTCAACTGCTTCTCGGTTTGGAAGATCATTTGGTCGGCCGCGTTGAGCTTGTCGACGCGCTCCTTTGCGAGCTTGTCGGCATCCGCGTTGGCTTCGGCCTCCTTCTTCATCTTTTCGATTTCTTCTTGGCTCAGGCCCGAAGACGCTTCGATGCGAATCTTCTGCTCCTTGCCGGTCGCCTTATCCTTGGCGCTCACGTTGAGGATGCCGTTCGCATCAATATCGAAGGTCACCTCAATCTGGGGCACGCCGCGCGGTGCGGGCGGAATCCCGTCGAGGTGGAATCGACCGATGGTCTTGTTGTCCTTGGCCATGGGGCGCTCGCCCTGAAGAATGTGGATCTCCACACTGGGCTGGCTGTCGCTGGCCGTGCTAAACACCTCGGACTTCTTGGTCGGAATCGTCGTGTTCGACTCGATCAAGCGCGTCATCACGCCACCCATCGTCTCGATTCCGAGCGACAGAGGGGTCACGTCGAGCAGCAGCACATCCTTCACGTCGCCGGCGAGGACTCCGCCCTGAATGGCCGCTCCAATGGCTACCACTTCGTCGGGATTCACGCCCTTGTTGGGCTCCTTGCCGAAAAACTTCTTGACGGCCTCCTGAATGGCCGGAATGCGCGTTGACCCACCCACCATGATGACTTCGTCAATCTCGCTGGTGCTCAAACCCGCATTTTTCAGGGCGCTCTTGCAGGGATCAATGGTGCGGTCAACCAAGTCGGCCACGAGGCGCTCAAACTCCGAACGGCTCAGGCTGCGCACAATGTGCTTCGGTCCGCTGGCCGTAGCCGTGATGTAGGGAAGGTTAATTTCGGTCGACGTCGTGCTTGAGAGCTCGATTTTAGCCTTTTCGGCAGCCTCCTTGAGGCGCTGAAGGGCCATGGCATCCTGGCGCAAGTCGATTCCTTCTTCGGACTTGAAGCCGTCGGCCAACCAGTTGATGATGCGGTCGTCGAAGTCGTCGCCCCCAAGGTGGGTGTCGCCGTCGGTGGACTTAACCTCAAATACGCCGTCGCCGAGCTCGAGCACCGAAACGTCGTGGGTTCCGCCGCCGCAGTCAAAAACCACAATTTTCATGTCGCGGTTCATCTTGTCGATGCCGTAGGCCAGCGCCGCCGCCGTGGGCTCGTTGATGATGCGGCGCACCTTGAGGCCGGCGATCTCACCCGCTTCTTTGGTGGCCTGACGCTGGGCGTCGTTAAAGTAGGCCGGAACCGTGATTACGGCCTCGTCTACGGTCGTTCCGAGGTAGTCCTCGGCCGTTTTCTTCATTTTCTGAAGGATCATCGCCGAAATCTCCTGCGGAGTGTAGGCGCGGTCGTCGATCTGTACGCGGGGCGTGTTGTTGTCGCCCTTTACCACTTGGTAGGGAACGCGACCCACTTCCTTCTCGCTGTTCGAGAAGGTCTCACCCATAAAGCGCTTGATCGAGAAAATGGTCTTTTTGGGGTTGGTAATGGCCTGACGCTTGGCAGGGTCGCCTACTTTGCGCTCGCCACCGTCGACGAATCCTACTACCGACGGCGTGGTGCGCTTGCCTTCCGAATTCGGAATAACTACGGGCTCGTTGCCCTCCATTACGGCGACGCAGGAGTTCGTAGTACCCAGGTCGATTCCGATGATTTTTCCCATGATGTGGAGTTCTTTGGTGTTGATTTGACGGCAATAAGACAAGCTTTATACCATCACCACCGAGCGTGCGAAATGCTGCCAAAACACGACATATTGTCAGCGATCGGTCGGGAATCTAGCCGAAATGGCGCACGGGGTTCCGCCACAACGCCGAAGAATCTGCCAAGGCAGGGCGGTTCTACAGGCAGCGATCCCAGGTTCGCTGGGGTCCGCAGGCGCAGGTGTCGCCGGCCGAGGCACGGCCAAATTGCAGATCGCAGGTCAGAACGCTGTTGCCCAAAGAATCCAGGGACGTCGTCGAAAGACCGAGGTAGGGCTTAAAAATGTGGGACTTGCTCGCGAAAATTCCGGCTCCGCCCGTAACGTTGGTGTAGAAGGGGGGATCTTGGTTGATGCTGTTGGAAGGCTGCGACACCGAGATGTAGGTAGCGAGGGCGTCGCTTCCGGCACTCACATACAGGTCCATGCCGCGGAACCAACGCATCGTGCCCGCGGGAGCTTTGGGAATGGAATTCTTCAAGTAGGTGTAAAAGCTCCGGTAGTCGATGGTGGTCGTTACCAGCGAGGTCCCGCCGGCAAGGCTACCTCCGGTGATGTAGGGCAGCTTGTAGCGCACCACCTTTTGAACCGAATCTCCGGGGTTGCCCACCGGCATTTCCATGTAGTGAAAGTCAATGTAGCCCTGGTAAATCCGCGCGTTCTTGGTCTGATTCCACTGCAGCGCGTAGCCATTCTTGGACGCAATCGACATTTTTTGAATACCAAAGTAGGTCGGTTGCTTCAAGCGAATGCTGTCCACACAGGGCGTAACGGCCTTGGCCAGCACGGGAGCGCCTGGGGCTTCGCGAAGCGTCACTTCGTAGGTGTAGTCGGTGCGGTTCGGATTCTGCGCAAACCCAGGGCGCACCATGCGGTAAACTCGGTGACCCAGGCCCGTAAACAGGCCGGAATCCTTGGGCACATCCGTCGTTTCGGTGTAGGTTTCGGTAAAGATTAGGGCCCCGGCTGGACCAAATGCCTTGAGTTCAACCACCAGACTGGGGTAGTAGAGCGAGTCGGGATGATTGAGTCCGCCCACAGGCCCGTCGGCACCCAGGTAGCTGCGCCCCACACGAAGGTATTGGGTGTCGCTTTTGGGGTCGATGATGCCGTACACCACGGGCACGCGCTCAAAGTCTGCGGTCACGTCCAGGGTGTTGTCGCAGGAAGACAGCAGGACAATGCCCGCGAAAAACGTAAATAGGGAGCGATGGAGCATACGCCTCAAAGATAGCGATGAAGGCGCCTCACCTACCTTTGCGCCATGTCGACCCAAAAAAAGTCCGGACCCGAAGCCTTTAAAAAGGTGACGACCCACAGCTTGGCCGAGCTGAAGCACAGCGGCGTCAAGATTTCCATGCTCACCGCCTACGACTACACGTTTGCGCGGCTCGTTGATTCCGCGGGCGTCGACGTGATTTTGGTCGGAGACTCCGCCAGCAACGTGATGGCCGGACACGAAACGACGCTGCCCATTACGCTGGATCAAATGATTTACCACGCGTCGAGTGTCGTTCGCGGCGTGGACCGCGCACTCGTAGTGGTCGACTTGCCGTTTGGTAGCTACCAAGGCAATCCCAAAGAGGCCTTGAACTCGGCCATCCGCATCATGAAGGAATCCGGAGGCCACGCGGTCAAGCTTGAAGGAGGCAGCGAAGTGGTGTCCACGGTGCAGCGGCTGGTTCAGTCGGGCATTCCCGTAATGGGGCACTTGGGCTTGACGCCGCAGAGCATTTACCAGTTCGGCACCTACGCGGTCCGCGCCAAGGAAGAGGCGGAGGCAAGCAAGCTGCTCGACGACGCCCTGGCCCTGCAGGAAGCCGGCTGCTTCGCACTCGTTTTGGAGAAAATCCCGGCAACTTTGGCCGCCAAGGTGACCGCCGCGCTGCGCATTCCCACCATCGGAATCGGTGCCGGGGCGGACGTAGACGGGCAGGTCCTGGTGCTGCACGACATGCTGGGCATGAATACGGAGTTTAATCCGCGCTTTTTGCGGCGCTACGCCCAACTGGGCGAACTGATTCCCGCCGCCATACGCCAATACGTGCAGGACGTGCGGGCCAAGGACTTTCCCAACGACCAGGAGCGCTACTGATGGGCTCCCCCCGCGTCCTCTGGGAGGACAACCACCTCCTTATCGTGTTCAAGCCGGCGGGATTGCTGGTTCAGGGCGACGAAACGGGCGACCCCACCCTGCTGGACTGGGCGGCCGACGACGTGGCGCGGCGCTTTAGCAAGCCGGGTAAAGCCTTTATCGGATTGCCCCACCGCCTCGACCGGCCCACAAGCGGCATTGTGGTGCTCTGCAAAACGTCGAAGTCGCTGGCGCGGATGAATGCGCTTTTTGCGGACCGAGGCATTCAAAAAACCTACCAGTGCTTGGTTGAAGGCCACCCCGTCGACGCCGAGGCCCGACTGGAACACCTGCTGTGGCGCGATCCGGTGAAGAAAAAGAGCTTTGTGTCGGGCCGCAAGGACGCCCAGCGCGCCGTGCTTCGCTACCGCGTGCTTGCCGCCGGCGATCGCTACAGCCGCGTAGAGGTGGACCTTGAGACGGGACGCCACCACCAAATCCGTTGCCAGATGCAGGCCATTGGGCATCCGATTAA
>JAJTFK010000025.1 GCA_021298655.1 Cryomorphaceae bacterium | reverse complement strand
GAATTGAAGCCCCAGTAAACGGCGGCCGTAACTATAACGGTCCTAAGGTAGCGAAATTCCTTGTCGGGTAAGTTCCGACCTGCACGAATGGTGTAACGATCTGGGCACTGTCTCGGCCATGAGCTCGGTGAAATTGTAGTATCGGTGAAGATGCCGATTACCCGTAGTGGGACGAAAAGACCCCGTGAACCTTCACTACAGCTTAGTATTGACTTCGGATAATGGATGTGTAGGATAGGTGGGAGATAATGAAGCGTGGTCGCCAGGCTGCGTGGAATCATCCTTGAAATACCACCCTTCTGTTATTTGGAGCCTAACCCCGCAAGGGGGACATTGCTTGGTGGGTAGTTTGACTGGGGTGGTCGCCTCCAAAAGAGTAACGGAGGCTTCCAAAGGTACCCTCAGCACGTTTGGTAACCGTGCGTAGAGTGCAATGGCACAAGGGTGCTTGACTGTGAGACCTACAAGTCGAGCAGGCACGAAAGTGGGGCATAGTGATCCGGTGGTTCCGCATGGGTGGGCCATCGCTCAAAGGATAAAAGGTACTCCGGGGATAACAGGCTGATCCTTCCCAAGAGCTCACATCGACGGGAGGGTTTGGCACCTCGATGTCGGCTCGTCACATCCTGGGGCTGGAGAAGGTCCCAAGGGTTGGGCTGTTCGCCCATTAAAGTGGCACGCGAGCTGGGTTCAGAACGTCGCGAGACAGTTCGGTCTCTATCTACTATGGGCGTTAGAAATTTGAGGGGAGCTGACTTTAGTACGAGAGGACCGAGTCGGACGCACCTCTAGTGTACCTGTTGTGGCGCCAGCTGCATCGCAGGGTAGCTATGTGCGGATGGGATAAGCGCTGAAAGCATATAAGCGCGAAGCCCACCCCAAGATGAGATTTCTCTTAAGGGTCGTTCAAGACTAGGACGTTGATAGGCTACAGGTGTAAAGGCAGCAATGTCATAGCCGAGTAGTACTAATTACCCGTGGATTCGAACCAGGATATGTTTTATGTTGCTTCCAATGTGTCAATGATAAAAGCTTTGTAAAAACATGGTGGTTATTGCAACGGGGATCACCTCTTCCCATTCCGAACAGAGTCGTTAAGCCCGTTTGCGCCGATGGTACTAGTACGCTGGGAGAGTAGGTCGCCGCCATACTTATACAGAAACCCTCGCTTAGGCGGGGGTTTTTTGTTTTTATTCGCATCATATTTGTAGTGATGAATTGGTTTTACCGCCGCCTTTGCATGCAGTTCGCTTTGGCGGCTTTGTTGTTTTTGGGCCACGCCGTGCTGGCGCAGGATACGCTCCGGCCGGTGCCGTGGCAAACGGCCGTTTGGGACGGTGCGCTGTTTCGCACGGAGGTGCCGGCACAGCGAAATCTGGCGGTGCCCCTCGCGTTGAATTCCGTGGATGTCAGCGCGTTGGGTAGTCCGCGGTGGAATTTTAGTGAAGGTTTGGTGCCGCAGCGTACGCTGCGCTCGGTCATGGTCGGGTACTGGCAGAATGCCCAGCAAGATTTGCCGGAGAATTGGGCGGTTCGCAAAGGTCCGCTGCCCGTAGTGGACTGGGTAGGGCAGTCGGCCCAAGGCCGAGGCCAAGATTTTGGGGTGGTGGCCAGCGCGTCGCCAACCTACTACCGGCATTTTTGGGTTGACTTTCGTCGGCTCCAAATGACCGGGGGGCTGCTCCCGGAGGACCACTTCAGCGACCGCCTCAAAGCGGGATTTTGGGGTCGCGACTCGGCGCATGTTTGGCGCTACAACGTGCTATTGGGTATTCACCGCAACGTGGATGGAGAGTCCGGCGGTGTGCTCAATACTTCGCAGCTTACGTCGGCCGCAGATTGGCAGCCCAACCGAAATTTGGTTTCAACGCGCTGGTCCGGCGCTGCCCGCAGCGGAAGGACAGTCTCGGCGCGGGCGGAGTGGGTACACGCCCGAAGCAACCTTGGTGTCGTGGCGGACCTTAGTCAAAGCAGCCACGGTTTTGGCGGATCGCTGAATTCCGTGGATTCGTTAAAGTACACCGTCGTGGACGTGCGCTTCAACCGCAGCAGCACGGCGAGGTGGTCGGAACCTGCCATGCGCGGCGTAAGTGTAGTGGATGTTTTGCCACGAATTCATGCAGGGTGGTCGGTCGGGCTGCGAATGGTAACGGCGCGAACCTGGAACTCTGGTGTTTGGGCTGCCGGTGCCGTGGCCCCTCGGATCACGCCGGTGGCGGGCTGGAATTTTCCCGGCCCTCGCCACCGGATCCACGCAGAAGTTGACTTGTTGGGCCGGGCCGCCGAGGCAACCTATTCGCTGCATCCCTTCGCGCAATCCCGGTCGTGGCTAAAAATTGACGCCTCCCAACGCTGGACCATGCCCTGGGAAGGCAGGGTGGTGGATCATGTCCGTAGGGTGGAATTGGATGCCTCGCCGGCGAAGCAGCTGAAGCTTCGCGCCGTGGCAAGTACACCGGATCCCGTATTGCGTGCAGCGACTTGGGAAGATGCGAATGCGCAGTGGGGTCTTCGTTCCGGTTGGCTCATGGCCGGCGCCGACTGGAATTCCGTCGTCCGGATGTCCGGAAAGTGGTCGCTAAACCTGCGGGCTCGGCCACATTGGTCTATGCTTCGCCGGTGGCGGGCTTGTTTCCGGGAATGCGCGTGCAGTTGGAGTTAAGTGGCCAGGGCTGGACGGGCGGTTGGCAGCGTCCGGTTTGGGTTGCGGAAAAAGGCATGTTCGGAATCTCGGACGAAGCAGACCCGATGCCGGCAGGGGGATTGCTGCATGCGGCTGCGATGGTATACCTGGGCGAGGCCCAGCTGGGCATAGTAGCACAAAATGCCAATCAGGGCTGGATTCCCAACACGGTGTTTATGGCGCAGCATTACCCCGTTCCGCCCGCAAGCCTTCGTTGGTTTCTGCGCTGGAGGATGTTTGAATAGGAGCGAAAGTCCTCAGAACGGCGGGTAGTCGTCGTTTTCGTTTGGTTCGACCCGGTTCATTTTGGACTCAAACACGTTGTCGCTGGAATCCGTGGTGACGGAACCGCGGGCACTGTAGCCCGTATCGAGGTCCGAAAAACGAGCCATGGCGCCCTCAAACTTTAGGCGCACGTTTTCAAGCGAGCCGTTGCGGTGCTTGGCAATAATGAGTTCAGCTTGGCCGTCGGCGGGCGTCTGGTCGTCGTCCCACTCGTGAATGCCGTAGTATTCCGGGCGGTAAATAAACGAAACGATGTCGGCATCTTGCTCAATAGCCCCCGATTCGCGAAGATCCGAGAGAAGTGGGCGCTTGGAGCCGCCGCGCGTTTCTACGGCCCGCGAAAGCTGCGACAACGCGATCACGGGAATGTCCAGCTCCTTGGCAATGGACTTAAGGGCCCGAGAAATCGACGAAATTTCCTGTTCGCGGTTGCCTCCGGCCTTGCTGTTGCCTGCGGTCATAAGCTGCAGGTAGTCAATGACAATAACGCCAATTTGATGCTGCGAGGCGAGGCGCCGGCACTTGGCGCGGAGGTCGAAAATGCTCAGTCCGGGCGTGTCATCAATATAAATGGGAGCTTCCTGTAAGCCCTTGACCTTGGACGTGAGTTGGGCCCATTCGGTGGGGTCTAGGTTTCCACGGCGCAGTTTTTCTGCACCAATTCCCGTTTCGGACGAAATCATCCGCGTGATGAGCTGAACCGAAGACATCTCCAAGCTGAATACGGCTACGGGAACCTTATGACCAATGGCCATATTTCGGGCCATGCTGAGCACGAAGGCGGTTTTACCCATGCCCGGGCGGGCTGCCAAAATAATCAGGTCGGACCGCTGCCATCCCGAGGTTACGCGGTCAACTTCGCGGAATCCGCTCGGAACGCCCGATAGGCCCTCGCGCTGCGAAATGGCGGAAATCCGATCAAGTGCTTGCTTGACCAAATTGAGCGACGACTCGTAGTTGCGTTTGAGGTTTCCTTGGGAAACGCTGAACAGGGATTGCTCGGCGCTATCCAGCAGGTCGAGTACGTCGCTGGTTTCGTCGTAGGCCTTCTCGATGAGTTCGTTGGAAATTCGAATGAGTTCCCGTTGAATGTGTTTTTGAACGACGATGCGCGCGTGGTACTCAATGTGCGCTGACGAAGAAACCCGCGTGCTCAGGTTGATGAGCTTGGCTTCGCCACCTATGCGCTCCAGGTTGCCGTTTTTGCGAAGCAGCTGGGCAACGGTTAAGATGTCAACGGGCTGCGAGTCGGCAAAAAGGTCCTTAACCGCCGTAAAAATGGCTTGGTGCGATTCCGTGTAAAACGTTTCGGGGGTCAGGATATCAATGACCTTTGACAGGGCATTTCGGTCAATCAGCAGCGAACCCAAAACCGCTTCCTCCAACTCAATGGCCTGGGGCGGGAGCTTTCCGGCCGCGGACGGCAGCGCCACACTTCCCGCCGTGGGGCGGCGGGCTGCAGTTCGGGGTAGCGGTTGATTGGCTTCCATTAATCCCTTACGCGTTTTCGTACACGCCCATGTTGCTGAACTTTTCCATGCGAAGCGCAACGCGCTCCGCGGGATCGAGCTTTTGCAGATCGCGGTAGTGCTTAAGGATCTCGTTCTTGAGCGTCGCAAACATGGCTTCGGGATCGCGGTGAACACCGCCCAAAGGTTCGGGGACGATGCCGTCAATGAGGCCATTGGCCAACATGTCCGTGGCGGTGAGCTTTAAGGCTTCGGCAGCCGTTGTCTTGTAGTCCCAGCTGCGCCAAAGGATGGACGAACAGGATTCGGGACTGATTACGGAGTACCACGTGTTTTCCAGCATCAGAACGCGGTCGCCCACCCCAATACCAAGGGCGCCGCCCGAAGCGCCTTCGCCGATGATCACACAGATCACGGGGACTTTGAGCCGGGTCATTTCCATGATGTTGCGGGCGATGGCTTCTCCTTGGCCGCGCTCTTCGGCTTCGAGTCCGGGGAAGGCCCCTGGGGTATCAATGAGCGTTACAATGGGGCGGCCAAACTTCTCGGCCTGCTTGAACAGGCGAAGCGCCTTGCGGTAGCCGTCGGGATTCGCCATGCCGAAATTTCGCAGTTGGCGCATCTTGGTATTAATGCCCTTTTGCTGGCCTACAAACATGAACGACTCGCCGTCAATCCATCCCCAACCGCCGACCATGGCCTTGTCGTCTTTGACGTAGCGGTCGCCGTGGAGTTCGCTGAATTGCCCGTTGGTCATGGCGTTGATGTAGGCCAAGGTGTAGGGGCGATTTGGGTGCCGGCTGAGCTGCACGCGCTGCCATGCCGTTAGGTTCTGCGCAAGCTCGTGAAACGTCGCATCGCGTTTTTCGATCAGGGAATCGATGGATTGCTCCATGGACACGCCCGTCTCCTGCTCAAGGGCGGTGGCTTTGGCAATTTGCTCGTCCAATTCGCGGATCGGGGCTTCGAAATCTAGGTATTCCATACGGATCATCTCAAGGGTTCAAACCTACGACTTTTTGCCGCCACCGCCGGCTTATGTGGATAACTTCGCGCGCCGCCGCCGCTGCATCCAGGCGTTGGCCAGCAGCATCAACAGCACCACGGCAAACCCCACATAGAATAGGGCAGGCATGGCTTCGTCGGCGCCAAAAACCAGCAGCGCCAGCAGGATTCCGTAAATGGGTTCCATGGAAATGGTCAATACCACGGTAAACGGACTTAGGTAGCGCATGATGCGAACGGATTGCACAAAGGCGAAGGCGGTGCAGAAGCTCGCCAGCAGGGCGAGGTAGGCCCAATCATTTAGGTTTGGCGCGGCGACGCTGTCCGCCAAGGTGCCGGTTGCCGCGAGGTAGATGGTCAGCCCCACAAACCCCGAAAGCAACTCCCAAAAGGAGATGGATGCAGCCTCCATTTCGCGCACAATTCGCCCATTGAGCACCGAAAAGAGCGCCGAAAGGGCGGAGCTCAGCAGGCCAACGGCGATGGCCAAGCCCTGGCCGTCAACGGACCCAACCACCATAAGGAGTCCGACGACCACGCCAAAGCTTACCCCTACCTCGCTCCACGCGAGCCTGCGCCGAAAGAAAAGGGGCTCCAAAAAGGCCGTAAACAAGGGTCCCGTTGAAAGGCAGGCCAGGGTGAGGGAAATGTTGGAGAGCTTGATGGCCGCATAAAACGTGACCCAATGGACCATGAGAACCAGGCCGTTCAGGGCAAGGGTCCGACCGAGTTTAATCGACTTAATGTGCTGAATTCGAGCGCCTAAAAACCTTTGGTAGGCCCAAAGAAAAACAACCGCCAACAGGATGCGGTGCCAGACCAAGTCCAAGGCATTTACCGAAATAAGGCGTCCCAACACCCCCGTAAAGCCCCAAATGAGTACAATAAAGTGCATCCAGGCATGGTGAACGGCGATGGGGTCGTGATCGTTGGGGCGAATCAGGGACATGCGGCAAAACTAGGTGGAGTTGCCCTACTTCGGGGCCCGCGCGTAGAGGTAGGCCGTCAGTCCGCCAAAAATGAGGTTGGGCAACCAAATGGCTAGGAATGGGGGTACGTTGAGCGCCATCATGCTGATGCTTCCGAGCTGCATGAAGAAGATGTACACGACCACAAAAAGAAGGCCCAGGGCAATGGGGGCGCCCAAACCGCCGCGTCGCTTGGCCGACGAAAGCGAAAAGCCCATGATCACCAAAATGAACATGGAGAAGGGATAGGCCGTTCGGCGGTACCATTCCGCCTCGTGCCACACGACGGCTTCGGAGCCGCTCAGGCGTTCCTGGGCCAGAAAGGACCGCAGCTGCGGCGAAGTCATCGTTTCGGTTCGGCGTTGATCGGGGTTGAGCAGCGCCGGCTTGAACGCAAAATTGGAATCGAGGGTTCGTCCCTGGGTCACGCTGCTGATTCCGTTGGGTTTGACGGCGCGGCGGTTCCAGTTGTCGAGCTTCCAGGTTTGGGCAATGCTGTCGAAGCGCAGGTAGTCACCGCGCAGCTTGCTGACCAATCGACTTCCGTCAAACACTTCGTAGCTAAAGTGGTATCCGGCCTGGCGTTCTGGACTCCAGGTTTCGAGGTAGATGTAGTGGCCGGGGAGAATTTGGCGGTGGATGTTGATTGGGCGTTTGGGCGCGACGTCCTGCACGTAGCGGTCCTCAAATTCCAGGCGCGCAATGGTGCTGTGCGGAACCACGAAGTGGGCAAGGAGCATCATCACGGTAAAGACGACGCCGGCGCTAGCCACCGCGGGAAGCATGAGCCGACGAAAAGGCATTCCCCCCGCGAGCACGGCCATGAGTTCCGAACGGTTGGCCATACGGGCCGTAGTAAAAACCGTAGAAAGGAAGAAGATGAGCGCACTGAACGTGGATCCGTAGTACAGCATGAAGTGGGGGTAGTAATGCTGCAGCGCGAAACCCACCGAAATGCCCTGGTTCAGGAAGTTATCAATCTTCTGGGAGATGTCGAAAACCACGGCAATGGCCATAATGAGCGACATAAACAGCGCGAAGGTCCCCAAGAATTGGCCGAGCAGGTAGCGGTCAATTCGCAGCAGGCGGAGTCGTGAATTCATGATCGTTCGAATGGCCATCCTTAGCAGCGCTGGGAGAGCTTGGGGACTAGGGCGTCCTTCCATGCGCGGAAGCTGCCGTCGGCGATGCGCCTGCGGGCTTCCTCAACCAACGCCAGGTAGAACCGCAAATTGTGCTGCGAGGCAATTTGACGCCCCAAGGCTTCATCGGCCTTGAGCAAGTGGTAGACGTAGGCCTTCGTGTAGCGCTGGTCTACTGCGGAGTCGCCTTCGGGGTCCAGCGGGCTGAAGTCCCGAGCCCATTTGGCATTGCGCAGGTTTACGGTGCCCTGGCGCGTGAAAATTTGGCCGTTTCGGCCGTTGCGCGTCGGCATGACGCAGTCAAACAGGTCCACCCCGAGCGCGATGGATTCCAGGATGTTGGCCGGCGTGCCCACCCCCATGAGGTAGCGGGGGCGGTCTTCGGGCAGAATGCCGCAGACTTCGGCGGTCATCGCATACATTTCGTCGTGGGGTTCCCCCACACTGAGTCCGCCAATGGCGTTGCCCCACGCGCCTTTGGACGCGACAAACTCGGCAGACTCTTTTCGCAGGTCCGAAAACGTGGACCCCTGAACAATGGGAAAAAGCGCTTGGGCGTATCCGTATTTGGGCTCGGTCTCGTTCCAGCGAATCAGGCATCGGTCCAGCCAGCGGTGCGTGCGCTCCATGGCTTCGCGGGCGTATTTTTTTTCGATGGGGTAGGCCGTGCACTCGTCAAACGCCATAACGATGTCCGCGCCGATGCTGCGCTGTACGTCCATGACGGACTCGGGCGAAAAAAGGTGGGTGCTGCCGTCGATGTGGGACTGGAACTTCACGCCTTCTTCGCGGATTTTTCGCCGGTCTTCGAGGCTGTAAACCTGAAAACCGCCGCTGTCGGTAAGCATGGGTCCGGTCCAGGTGGTGAACGCGTGGAGGCCGCCGGCTTGTTCCAGAATTTCGGTACCGGGGCGCAGGTAGAGGTGGTAGGTGTTGCCCAAGACGATGTGGGCCCGAACGTCCTGCTGGAGTAGGTCCGGCCCAACGGCTTTGACCGTTCCTTGGGTGCCAACCGGCATGAATATAGGGGTCGGAACGGCGCCGTGGTCCGTGTGCAGCAGGCCGGTCCGTGCGGCAGAATGGGGGTCTTTGGCTTGGATTTGGAATTGCACGAGGCAAAGGTACGTCGTGGGTTCTTGGACTACTTTTGCGCTCAATATGAATGCGTGGATCGAACAGGTAGTTCCCTGGCTGACAAGCCCCGTGGCTTCGGCCCTGCTGGTGGGCTCAGCCCTCGTTTCGCTAACGACTTTGGGCCTCGTGGCCTTCGCTTCGCGCGGAATTTGGTCGCTAAAACCCCGCGTGGAAGGCGCTCCCGTGAAGGCCATGCGCGATTTGGCCCTGTTGGTTGTCGGCCGCAACGCCGCCGGACGCTTTGAGGAATGGATTGAGGCTTTTGCGGCCAGCGGACTAACGCAGGTTGTAGAGTTGGTTGTGATCGATAACCAGAGTGAAGACGATACGGCACACCGAATTGAGCAGCTTCGCCTCAAGTACCAGTGGCTTGTGGTCGTTACCGTGCCGCACAGCGACCGCTTTTGGCGCACCCGCAAGCTGGCCATGACCTTGGGTATTAAGGCGACGAAGCGCACCAACGCCGTATGGGCCGATGCGGCCACGATCCCGCCCGCGGACCTTACCGCGTGGTTGGGTGCGCTGGTGGCCCCGTTGGAGGACCGCGGCGTAGCCGGTGTTTGGGGTCCGGTCCGGGTGCAGGATGATCGGGCATCTACCCGAATTCCGATGCATGCGGGCCAGCTTTGGGCCTGGATGCGGCAGCATTTTGGGGGGCTTCCCACTTCGCTGATTCCCGTGAACCTGGCGTTCCGGACCACTGATTTTATGGAGCTCAAGGGGTTTCAAGACAGCATGCACGTCGACGGCGGCGAGGGGGAACTCCTGCTGGGCGTTCTCCAGCAAAAAGGTCGGGTGGTTTTGGTCGAGCAGGCTGTGGTTGGGCGTCGGGGCGGAATCGAACGCGACCCAAAGCTGCGCGAAGTGCGTCCTTCGGGCGAGCAGACGGCCCTTATTCTCGGATTTCTTGGCCTGTTTCTTAGCGATCTTGCCGGACTCGTGGCAGCGCTTGGGCTGGGCGGACACCTTTGGTTGGTTCAGGCGGAGGGGCTTAATCCACTGCGCGATTTTTACCGCGATCAGGCATTTTTTGCGGCGGGCAGTTGGCTGCTGCTTCACGGGGTAGTTGGGAGCTTGCTGGTGGTTCATTGCGCGCGCTTTGGTCGCTGGACCGATGCCCTTCGCATGCCGTTTTGGTTGCGGTGGGACGCGATTCGACGCCGAATTCCGCAACGCGACCCCATGGCCAAACCCTTCTGGAAGGGCTAATGGAATTTGGGCTTTTTCCCTTTCTCAGTGAGGATGCGCGCCGGAAGCTCGAGGCCCTGCCCGAACTCTACCGTACGTGGAACGCCCAGATTAACGTCGTTTCGCGCAAGGACCTCGACAACCTGTGGGAGCGGCATGTGGCCCATTCCCTCGTGCTGGGCCACGTGCTGCCCCTGAAACCGGGACTACGCGTCGCCGACATCGGGACGGGGGGCGGCTTTCCCGGTATTCCCCTGGCCATCGCTTTCCCCGACGTGGAGTGGGTTTTAGTCGACTCCATTGCCAAGAAAATCAAGGTGGTTCAGGCCGTGTCCGAGGCGCTGGGATTGACCAACGTGCGCCCGGTTTGGGGCCGAATGGAAACCGTCAAAGGACCGTTTGACCTCGCCGTAACGCGGGCGGTGGCGCCTTCGGCCGACCTAAAGCGCTGGATGAAGGGCCACTGGTCGTCGAAGCCGAACACGGCACTCTATGCCCTGAAGGGCGGAGACCTCAGCGAGGAACTGCGCGGAATCCGCCACAAAATCCACCCGCTTCCGCAATGGCTGCCGGGGGAGTTCTACGAGACCAAAGTGATCGTGGAGCTGCCGGCCTAAGCCATTGACCAGTAATATTTTACCCCAAGAAGGGGTAGCGGTAGTCCGTGGGCGGAACCAGCGTTTCCTTAATGGTGCGGGGCGAAACCCAGCGCAGCAGGTTCAATACGGAGCCGGCCTTGTCGTTGGTGCCCGATCCGCGCGCGCCGCCAAAGGGCTGCTGGCCAACCACGGCGCCCGTAGGCTTGTCGTTCACGTAGAAATTCCCTGCGGCAAAGGCCAGGCGGCGCGTGGCTTCGTCGACCGCGTAGCGGTCGCGGGAGAACACGGCCCCGGTCAGGGCGTACTCGGACGTGCGGTTGACCAGGTCCAGCGTATCGCTCCACGCCGCGTCTTCGTACACGAAAATCGTCAGGAACGGCCCGAAGATCTCTTCGCACATCGTGCGGAAGTGGGGGTTGGTCGTCACGACCACGGTCGGTTCGACGAAGTACCCCTTGGACTTGTCGCATCCGCCGCCAACTACGAGTTCGGCGTCGGTACGGCCTTTGACGTACTCGATGTACGAGGCAATTTTGTCAAACGAGCGTTCGTCAATTACGGCGGTGACGAAGTTGGATGGGTCGCCGGGACTGCCCATTTTAAAGCTGTTGACGTCGGCCACAAGGCGCTCCCGGACGGCCGGCCAAAGGCTTGCCGGTAGGTAGGCGCGCGACGCGGCAGAGCACTTTTGACCTTGGAACTCAAAGGCACCGCGCGACAGCGAGGTAGCCACCTCGGCGGCGTCTGCGGAAGGGTGGGCGAGCACAAAGTCCTTTCCACCCGTCTCTCCGACGATGCGCGGGTAGGCTTTGTAGCGGTCAATATTCGAACCGATTTCCTTCCAAAGGTGCTTGAACACGCCCGTTGAACCCGTGAAGTGCAGGCCGGCGAAGTCGGGGTGTTGGAACACGACGTCGCCCACGGACGGACCGTCGGCGTAAATTAGGTTGATGACGCCGGCGGGCAGACCCGCCTTGCGAAAGATTTCCATGATTACCCAGGCGGAATAAATCTGGGTATCGGCTGGCTTCCAAACCGCCACGTTGCCCATAAGCGCGGGCGCGGCGGGTAAGTTGCCGGCAATGGCCGTAAAGTTGAAGGGGGTAACGGCCAAGATAAATCCTTCGAGGGCGCGGTACTCCATGCGGTTCCAAACGCCGGGCGAACTCTCGGGTTGCTGGGCGTAAATCTCGGTCATGAACTGCACGTTGAAGCGCAGAAAGTCCGCGAACTCACAGGCAGCATCAATTTCGGCCTGGTGCACGGTCTTGGACTGTGCCAGCATGGTTGCGGCATTGATTTTGGCCCGGTAGGGTCCGCTCACCAGGTCGGCGGCACGCAGAAATATGCCGGCGCGCTCGAACCAGGGCATCGACGACCACGTGGCGTGGGCGGCCAAGGCGGCATTCACGGCCTGCTCCACGTGCGCGCGGCTTCCCCAGTGGTACTGACCAATGACCCGCTGGTGGTCGTGGGGCGGGCGGCAATCGCGAAGCTCCCCGGTGCGCACTTCCACTCCGCCAATGAACATGGGAATGTCTACCTTCTCGCCAAGCATTTGTTCGTAGGTAGTCAAAAGTCGCGTACGCTCTGGAGTCCCGGGGGCGTAGCTGTAAACGGGTTCGTTAACGGCCTTGGGAACAGAAAAAAGGGCGTTGGGCATAATTCAAGGGTTTGGCGCGGCCGCTTGGTCGCAAATTCTACATCAAAGGTCGGAACTGTGGGTCGGTTCGCGAAGGAATTCCAAAATTTCTCCGGTACGCGTCAGGCGAAGGGCGTGAAGTCCGCCACCTCGCCAGCAACCGGTATCCAGTCCCCAGGCGTTGGCTGAGGGGTAAAACCGGGGAATGCCTGCTTCCTGGATTACGTGCCCAAAAAGCTGAAGTTTGCCCACGTTTTTGAGGGCCGACCGGTTGTGAAGCACCGAACGCAGGTTGCCCGCTACAAAGGGGTCGCGGGCGTGAAGGGCCACTCCAGCGTGGGTTACGAGCACGTACTTGTTTTCCCACTTGAGCGGCAGACGGCGCATCCAGTCGATGGTTTTCTTGAGCGGAATTCCGCGCTTAAGCAGGTCTTTTTTAAACCTCTCGTAGAAACCCAGCTTCTGGGTTGGGTCGTCGTAGGCGTCCACCAGCATTTGTTCGTGGTTGCCGCGCACCACAAAAACGCTGTACGGGTACTCGGTCTGCAGTTCGCGAACGTATTCTA
Organism: Cryomorphaceae bacterium; assembly: GCA_021298655.1. Lineage (GTDB taxonomy): Bacteria > Bacteroidota > Bacteroidia > Flavobacteriales > Schleiferiaceae > TMED14. The sequence continues at coordinate 28,568 of JAJTFK010000025.1, read as the reverse complement.
CGACCCGCGCGGACTTGGGTCCCTTGTTGACGAGGTCCCCAACAAAGATGAGAAACTCGTCGTGCGGATTCCATTGGCTGCGAATCAACGTCTTCAGGGTCTTGGAACACCCGTGCACGTCGGCAACAACCATAAGGTTCACGGCAAAAAATCTACGAATTCAGCATCACCGGCATGACCAGCATCAGCAGGTCTTCGCCGTCTTCGCCCGGGCGGTCGGGGAAGAGCAGTCCCGCGCGGTTTGGCGCCGAGAACTCCCATACCACGGAAGGGCTGTCTACGTTGCCGAGCATTTCCACGATGAAGCGGCTGTTGAACCCAATTTCAAGGTCGCTTCCTTCGTAGCTGCAGGCCAAACGCTCGTGAGCTTTATTGGCAAAATCGGGATCCTCAGCGCTGATAAACAACTCGTTACCCGCCATTTTTAAGCGAATTTGGTGGGTGGTTTTGTTGGCAAAAAGGCTAACGCGCTTCACGCTCCCGGTGAAGGAACCGCGGTCAACCGTCATGCGGTTCGGGTTGTTTTTCGGAATGACGCCCTCGAAGTTGGGGTACTTTCCGTCGATCAAACGGCAAACCAAGGTTACGCCGTCGTAGGTAAACTGCGCATTTTGCTCCGTGTAGCGGATCTCAACCAGGTCGTCGTTGCCGCCGAGGGTCGCCTTCAGCAGGTTCAGCGGCTTTTTGGGCATGATGAACTCGGCGGTCTGGGGAGCTGCGAAATCCGTGCGGCGGTAGCGCACGAGTTTGTGGGCATCGGTCGCCACAAACGTCAGGCTTTCGGGCGTCAACTGAAAAAATACGCCACTCATTACGGGGCGCAGGTCGTCGTTGCCGGCCGCAAAAAGCGTTTTGCCGATGGCGGTACCGAGCACGTGGGCCGGCAATTCTACCGTCACCGTAGCGTCCACCTCGGGCGCTTTGGGGTATTCGGCGGCGTCGACATACGAAATAGCGTACTTGCCGTAGTCGCTGCTCACCTCGAGGCTGTGGGCGCTTGGGTTGAACGTGAAGGTCAGCGGCTGCTCGGGGAAGCTCTTGACCGTGTCGAGCAGCATGCGCGCGGGAATCGCCGCGGTGGCGTGGTGTTCCGAGGCCACGTCGAGGGTCGTCGTCATCGTCGTCTCCAGGTCCGACGCGGTGAGGATTAGTTTATTGGGCTCCAAAACAACCAAGAAATGGTCGAGGATGGGCAAGGTATGGTTGGACTGGATTACGCCCGAAACGGTCTGCAGAGCGCGGAGCAATTGCCCGCTGGATACGATGAACTTCATGCTGCAAAGTAATTACCTCGAAGCACGCAACGCTCGAGAACTTTTCAACAGGTGTTGAAGACCGAATCGTTGAACCAGAACCATGCGTCCGTCGTCCAAAAACGCATAAAAGCGGTTGGGGTCGAACTCCATAGGCTGTCCCGAGTCGTCCATCGCTTCGGGGTCGGGCGGAACGTGGTACAGGTCCATGCTGTTCCGGCTTCCGTCGGTGCGGCGAACCTCAATCCGAATGCGCGGAACCAAGGCCTTAAGGCTGTCCTGCTTGCTGTAGGCTGCGTCGCTTGGGATGATGACCCCCTCGTACTGGCTTGATGCCACGGCCTTGAGGAGGGCCTGCACGGCCATGCCGTCGGCCGCCGACCTGGTACCTCCGGCTTCGAGGGTCCAAGCTCCGCCGTCTTCACTCAGGTTGAAGCCGGCCTTGGCCGAATCCGCATACGTCAGGCGTACCGAGGAAACGGGTTCCGCACTGGACCAGATTACGCGGTGGCGCCACAGGTCTTCGCGCAGGAAAAAGCGGCTGCTCAAAAAGCCATTAAACCCGGGAATGTGCACCGCAACCGGGCGGCCAAAACCGTCCCGAAGAAAGTAGGTTCCCAGCATGTCGGGTGTTTCGGTGCCCACCGTGAACGACTTGAGGCTTTTGTCGCCCGCGAAGACATCGACGTGGGTTCCGTAGGTTGACATGGCCGACAGAATGTTGGCGGTTGCCGCGTCGGGCGCAAATCCGCGAAGCCGAATTCGGTACAGCGTTTCAAGCAAAACCTCGACGGCGTCGGGGCGCGCCGGATGGGCCCCGTTGATCAGCCATACCCCCGCTTGGCGCGTGAGCACCGCCGTATCCGGGCTTCGGTTCCACAAAACGATGCGGTCGATGGAGGCGGTATCGGCGACCGCAAAGTCGTAGGCTTCGGGACTTAAATCGTCGTGGCTCTGGGTCTCTCGGAGGATTAAATAGACCACGAGTGCGGCGACGGAAAGACCGATAACGACGGACCAGCGAACGGTCCAAGGGGATTTAGCAATCATAACTCAGAATGGGGTCGGCCGAAACGGCGTTGGCGCAGCCGGCGGTACAGGGCGTGGAGGAGCAAAACAAGTCCCACGGGCGCCACCGTGTTGAGGGTTTGAAAAAACGTGGCTCGGGCATCAACCTTGGGGCGATCGAGCAGGCGCAGGCTCACGTCGCGGCCGCGAACCGAGATGAGTCCACTGCCCTCGAGCAGGTAATCCATGGCGTTGAGCAGAAAGTCTGAATTGCCGAACTGCTGCCCCGTGTACTGGTCGTAGCCCAGCGGGAGCGGGGCGCCGCGCGGAATGTCGCTGCGCACGATGTTGCGCTGGTTTTTGCCCAGGTCGCCGTCGCCCACAACCAAGAGCTTGGCGTCTTTGGCGCTTGCGGGCGGCGCGGGCAACTCGGTTTTGGGAACCATTCGGTTGGCGTAGTAGGACGGAAGCTCGCCCTCGAGGAGCACGGCGGTGGCCAAGGGACCTTCGGTGTACAGGCTACGCACCGGTTCGTTGTAGAGTTCCGCGAGGCTCACTTGGGTGGGCGCCGGGCGGCGGCGCGCGTAGGGCGAGGTCTGCAGCAGCACGGTCTTGGTTACGCCGGGAACGCGGATGGTGTCCAGGGTGGTTCCAAATTCGTAGCGCACGGCATTGAGGTTTTTCACGATCGGGTGCTCGGATTGCGGAAGCATCAGCGGGAAGTAGACCCAAGGCCGAACCGACCGCTGGTCGTTGACGCCGGCGCACACCAGGTCGGTAGCGAGGGACGTGTTGACTCGGGCTCCGTAGGTGAAGAGCAGGCCGTCTAGTCCAATAAAGTCCAGCTGGGGGTAGGCCAGGAACTCGGAGGCGTAGCTCAGCGAATCCATTTCGGCATGCACGGCCTCAACCATCCAAATGGCGCGGCCGTTGTTCATCAGGTACTGGTCCAAAAGCCAGCGATCGAGTTCGGCAAAGGACTCCCTCGGCTTGGCCATGATGATGCCGTCAAAGCTGTTTAGGCGGCGTACCTGCATGGTGAGCGAGGGCTCCCCGGTGGTGCTGTCGATGGGGAATTCGCGCAAATTGAAGCGGAATACGTCGTAGCTCTTTCGCAGGCTGAGTTCCAGGGCCGCGGTTTGAACGGCGGCCAGTTCGCCGTGTCCTTCAATCAGGGCAACCCGCTTGCGCTCCGTCTGAAGGAGTCCGCGCAGCGCCGCCGCCAAGGCGTACTCCAAATTCTGAATGCTGGCATTGATTTGGGCATCGGGAGCTTGGGCAAACTGCTCGAGCAAGAGCGATACCGGCCACTGGCGTTCGTTGTAGCTAACCACCGCGCCGGGGAATACCTGCTGGGTTTTCACCCCGTCGGCTTCTTGAATTTCTAGCTGAATGGCGCCCAACCCGAGGTTTTGCAGCTGGGTGTAGGTGTCGCGGCGCACCTGCGGATCGGGGTTTTCGGACGGATTAATCAGCTCGTAGCGGATGTTGCGGTTTCGGGCGCGGAATTCGTCGAGCAGGCGCAGGGTTTCGGACTGAAGGCGCTGGAATCCCGAGGGGAAGTCTCCTTCCAGGTAGATGGTGACGAGCATGGGCTCCTCAACCTGGTCAATGAGGGCTTCGGTCGCATCGCTCAAGCTAAAGCGCTGGTCGGCCGTGAGGTCCAGGCGCAAAAACACGGGCCGAAAGGTGGAAAGCGCAACCAGCACTACGGCGGCGATAACCGGTGCCAGGGTTCGGAGGTCGCGCTTGGGTTCCAGCAGCACCCGAGCTCCGGCCAAGAAGGCCAACGTGAGTCCGCCAAAGTAGAGCACGTCGTTGGCATCGATCACCCCGCGGCTCATCGAGGTGTAGTGCTCGCTGATGCCCCACTGAAGCAAGTAAAGTCCGCGGTTGGCAATGCTCGGCAGGTCCACAAAGGCATCAAAACCGGCGTAGAGGGCGAGGCTGCCCGCCGCACCGCCTACGAAGGCTACGATGGAGTTGTCGGTACTCGCGCTGAACAGCAGCGAAATCGCCAGGTAGGATCCGCCCAAGATGAACAGGCCGAGGTAGGATCCCGCAGTGCTCCCGAGGTCGAGGTTGCCGACGGGGTTTCCGAGCACGTAAAGCGAAGCGGCGTACAGCAAAGTCGGCAGCAGGGCCAAGCCCAAGAGGGCCATTCCGGCCAACCACTTCCCGACGACGATGTTCCAGGTGGTCAGGGGTTTGGCGCGCAGCCAGTCCAGCGTTCCAGCCCGGCGCTCTTCGGCCAGCATGCGCATGGCCAGGGCCGGAACGAGGAACAAAAACACCCAGGGCGACAGCATGAACAGGCCGTCGAGTTGGGCGTATCCGCTGTCGAGCAGATGAAAACTTCCGGGCATTAACCAGAGAAACACGGCGTTCAGGCCGAGGTAAACGCTTAAAACGAGTACGCCCGTGGAGGACTGAAAAAAGGAGGCGAATTCGCGGCGGGCTAGGCTGAGCATGGGGGTTCCGTAAGGGGGTCGCAGGACCAGGCGCGCGCGGGAGCGTCGAACCAGGCCTTTAGCGTGGGCCAAATTTCGGCAAAAGTCGCGGACCGGCGGTAGTCTTCGAGAAACTCTTCAGCGACCCACTCGCTGTAGGTGAAGTAGCTGCCGTCCCGGGCGCGGAGCCATGTCGCACTCCGGCAACCGGGCTGCTTGGCGACGACCGTGATTTTTTGGGCGACATAGGCTTCAAATTCCGCACGGTGGGCCGGAGCAATGCTCAAGTGAACGATGCGAACGAGGGGCGCGGTTGGGGTCACGAGATGCGCAGTTCTAGGGCGTCTCCGGGACGCACGCCCAGCAGGCGTGAGGCGCGGTTGGCGCTGTCGCCGCCGCCGTCGTGGATGCCGATTTCAAGGTAGTCAAATCGGTTGGTCCGAAAGTACAGGTCGCCCGGGGTGAGGCCGGTGGCGCTCCACCACTTGCGGACTTTTTGTCCGCGAACGCTGGACTCAATCGGTCGGCCTTGGGCCCACCGCTGCAGCCAGGCTTGGTCGGCATCGGTGACCAATTGGCCGTACCGGCGGCGGCGGCCAGCAGGGACTCGGCCGTGCTGCAGTCGAGGCGGTTTTTAAGGTCAAGTTGAATGCGTTGGCTCGGCTGAAGGTCGGGGCGGAGCATGGCCAGCAGCCCGTTGTCGAGTCCGAGAAAAAAGTGGCCGTCTAGGGCACAGGCAATCAGCGGCGTTTCGGGCCAATAAATGCTGTCGACCAGCACGAGGTGAATGCTTCCCTCGGGAAAGTCGCGGTACGCTCCGCGCACAATGTAGGCGGCCTCGTTGAGGTTGCGCGACTGCACGCTGTGGGTCACGTCGACGACCGGCGCCACGGTCCCGGTCCGCAGCATTTCGGCATAAACCCGTCCGCGCAGACCCGCGGAATCGGGGTCGCGCCATCCGTAGTCGGTGGTGAGGGTGATGACGGCCACAGGTGTACCTTTGAAGCTGTAAAAGTAATGGAGCGCATCGTCCACCTCGAAGACGTCGACCCCCGAGTTGTATACGGGGAGCATAATTCCCTGATGCGCCAGCTGGAAGGCTATTTTCCTAAGCTTCGGATGGTCGCCCGCGGCGAGGTGATCAAGTTCACCGGATCCCCCGAGGACATTGCCCTTTTTGAAGAGAAGTTGGACCTCGTGCTGCGGCACATTCGAAAGTTCAATGTGCTGACTTCACAGCAGTTGGAGCGCATCGTGCTCGACGACAGCCCGTCCATTCTGAAGTCGCTTAGCGAGGGCGACGAGGTGATCGTGCACGGGGTCAACGGCCACGTGATCAAGGCCCGGACGGCCAACCAGCAGCGCATGGTTACGGCGGTCGGAACCAACGACTTGACCTTTGCCATGGGCCCCGCGGGGACCGGCAAGACCTACACGGCGGTCGCACTAGCCGTTCGTGCGCTCAAAAACAAAGAGGTACGCCGGTTGGTGCTGACGCGTCCGGCGGTGGAAGCGGGCGAATCCCTCGGATTTTTGCCGGGCGACATGAAGGAGAAGCTCGATCCCTACATGCAGCCGCTGTACGACGCCCTGCGCGACATGATTCCGGCCGAGCGCTTGGTGCAGTACCTGGAAAACGGCACGATCGAGATTGCGCCTTTGGCGTTCATGCGCGGACGCACGCTGGACCGCGCCTTCGTCATTCTGGACGAAGCCCAGAATACCACGGTGTCGCAGATGAAAATGTTCCTCACGCGCATGGGTCCGTCGTCGAAGTTCATCGTCACGGGCGACCCGTCGCAGACCGACCTGCCCCCGCGCACCGCGTCGGGCTTGCCCCACGCCCTGCGCCTTTTGGCGGGAATGACGGGCATCGGCCGCATTGAACTCGACGGCCGCGACGTGGTGCGGCATCCGCTGGTGCGCAAGATCATCGCAGCCTACGACGCCGAAGGCCAAAAAATGATGGCCGCTCGATCGGAATCCGAGGCGCCCAAAGCCAAGTCTAAACCGCAAAATCCCGAATCCTAAGCCATGCCCCTTACCCACGCTGAATTTCATTTTACGGACCAAGAGTCTGTGTACCACGGCAAAGTCCGCGACGTGTACCGCCTTCGCGGCGGCCGAATGGTGATGGTGGCTTCGGACCGGATTTCGGCGTTTGACGTGGTGCTTCCGAAGGGAATTCCCTACAAGGGCCAAGTTTTGAACCAAATGGCGGCCCATTTTCTCGAAGCCACCTCGGACCTGGTCCCCAACTGGCGTACCGAGAGCCCCGATCCCGTGGTCAGCGTGGGCTACGCGGCGGAGCCCTTCAAGGTGGAAATGGTCATCCGGGGCTACCTGAGCGGTCACGCGTGGCGCACCTACGCCGCTGGCGGTCGCAGCCTGTGCGGCGTGGCCTTGCCCGAGGGCCTTCGCGAGTCCGATGCCCTGCCCGAACCGATTATTACTCCGACAACCAAGGAGGCCATCGGTACCCACGACGAAGACATCAGCCGCGAGGAGATTTTGGCGCGGGGGGTTGTGAGCCCCGAGCACTACGCCCAGTTGGAAGCCTACACTCGGGCCCTTTTTGCCCGCGGCCAAGAAATGGCCCGGTCGCGCGGACTCATTTTGGTGGACACCAAGTACGAGTTTGGGTTGCTGGCCGACGGCCGCGTGGTGCTGATTGACGAAATCCACACGCCGGATTCGTCGCGCTACTTTATGGCCGATGGCTACGAAGCGCGCCAGGCCGCGGGCGAGCCCCAAGTTCAGTTGTCCAAAGAATTTGTGCGTCAGTTTCTCATTGCCAACGGATTTCAGGGCAAAGAAGGCCAGTCGATTCCCGAGCTAACCGACGCCTGGGCCGAAGAAGTTTCCCAACGCTACATCCATTTATACGAGCTGGTTACGGGGAAAACCTTTGAGCCGGCACCGCACGGAGACGCTGCGGCGCGCATCCAGGCCAACGTGGAACGCTTTTTGGCGGCTAATCCTGCATGAAGCGAATCCTCATTGCGGCGGTCCTAAGCTTGGGGGCCTGGCAGGCGTCGGGTCAACTGTCGCGGGGCCTTACCGCAGGCTACCACCTTGCCGACGTGCGGGTGGCGTTCAATCCCTTGATTGACCCAACGTTCACCCCGGTGGCCACCGGCCGAGCGGGTTATCACGTGGGCGGCTTTTACCGTGCCTCGGCGGGCTTGCTGTACGTACAGCCGCAGCTTTGGCTTACGGGTCTTAACCAGGAATTCATCATTGAAGACGGAAGCTTCACGCCCGAAGTTCTGGATTGGTCGCTTCTTCGATTGGATGTTCCCGTCGAAGTCGGCGTCAAACTTGGGCCGGTTTTTGGCTTTGTCGCGCCGGTTTATTCGATGGCTTTGGCCGAGACCGGCGGACTCAACCTGACCAACCCCGGTCGGGGAAGTTGGGGCGGCCAAGTCGGGGTTGGGCTCAAGCTGGGCGGACTCCAGGTAAGCGCCCGCTACGAAGGTTCCCTTTCCGCATTTGGGCAGACCCTAAGCCTCGGAGGAATCGACTTCGAAACAGACAACCGCATCAACCAGTTTATTGCTTCGGCGGCCCTTAAGCTCTAGGCCTGCCCTCAATCCATAAAAAAAGCCGACCCCAAGAAGGGTCGGCTTTTTTTGTTTTTTGGGAGCCTTACTTCCCGCCACCTGCGGCGGAAGCAGCCGGCTTGGCGCAGCAAGAGCCACCCGCAGGAGCCGAGGCACAGCCTTGGGTCTTGGCCGCGGGAGCACAGGATGCGGCATTTTTACCGTCCTTCTTTTTCTTCTTAGACGTTTCCGCCGCCGCGGGGGCGTTATTGGATTCGGTGTTGGCGTAGGCGTTGCCGGCCAAACCCAGCGTGAAGAGGGCGGCAAATGCGAGGGCAGTGATCTTTTTCATGGATTGGTTCCGTTAATGTTCCCCTAAAGTAGGAAAAATTCCGGGTCGCACGGCCTGCAGTCGGCCCGTGTGGACGTATTCGGCCAGCAGGCTCCGCAAGTAGGGCTGCTGGCTCACCGGCGTCAAGCGATTTTTGAGTGTGGGTACGTCGTGAACCTCCTGCTCCAAGCGCACCCGGGCGTATCCAAGGAAGCGGCCGTCTTCCACCACAAAGGCGGTTTTTTCTCCGGGTTCGCGCCCGCGGTCCAAGTACACGACCGTTCCGCGTGGCCACAAAAACGCCTCCAGGGCAGCCACGGCCTCCTCCAGGGTCTTGGGAAGGGTGTCGGAACGGGTTTGTTCGGCTTCCACCTGAGGAACCAAGCGCGGAAGCAGCACGTCCTCAAGGGCCCACTGGCGTTCTTCGGCCATTCCACCCAGCAGGGCGACCCCGTCCGCGAGGGACTGAACCTGCAGCACCGGCGGATCCCGTCGAATCGCCCGAACGTCCCAGAGGACGCCGTCGTCCGTTTCGATCGGAAAAAGACCAAAGCGCAGCGCGTACTTGTCCTTGGCCTGATTGTACGGGGGCTTCAACTTTTTCAGTTCAATATGCTCCAAAATATCGGCCAGCAATAGGCTCCCGGTTTCTTCCACGCGAAGGCTCGAAACTTCCGCCTGCAGGGCAAGGGCTTTTTCGCTGGTCGTGAGAAAGTGCCGGTCAATGCGCACCCGAAGTTGGTCGGATTTGCCGACGTACAGCACCCGGCCGTCGTCGTTGAAGAGGTAGTAAATGCCCACGGTTTTGACGTACCGAGCAATTTGGTCGCTGAACTTGTGGCGTCCGGTGGCCGCGGGCTGCTTGAGGTACACGCCCTCGATGTACTTCTCGCGGTCCTTGTCCAGCAAAATCTGCAAAAGCTGAACCGTGGCGCGGGCGTCGCCGTCGGCCCGGTGCTTTCGGGTGTGCGAAATATTCAATTCTGCGCACAACGTGCTGAGCCCGTAGGCGGGCATCCCCGGAAGGAAGCGTTCCGCCAGGGGAATGGTGTCCAAAACCACGCGCTGGTAGTCGAAGCCCAATCGGGCAAACTCTTCGCGCAGAATTCGGTAGTCAAAGGGCGCATTGTGCGCCACGAAAACGGCTCCTTCGGTCATTTGAACGATGCGCTTCGCCACCTCGTGAAATTGGGGGGCGGTGCGCACATCGTGTTCGCGAATGCCGGTTAGTTTTTGAACGAAGGGCGGAATGGGCACGTCGGGCTTGACCAGCGTAATAAACTGGTCCACGATACGGCGGCCGTCGAACATGAAGATGGCGACCTCAATGATGCGCTCGGTTCCGGGCTTGCCGCCGGTGGCTTCGAGGTCAATTACTGCATACATAACCAGTTCCGGGTTGCTCGTTACTTGCTGCTACGGGCGCCAAACAGCAGGGAGCCCACCCGAATGAGGTTGGCGCCTTCGGCCAGCGCGAGCTCGTAATCGCCGCTCATGCCCATGCTGAGCACGCGCACTTGATTGACGCCGAGTTGTTCCTGGGCAGCCCGAAACAGCGTGGCGAGCTGGGCAAATTCCGCGCGGATTTGGGTCCGGTTTTCGGTCATACTGGCCATGCCCATGAGGCCGACTACGCGAAGGTTGGGGTAGGCCCTCAGCACATTTTGTGCGCACAGTCCCAGGACCTCTTGGGGGCTGAATCCGGCCTTGGTTTCTTCCTGCGCAATGTGAACCTGCAGCAGGATGTTGATAACCCGACCGGCCCGAAGGGCTTCCTTTTGCAGCACGGTGAGCACGTCCAGCCGGTCCACGCTGTGCACCAGGTGCACAAAGGGCGCAAATTCGCGGATTTTGTTGGTTTGAATGCGGCCAATCATGTGCCAGCGGATGTCTTGGGGCAGCCCGGCGGCCTTGGCGGCCAGTTCCTGAACTCGGTTTTCGCCGAAGTCGCGGTGGCCCGCGGCGTAAAGGGACTCAATGGCTTCAACGGGCTGGAACTTGCTCACGGCCACCAGCGTGCAGTCGCCGGGCAGTGCGTCGCGCAGCGCGCGGTAGGCGGTCAGGTCGGCACTCATTTCCAGGCGTACAGGGTTACGCCCGAGCGGAGCTTGGGCTCAATGTAGGTCGACTTCGGAGGCACGGACGTTCCCTGATCGGCCCAGCGTTCAATATCGGCCCAGTGGGGGTGGGGAAGCACAAAAATGGTGTCTTGGTCGCGGCGCTCGTGTTCCACCGTGGCCAGATCCACAACGCCCGGTTCGTAGCGCACCCGCGCGTCGTGGCGTTCGTCAACCACGTTCCAGAAGGGCGCAAGGACGTGGTCAAAGAGCCAGGTGCTCTCGGGAAAAGCCAAGGCTTCGGGCTCAAAGCGCCACCAACCGCGGTGGTCCAGCGCATAAAATCCGGTTTCGGGAAGCCCCTCGGGACGCTTTTCGAGTGGAACGGCGCCCACGGAGGCGACCCAATCACCGACTGCCGGCCCGGCGATGTGGCGGTGAAAAGACGAAATCGAAAGCTGGGTGCTCTCCACAAGGTAGGCCATGACATGGGCGTCTTCGCCCAGGCGCTCCGACGAGGCCATGCGGTGGTGCCCGTCGGCGATGTACAACCGGCCCAACTTGGCGAGCGCGGCCTGAATGGGTTCGGGAGCCGGTACCGCCCACAGGGTGTGCACGGCGCCGTCGGTGGTCGCAAAGTCCAGTAAGGGGTCGGTCGCGGCAATCTGGGCCGCTGTGGCCGACAGTTCCGCGATCGGCGGATGCGTCAGCAGCACCGGCTCTGCGTGAAAGCCCACCGTCTCGAGGTAGCGCGCAAAAAGTGCTTCGCGGGCCTCCAGGGTCTGCTCGTGCTTGATGATTCGGCCCGCCCGGTAGTCCTCGAGCGAAACGAGTCCCAGGTAGCCCACAAAGGTTTGGCCAGACCACTGCTGGCGGTACAGGTAGAGGTGGGGTTCCGCGTCGGGAATCAAGTAGCCGTCGGCCAAAAAGTCCTCGTACCCGGTGCGCACCCCCGTAAAGCGCGCGTCGGCCTCCGGGGACCGGCGCTGCAGCACGTGAAGAAACGAGAAGGGATTGGTACCCAGCTTGTGGGCGAGCTCCTCTTCGCTGTAGGTCACGTAGGACCTCGTGCTCACCAATCCAGCGAGTGCACGGGGCGGACGGACCGCGGCAAAGGGCTCAAATCGAGCCATTAGGAGTGGGCGATGATGGTATCGGCCAGCTCGGTGCTGATGCGGTCTTGGGCCTCTTCGGTGGCGGCACCAATGTGGGGCGTCAGCGAGAGCTTGTCGTGCATCAACAGGTTGACGTGGGGCGTGGGCTCGTTGGTAAACACGTCGAGCGCGGCCCCGGCGAGGTGGCCAGAATCCAGCGCGTTCAGAAGGGCTTCTTCGTTGACGACGCCCCCTCGGGCTGCGTTAACCAAAAAGGAACCTTTTTTCATCTTGGCCAGCTCGGCGGCGCCAAGGACCTCCGCTTTTCCGGCGATGTGTACGCTCACGGCGTCTGAGGTGGCCAGCAGCTCGTCCATCGACCGCATCGCGGCAGACGTCGACAGCTTTTGGCCGTCGGCAAAGACCACATCAAAGCTGCCGTCGGTCACAAACGGATCGTGGGCCACGATGTGCATGCCCAGGCCGTAGCCTTGGCGGGCCACCGCGCGGCCGATTCGTCCGAATCCGATGATTCCCAGCGTCTTGCCGCGAAGTTCTTGGCCTTTTCCGTAGGCTTTCTTAAGCCCGTCAAACTTGGATTCGCCTTCGAGGGGCATCATTCGGTTGCTTTCGTGAAGAAAGCGCAGGAGTCCACTCAGGTGCGCAAAAACCAATTCGGCCACGCTTTCGGAGCTGGCTGCGGGCGTATTGAATACGATCAGGCCCTTGCTTTGGGCGTAGTCCACGTCGATGTTGTCCATGCCCACACCGCCTCGGCCGATCATTTTGAGTCCGGGGCAGGCGTCCACGAGGGCCGCGCGCGCCGTGGTCGCCGATCGCACCAAGAGTACGTCCACGTTTTCGGCATTGATGAAATCGGCGAGCTGCTCTTGAGCCACCTTGGTGGTCAAAACGCGGTGGCCGGCGGCTTCGAGTTTGGCTTGGCCCGAGGGGGCAATTCCGTCGTTGGCGAGTACAATCATGGTAAACGGTTTAAGCGGTTAGGCGCGGCGCTCGACTTCGCGCAGCACGGCTACAAGGGCTTCGACGCTCGAGAGTTCGAGGGCATTGTACATGGAAGCACGGTACCCGCCGACGCTGCGGTGCCCGGGCAGTCCAACCAGTCCGGCTTCTTTGGCGAGTCCGTCAAAAAGCTCCTTGTGTGCGGCCTCGTCCCGGAGCAAAAAGCAGGCGTTCATGGGCGAACGGTCTTCGGTGGCTGCGGTACCGACCAAAAGCGGATTGCGGTCGATTTCGCCGTAGAGCATGGCGGCGCGGGCATTGGCGCGGCGTTCCATCTCGGGAAGTCCGCCCTGAGCCTCCATCCAACGAAGGGTTAACAAGCTTACGTAGAGGGAGAACACGGGGGGCGTGTTGTACATGGACTCGCCCTTAATGTGAACGGGGTAGTCGAACATGGTTGGAATCGTTCGACCCGACTTGCCCAAGATGTCCTTGCGGACCACTACGAGGGTGGCGCCCGCCGGCCCGAGGTTTTTCTGCGCACCGGCGTAAATAAGGTCAAAGGCCGAGTAGTCCATTTGGCGGCTGAAAATGTCGGACGACATGTCGCAAACCATGAGGCTGTCCGCCTTGGGGAATGCCTTCATCTGCGTGCCAAAAATGGTGTTGTTCGAGGTGTAATGGATGTAATCCAGTCCGCTCGGAATCGCAAAACCCTTGGGAATGTAGCTGAAGTTTTTGTCCTTACTCGACGCCAGCTCGAAGGCCTGGCCTGGGGCGAGCTTTTCGGCTTCTTCGACGGCGCGGCTGGCCCACGTTCCCGTGTTCAGGTAACCGGCTCTTCCGGTGAGCGTAAGGAGGTTGAACGGCACCATGGCGAACTGGCTGCTGGCTCCGCCCTGCAAAAAGAGCACGGCGTAGTCGTCGCCGAGGCCGAGGGTGCTTAAAACACGCTGCTGCGCTTCCTCCATTACCGCAACCACCTTTTTGTCGCGGTGGCTGACTTCGAGGAGCGACAGGCCCATGCCTTCGAATTCGCGCACCGCGGCGGCGGCGCCTTCAAACACTTCCGGAGCCAAAATGCAAGGTCCAGCGGTAAAGTTGTGCATTTTCATAAGCGCAAAGGTAGGGGGCTTAGGTTAGGGCAAGGTTTCGAAATGCCATTTTCCGTCTCGAAAAACGAGGCGATTTTGCACCGCAGTCGGGCCGTAGTAGCGGTACATACCCTTTGGGGCATCGCGCACCGGTGCCACTTCGTCGATCAGAATTACGCCGAGCTTTTCGGGGCGCACGCTGGCCGTGGCCGTCGGGCCGTAGCGCAGCACCAGCCGCTCGGGGGGCTTGCGAAACACTTCGTCGTTAAATTTTTTGACGGCAAACACGCGCGCACCAAAAACCAGCCGACTCCGCGTGGCAATCACGGGTTCAATGCCCTTTTCCTGTACGTCGTTTAGGTGGGGCTTGTACCACAGCGCCAGATAGGAGGTTCGGCCGCGGTACTTGGTTTGCACCACGCGGTACACAATGGCCCCGGGCCACTGGCCGTCGGCGAGGGCGGACCAGGTCCATTCGCCCCGACCCGCTGGGCGCCCAACCATTCCGCGGTAGGCGTAGCTCCCGTCGTTCTGCGGCGCATTCAAGGTGACCAGGGCAAAACTCCCGTCGGGACTTTCGGTGCGCAGCGCGTTTTCGGGCAGTACCGACGCACCGCGCCGCAGCGCGTCCAGCGTCAATTCGGTCAGGCTATCCAGTGCACTCAGCCGGGCGCCGTCGTTGAGGGTTCGGTCCCTGGAGACGGCCACGAGCCGCGACCAATCTGCCGATTGGGCCCAGGAATTCCCCGTTCCGGCGGCCAGCGCAAGCAGAATCAGGGCAACACGCCGCATCAATCCAGGTGCAGGAAGGACTTCTTGGATTCGAGCTCCTCGCGCGTTTCCACGTTGCCCTCGTCGGGCACGCAGCAATCTACCGGGCAAACCTCGGCGCACTGCGGCGTCTCATGAAAGCCCACGCATTCGGTGCACTTGTCGGTCACGATGTAGTAGTAGTCGAAGCTCACCGGCTCCTGCTGTTCGGGCATTCGGGCTCGCAAGCTCCGCAGTTAATGCACTCGTCGGTAATCGTAATGGCCATAGTCGAAGCGTACTTTTGTTGGGGTAAAGATACGCCCTTTTTTCACTGCCTATGCCCGATATCACCCCGCTTGACGCCCGTTTTTTGGTTCTTGAACGCCTCGGATTGGGGCTCGCTGACTTGGCCCAAAATTCGGACCTTTTGGCGCGGGCATCGGTGCGCAATCCCTGGTTTACGCCCGAGTTTTCGGTAGACGCCCTGACGGCCTGGAGCCAGGCCCTTCGGGCGGAATCGCTGGACCAATGGAAGCCGCCGTGGCCGAAGGATCTGGGGCCGTCGCGCCGGGTCGGCATTGTCGGCGCCGGCAACCTGCCCCTGGTGGCGCTCCACGACGTACTGTGCGCCTACCTGGCGGGGCACGAAATCTGGTTTAAGGCCTCGTCCGACGACCCCGTATTGACGTCGGCGGTGCTTGACGGCCTGCGCTCGCTGGACCCCGACGCGCGCATTTTCTTGGCGGAGCGCCTCAATGGCGTAGACGCCCTTATTGCCACGGGAGGCGACCAGGCCGTGGCGCACTTTGACCAGTACTTTTCGCACATTCCGCGCATTCTTCGGGGGGCACGAACGTCGGCTGCCGTCGTCCCCGCAGACGCCACCGACGCCGAGCTTGAGGCGCTCGCCGACGACATCTTTCGCTACTTCGGTCGCGGATGCCGCAGTGTGACCCATTTGGCAGTCGAAAGGGGGCTGGATGTGCAGCGTCTTTTTGCCTCGTGGATGCGCTGGGCGCACCTCGCTTCGCATGCGCGCTACGGGTCGAACTACGACTACCACCGTGCGCTTTTCATGCTGAACCGCGAGCCGTTTCTCGAAAACAACTGGGTGGTGCTGCGCGAACACGGTACATTAAAACCGCCCCTGTCGGTGCTGCACTACAGCCAACACGATTCGGCAGCCCAGGCGGAATCGTGGCTTGACGCCCAGGCAGATCAACTTCAAACGGTCGTTGGGCGTGGACGCACCCCATTTGGTCAAAGCCAGTTCCCGGCACTGTGGGACTATGCTGACGGCGTCGATACGCCGGCGTTTTTAGTGGGCTTGGGCCAGTAGGGACTCAAGTAACGCGGTTAGTTTGGGAATTTCATTGCTTCGCAGCGTCCATATTATATGGGGATCGATGCCGAAGTATTCGTGAATCAACCGATTGCGGTAGTCTTTGATTTGACGCCAGGGAATTTGAGGGTGCTTCGTGGCGAATGCTTGCGGCATTTTTGAGGCGGCTTCACCCAAAATTTCAAAATTTCGCACGACGGCGTCCACGATCAATGCGTTGCCTACAAACGATTCAAACGTTTGCTCTTTGGTGTAGGTGGTGATTTTTTGGGATGCGAGAACCATGTCTTCAAGCAAGAGACGGGGCGCTCGCTTGGACATCGATAAGGTCGTCTTGAATGGCATCCAGGTACTTTGGGGCAATTCCGCCCAACGATACAAGGTCTACTTTTCGGCCGAGAAGGTGCTCGAGGTGGTGTCCCAATTCTAAGAATTCGACACCGACGGGCCGCGAAAAAGAAACCAATAGGTCAACGTCACTTGATTGGTTATCTTCTTCTCGAGCCACAGATCCAAAAAGTCCCATGTACGCCAAAGAAAAATCTCGTTCAAAGAAATCTTTGTGCCGTCGTAGCAGGTCTAGGATGTGCGCGCGTTGGCTCATGATTCAAAGGTAGCAATCCTTTTGAAAACAGCCGTTTACAACGTTTCTAAAGCGCCCGCGTCGGCGGGACTTGGCCGTGTTTGGCCCAGGGCGTCGAACGGAACCTGGCTAGTGGCGTTGGGCCAGCCAATTCCCAGGGCTGCTGAACCCAATTTTAACCGGTAGTCGTACTCGCTGGCGGACTCGAACAGCGATGGACTGTTGAATACACAACCGCCAAAGCGCAGCGGGTCGTTCACGTCGTAGATCACCGGGCTCGGGAACCGGTTCAGCTTCAGCAGCGATCCCTCAAACCGGTAGTTGAAAGCGGCCTGCGGGCCGTAACCAAAGCCGACCTCGGATTCCTGGCTTCCGTCGGCAATGCAGTTCCGGAAGTCGGCCTGCAGGAGCGCGCGGTAGCGGTAGGTACCGGTTCCGTCGTCGTAGCGGTTAAAAAGTCCGATGGAGGGCGTGGACCGTGTGCCCGGGAAGGCGTTGGCAAACGTGCAGTGGTCCGCTTCAACGCGTCCGCCCAAGACGTAGAGGTTGTAGAGTCCCGAATTGCTGACGATGCTGTTTTCCAGTCGGATGCGGCCGAATCCGCTGTACACCGCCGCGCGGCTGAAGTCGGTGATGCGGCTGCGGCTCACGCGAAGGTTGTAGTCCTCGCCGTCGGCCACGCTGTCGCAGCGAATACCGAGGGTGCCGTTGCGAATCCAGGCGTTTTGGATTTCGGCCCTGGCGCCGCGTTGAATGAAGATTCCGCCCAAAAGTCCGCCCCATTGGCCGGCAATGTTGCGGTAAAACGGCTCCAAGCGATCGCCCTCAAGCACCACGGGATCGTCAAACGAACCGGCGTTGGCGGCGTCGATTTTCAGGGTTCCGCCCGAGGCCACCCAAAGCCCCGAACCGCTGTGGAAGTGCACGCGCGCCCCGGCGGTGATGTTCAGTGTTGCGCCGCTGTCGACCACCGCATAGCCATAGACTACGTGGGGTTTGTCGTTGCTCCAGACTTCGTTCGCGCCCAAGACGACGTAGGGGATCAGCAGGTCCGCATACGGTTCGGGCTGGTCAATGGTCAGTACGCGGTTGGGGTAGTGGAAGTGGGCGTCCCAGGCGAGCGCCACGAGGTAAATGTTTTGGCTGAAGCTGCCCTGCTCGATGCGCAGGGAATCCTCCCAGAGCATTTCGCCGTCGCCGCGGGGCGCCGTGGTTTCGACAAATACCCAAATGCTGTCGCCGGCGGGTATCACGACGTCTTCGAGGTCGGGTCCCGGGCGTCCGTTGGCGTTGAAGCGGAACGGAGATTCGTCGCCGCGCCCGAGCCGAACCCGGCTGAGGTTGACGTCGTAGTTGCTGGGGTTCACGAGGCGCACGCTGCGCGTTGAACTGCCGACGGTGGCGAATACGGTATCGAGAAAAACGGTATCGCTGCTGCGGACCAGGCTCACGGGATTCGGCGCAAAGCGGTACTCGGGCCGGCAGGCGGCCAGCGCGGCAAGGGCAACGGCAAGGGCAAGGAGGCGCGTCATTTGGTAGGCAAAGGTCGGCACCGGCGACCACGCTCGGCGGGTTTCGTGAATTTGCTCGAAGGAATTAACTCGTCTGCGAAGTATTTCGTACATTTGCCGTCCGCAAAAAATGGGGACCGGGCCAAAACTCGGTCTAAAACAACGAAGCGATGAAAGAAAACCTGCACCCCACCAACTACCGCATGTGCGCCTTCAAAGACATGGGCACCGGCGACGTAACCCTCATTCGCAGCTGCGCCAACGCCAAAGAGACCCTCGAGGTTGATGGCGTTGCCTACCCGCTGGTGAAGATGGAAGTGTCGAGCTACTCGCACCCCTTCTACACCGGCAAGCAGAAGCTCCTCGATACGGCGGGCCGTGTGGACAAGTTCCGCAACCGCTACGCGAAATTCTCGAAGTAAGCCGCTACCTTCGTGGGGATGCACTACATCTTCCACGACCGCGGCGAGCGCGAGACGCTCAAGCCCCTTACCTGGACCCGGCCTGTGGCCGACCTCCGCGTGGGTATCCTTACCCTCAGCGAAAAATGGTCGCTCCGCAGCCCGGGTTCCTCGTTTTCCTACCGCACGGAATCCTATTTGGGTGGGCGTTTCGACCTAAGCCAGCCCGAAGGAGACGGCGTCCGCCAGGTGCGCGCGGCGGCCTTGGCCACAGCGTCGTTGGTTGATGCCGTGCGTGCCCTTAGGCCCGGCCAGCAGCTTGTTGATCGCCAAGGCGAATGGCTCGCTAGCCATGGCCTCGATGCCGCCGAATCCGTGGTCTTTCCGGACGCGGTTCGCTTCATCCGCCGACCCTACGACGTGTTTTCGGCCAACGCCGAGGCCCTGGAGGCCGACTTTGATCTGCGTACGGCGGGCCGGAGCTCCGCGCCGATCAGCGCGACGAACACCCTCCTCGGCGACCGCATTTTTGCGGAACCCGGAGCCCGTGTGGAGGCCAGTGTGCTCAACAGCCGCAGCGGCGCCATTTACCTGGCGGCAGGCAGCGAAATCATGGAGGGCAGCCTGGTCCGCGGCGGCCTTGCGCTCGGCGAGGGCGCGCAGCTAAAACTGGGCTCCAAAATCTACGGCGCCACGACGATTGGTCCGGGCAGTAGGGTGGGCGGCGAAGTCAACAATTCGGTGCTCTGGGGCAACAGCAACAAGGGCCACGACGGCTTCCTCGGCAACGCCGTGCTGGGCGAATGGTGCAACCTGGGTGCGGACACCAACAACTCCAACCTCAAAAACGACTACAGCGAGGTCAAGCTGTGGAGCTACCCGAGCGGGCGCTTTGAGCCGACGGGAATGCAGTTCTGTGGCCTGGTAATGGGCGACCACAGCAAAGCCGGCATCAACACGATGTTCAATACCGGTACCGTGGTGGGCGTGTCAAGCAACGTGTTTGGCGCCGGTTTTCCGCGCAATTTCATCCCGGACTTTTCCTGGGGCGGACCCCAGGGCATGACCGAGTACCGCCTCGACAAGGCCTTGGCTACGGCGGAGCGCGTACTGGCCCGGCGGAACCTGCCCTTGGACGCGGCGACAACCGACATTTTGTCCGAAATTTTCGCCCAAACGTCGCCGCTGCGCGGTGGCACGGCCATTGCCCAATAGTCGGCCCATGGAAGTACCCCGTTTTTCGCTCCTCTCCGAGGACACCGACCTTATTCCGCTCATCACCAACGAAGAAGACAATACGGTTCCCGAGGCCGACCTGTCGTCGGAGCTTGCCCTGCTTCCGCTGCGCAACACGGTGCAGTTTCCCGGCGTAGTCAGTCCGATTACCGCCGGACGCGACAAGTCGATTCGCCTGATTCAGGATGCCCAAAAGGGCAAAAAGCTATTTGGTGTGGTCGCCCAGCGCAACGCCGACACCGAAACGCCGTCGGCCGAGGACCTGCACCCGGTTGGAACCTTGGTTCAGATGGTGAAGTCCTTTCGCATGCCCGACGGCAACATCACCGCGATTTTGCAGGGCAAGCGCCGCTTCCGCATCCTCGAACTCCTGACCGACGAGCCCTACCACCGCGCACGGGTGGAGTACCTCGACGAGTCCGTTCCCGCCGAAGACGACACCGAATTCACGGCCTTGATGTCGACGATCCGCGAACTTTCGCTGGAAATCATTCAAGAGAGCCCCAACATTCCGACCGAGGCCCAGATTGCGGTCAAAAACATCGAGTCCGACACGTTTTTGCTGCACTTCATCGCCAGCAACACCAACCTCGACGTCGACGCAAAGCAGCTGCTGCTCGAAGAAAACGACCTGAAAACCCGGGCGCAGCAGGTGCTCAAGCACCTCAGCCAAGAAAAGCACCTGCTTGAAGTCAAGAACGACATCGCCAACAAAGTGCGCGTAGAATTCGACCAGCAGCAGCGCGAGTATTTTCTGCAGCAGCAAATGCGCACCATTCAAGAGGAATTGGGCGGCAACAGCTTTGAGGCGGAATTCGAGTCGTTTCGCCAACGTGCGTCCGAGAAAAGTTGGCCGGCCGAAGCGGCCCAGCAGTTCGAAAAGGAATTGGCCCGCCTGCAGCGCATGAATCCGCAGGTGCCCGACTTCGGAATCCAGCGAAACTACCTCGAGCTGATGCTCGACCTGCCGTGGAACCACGTCACCAAGGACCGCCACGACCTAAAAAAGGCCCGAAAAATCCTGGATCGCGACCATTTTGGCCTCGAAAAGGTCAAGGAGCGCATTCTGGAGCACCTCGCCGTTTTGGCGCTCAAGGGCGACTTGAAGAGCCCAATTTTGTGCTTGTACGGTCCTCCGGGAGTGGGCAAGACCTCACTCGGCCGCTCCGTGGCCGAGGCGCTGGGTCGTCCCTACGTGCGCATGTCCCTGGGCGGAATGCGCGACGAAGCCGAGATTCGCGGCCACCGCAAGACGTACATCGGAGCCATGCCGGGCCGAATTCTGCAGCAAATCAAGAAGGCCGGGGCCTCAAATCCCGTGCTCGTGCTCGACGAAATCGACAAGCTCGGAATGGGCGCCCAAGGGGATCCCTCGAGCGCGCTGCTGGAAGTGCTCGACCCGGAGCAGAACCACGCCTTTCACGACCACTTTCTCGAGATGGGCTACGACCTGTCCAAAGTGCTGTTCATCGCCACGGCCAACAACCTGGGCGGAATCCAGCCGGCGCTGCGCGACCGCATGGAGCTCATTGAGGTCACCGGCTACACGCGCGAAGAAAAAGTCAAGATTGCCCAAAACCACTTGATGCCCAAGCAGCTGCGCGAGCACGGCCTCGAGCCCAAGGCGCTCAAGCTGGAGTCGGCGACCGCCTCGGCCCTCATTGAAGGCTACACCCGCGAGTCGGGCGTGCGCCGCCTGGACCAGCAGCTGGCCAAGCTCGCCCGAAAGGCCGCCTTGGCGCGGGCTGAGGGCAAGGACTTTCCCGCCAAGCCGACCGCAACCGACCTGACCGAAATCCTGGGCGTGGCCCGCTTCCGCAAGGACGACTACGCCAACGAGGGCGTGGCGGGCGTGGCGACCGGGCTGGCTTGGACCCCCGTGGGCGGCGACATACTGTACTTGGAGTCCACCATTGCCCCGGGTTCGGGCCGACTCAGCATCACCGGCAACCTCGGCGACGTCATGAAGGAGTCCGCCACCCTGGCCATGACCTTCTTGAAGGCCAACGCGGCGGAGTTTGGCTTGGAGCCCGAGCACTTTAGCCAGTACGACGTGCACCTCCACGTTCCTGAGGGCGCGGTTCCCAAAGACGGCCCGTCGGCCGGAATCGCCCTGCTCACGGCGCTGACCTCGCTGTACACCCAGCGACGGGTGCGCAACGCGCTGGCGCTTAGCGGTGAAATCACCCTTCGCGGCAAGGTGCTTCCCGTGGGCGGAATCCGCGAAAAGCTTCTGGCCGCCAAGCGCGCCGGAATCAAAACCGTCGTGCTTTGCGCCGACAACGAGCGCGACGTGCGCGAAATTCCCGAGGCCTACCTCAAGGGACTTGAGGTGCGCTACGTCCAAACCATGCGCGAGGTGCTTGCGTACTCGGTCACCGACAAAAAAGTCAAAAACGCCAAGGTTCTGAACGTGCGCAAGCCCGCCGCTCAGACTGATGCGGTAGCGTCAAGCCCGGCTAAAGCGTAACTTGGTCGGGTGCGTACGGGCCTGAATGCTGCATTGCTCGCGCTGTCCCTTGGGGCGGGTGCGCAGTCCGTGGCGTGGAACACCCTAAACATGGCGGGTTCGGCGCGCTGGAACGCGCTTGCGGGGGCGGCTTGGGCCGTTCCGACCGACGTGGCGGCTTCAACCTTTAACCCGTCGCTCGCCGCGGGCTTGGACGGCAACCAGTTCGTTCTGAGTACCGGAGCGCTGCCCAGCGGACTCCGACTGGGCCACATGAGCGCGAAGTTTCGCCACCGAACCTGGCATTTTGCGCTTGGGGCAGACTACCTCAACTCGGGGGCCATGCCCGAAACGAACGAGGTCGGCGCCGTCATCGGGAGCTTTCGCTTTCAGGAATCTCGGCCGCGGGCCACGCTGGCTAGAGCCTTCACCCTGAAGTCGGGCAGCCACGTCTTGGTTGGCGCCACCGCGCGCTGGACCCTCCAGACGGCCTCTAACCTGGTCGCTCAGGCCCTGACCTCCGACTGGGGCGCCACCTACGTCGGCGACAGCGGCCGACTCCACGCAGCCTTGGTCCTGCAGCACGCGGGCCTTAGCCTTGACCCCTTGGGGTCCACGTCGGAGCCCCTGCCGACGGCGCTGCATGCGGCCTTCAGCCGCAAGTTTCGATACGCCCCGTTTCGCATTCACGTGGCGGCGCGGGACCTGCAGCGCTGGAATTTGGCGGGCTACGAGCCCCTGCGCGAGCTGCGCGATCCGCTAACGGGCCAAACGACCTACAACGCGCCGTCCTGGACCAATTTGGCCCTTCGCCACCTGGCGGTTGCGGTCGAGGCCGAGCTCGGAGGTCGATTGAGGGCTCAAGTAGGCTACGATTTTCGCCGCCAGCTCGAAATGCAGCTTCCGACCCGCCGCACCAACGCCGGATTGAGCTTCGGTTTTGGCCTAAAAGCGGGAAAAAGCCAGTTTCAGTGGTCCCAGGCAGTGTACCATGTGGCCGGACGTTTTACCCAATTTTCCTACACGCGCTCGCTATGACCCCAATTCGCATTGCGGTAGACGGATACGCCTCGACCGGTAAATCCACGCTGGCCAAGCGGCTCGCGGCCGCCCTCGGATTTCTCTACATCGATACCGGGGCCATGTACCGCATGGTGGCGCTGCATGCGATTCGCCACGGCTGGGCTTCGCCCGACGGAATCAATGCCGTGGCCATCAATGCGTCGTTGGAGCAACTTCACCTCGGATTTGCGCGCGATACCCAAGGGCGCAACCGCGCCATCCTCAACGGCGAAGACGTGGAGGAGGCCATTCGCAGCATGGACGTAAGCCGGGTGGTGAGTGCGGTGTCGTCGCTGGTCCCCGTTCGCCGCCGCCTGGTTGCCCAGCAGCAGGCCATGGGCCGAAGCCACAGCGTGGTCATGGACGGTCGCGACATCGGAACCGTGGTTTTTCCCGACGCGGAACTCAAGCTGTTTGTGACCGCCGACGCGGACGTGCGCGCGCAGCGGAGATTTGCCGAAATGGACGCCGCCAATCCCGGATCGGTTAGTCTGGCCGAAGTCAAGTCCAACCTGCTTCAACGCGACAAGGAAGACCGGGAACGATTGGACAGTCCGCTCCTCCTTGCCGACGACGCCGTGGTGCTGGACAATTCGAGCGTTTCGCCCGACGAGCTGTTTGATCAGGCGATGAACCTCGTCCCTCGCCGCTAGGAACTAGTTGTTCGCCGCGTGGAGCTTGGCGATCACGGTTTCGCCGCCGCTCGGTTTGTCGCCGATTTTGCACCGAATCTCGGCGTCAAGCGGTAAAAAAATGTCGACGCGCGAGCCAAAGCGAATAAAGCCCACGTCTTCGCCAACCGAAACGGGTTGGCCGGGTTGGACGTAGACCGCGATTCGGCGCGCAACGGCTCCGGCAATCTGGCGGATCATCACTTCACCGTGGTTCGGGGTGCTAAAGACCAGCGTGGTACGCTCGTTTTCGGTACTGGATTTGGGATGCCAGGCGACGAGGTACTTGCCCTTGTGGTACTTGGCGAATACGGTCTTGCCGCTTACGGGCGCACGGTTCACGTGGACGTTGAGCGGAGACATGAAAATGCTGATTTGCTTGCGCTTGCCTTTGAAGTACTCGGGCTCTTCGGCTTCTTCGATGACCACGACGGTGCCGTCGGCGGGGGCAATCACGTCGCCGGCCTGTGCGTTCGTGGTCCGTGTCGGGTTGCGAAAAAACTGCAGCACGAGCCCCAGCAAAATCAAGCCCACAACCAGGTACCCGGTAACGGCCCAGTCGGGCGCTCCGAGCTGGGTGAGCAGCACGTAGGGAATGGCCAGGATGACCAGGCTGATGAAAATGGTTTTGGTTCCTTCGCGGTGCAGCATGCGGTTAAGCGTTTAAAACGTTTGAAAGGCGATTAAGACAAGGACCAAGACAATGCTCGAAAGCAGGTAGCTGTCGAGGCGGTCCAGAAATCCGCCGTGACCGGGCAAAAAGACGCCGGAATCCTTGACGCCCGATTGACGCTTGAGGTAGGAACCGACGAGGTCGCCGATCGGCGCCGCAACGGCCACGGTGACGGGCAGGATCAGCGACAGGGTCAACGAGGTTTCCAGGATGCGGTATAGGGCAAGGTGCCCAACTCCCAGGGTGAATAGTCCGCCAATGACCAGGCCTTCCCAGGTTTTTTTGGGCGAAAGCACCGGCGCCATGGGGGTTCGGCCGAACAGTCGTCCGCCCACATAGGCCATGGAATCCGAGAGCCAAATAAGTACAAAAACGGCAAAGATGGACGGACCGCCGCCGACGCCCCAAAGCCAGCCCGTGGCGATGGCGCTCGCAAAAACATACAAAAGGCCGGAGGCTCGGATTTTGGGGCCTAGGTTCGGCAGGCGAATGAGTTCAACGGCGACGCCGGCTAGAAGGAGGAACAGCAGGGCCGGAGTCCAGGAGAGTCCCAGGCAAAAGAATGCGACGACCAGGGCGTACACCAGGCCCCAGATGCTGCGCTGCATCATACGTCGGTAAACAGGTGGTCTTCGACGAGGAAGAAGTACAGTTCACGCCCCTTGTTCGGGTCGACTTTGGCTTGGAGCACCGCCTCATCGCGCTTGCCTTTGAGCGTGATAATGCTCAGGGGGCGTTGCTCGCGGTGGAACTTGTTGATCGCCGACATTCCGTCGGATAGGCTGTTGACCACCTGAGAAACCCGTGCGATAACCAGGTGAATGGACGGCAGTTGCGCAAACTTCAGGCCTTGGGTTTGGGCGTCGGTAATCATGATGCCGCCGGTTTGGGCAACCGCCGCGTGGCAGGTGGTCGCCATGGCATCGGCTTCAAGCGGATTGTCGTGAATCACGCTAAGGCCTGCCTGCTGAAACCAGTTGTGTAGGCTCTTTTCGGGCACAAAAAAGTGGGTTTGTCCGGATTCGGACCCAACGGCTTTGAGGTTGTCGACGACTTCGTCAATGCTGCCGCAGTACAAAAACAGGCCGCCCGATTGCGTAAATCGCCGCACGAATGCGAGATCGACGGGATCTTCCAGCGCCGAATACTTGCCGACGTTGGGATCCGCCACTTCGTCACCCCCCGCTTGAGGGGCGCCGCTGAGTACCGTGAGGAATTTACCGATCCAGCCCGCCATTTAGAGGCGAAAATAACACATAAATCAATCGAACCGAGCGTCTGTCAAGCTACGCTGTGGCGCTGGGGTCAACTTGGGTTGATTGGGCGTCTTCAGGCGTTGGGGTTGGTTCTGCCGGAGACTCCGAAGGAGCCCCATCGAGTTGGACCTCGGCGGGGTGGTCCTCGTCGGCCGCGGGCTCGGCCGCAGCGGGACCTTCCTGAAGGGCCGCAAGGCGCTCCTCGCGGGTTTGCCACGGGCGTTCGCCAAAAATGGCAACGAGGTTGTCCCGGAAGATAACCTCCTTCGTGAGCAGCTCTTGGGCCAGTTGCTCCAGTTGAGCCCGATGTGCTGTAAGCAGTTCCTTGGCGCGTTCGTACTGACCTTCAATGAGTTTGCTGATCTCTTCGTCGATCACTTCGGCCGTGCGCTCCGAATAGGGCTTGTCGAACTGGTACTCGTTTTGGCCCGACGAATCGTAGTAGGTGATGTTTCCGAGGCGGTCGTTGAGGCCGTACACGGCTACCATGGCTCGGGCTTGCTTGGTGACTTTTTCGAGGTCGCTCAAGGCTCCGGTGGTAATGCGTCCAAAAATCACTTCTTCGGCAGCGCGTCCGCCCAGGGTGGCGCACATTTCGTCGAGCATTTGCTCGGTACTGTTGAGCTGGCGCTCTTCGGGAAGGTACCAGGCCGCACCCAGCGAGCGTCCGCGGGGAACAATGGTGACCTTGACCAACGGCGAAGCGTGCTCCAGCAGCCAGCTTACGGTGGCGTGCCCGGCTTCGTGGTGGGCGATGATTTCCTTCTCCTCGGGGGTGATGATTTTGGATTTCTTTTCCAGGCCCCCTACAATGCGGTCCACGGCGTCCAAAAAGTCCTGTTTTTCAATGACTTTTTTGTTCTTTCGGGCGGCGACCAGGGCGGCCTCGTTGCACACGTTGGCAATGTCGGCCCCGCTGAATCCAGGCGTCTGGCGCGCAAGGAATTCGACGTCGACGTCCGAGCCCAACTTGAGGGGGCGCAGGTGCACCTTGAAGATCTCGATGCGCTCGGTGACTTCGGGCAGGTCCACGTAAATGATGCGGTCAAATCGGCCGGCGCGCATCAGGGCGCGGTCCAAAATGTCGGCCCGGTTGGTGGCGGCCATGACGATGACGTGCTCGTTGGTGCCGAATCCGTCCATCTCCGTGAGCAGCTGGTTGAGGGTGTTTTCGCGCTCGTCGTTGCCGCCGCCAAAGGCATTGCGACCGCGAGCCCGACCAATGGCATCGATCTCGTCAATGAAAATGATGCTGGGCGACTTCTCTTTGGCCTGCTTGAACAGGTCGCGCACGCGGCTGGCGCCCACGCCGACGAACATTTCGACGAAGTCGGACCCGCTGAGCGAAAAGAAGGGAACCTGCGCTTCACCGGCAACCGCCTTGGCCAACAGGGTTTTGCCCGTTCCCGGAGGGCCACTGAGCAGCACGCCCTTGGGGATTTTTCCGCCGAGGTCCGTGTACTTTTTGGGGTTCTTCAAAAAGTCCACCACTTCGAGTACCTCGTCCTTGGCCCCGTCGAGGCCGGCAACGTCCTTAAAGGTTACTTTGACGGCGCTGTCCGCGTCGAACATTTGCGCGCGGCTCTTCCCGATGTTGAACAATTGGCTGCCCGGTCCGCCGGCGCCGCCTCCGCCCATGCGGCGCATGAGGAAAAACCAGAGGGCCGCGAACAAAATCAGCGGAATGAGCCAGGCCAAGGCCTCGCCCCAGTAGTTTGGTTCTTCCTTGTACTCCACATTGACCTCGGCCACTTCGGGGTGCTGGCTGTAGAAGCGCTCCATCGCCCGGTCAAAGGACTCGGCCGGCATTTCGAACACAAAGTGCGGACCCTGATTCGGGGCATCGCCCAAGGTGGTTTTGGCGAGTTCTTCGTATTCCTTGAGCGCAGCCAGGCTGTCGGCCTTGATGAAAACAAATACTTCTTTGCTGTTCACGACCTTAACGCGGTCGACGTGTCCGCGGGCAATGCGCGTGCTGAGCTCGTTAAAGGTCGAAGCCTGGGTTTGGGCTGCGAACCGACTTTGCGCAAACTGCAGCCCGAGAAGGCCGACAAACACCGCAATGTAGATCCAGCTGAAATTGAATTTGGGAAGGCCGCCCTTGGGCGTTTCGCCGGGCTTCGCGCCCTTGTTTTTTTTGCTCATCAGAAATTAAACAGCGTCAACGAGGTATTGTTGGGGGAGCTTCACCGAAACGGCGTCGGCCCACAGGCCCTCTAGGTCGTAAAAAGCGCGTGCTTCGCGCTGAAAAAGGTGGACCACCACCGACACGTAGTCCATCAGAATCCATTCGGACTGCTGCGCGCCTTCGACATGCCAGGGCTTGTCGTTGGCCTCTTCGCGAACCCGCTTGTGGACCGCGTCGGCCAGTGCATTTACTTGGGTCGTGGATTGCGCCTCGGCAACAATAAAAAAATCACATACCGCGTTGTCGAGCCCGCGAAGGTCGAGCAGTACGAGGTTTTCGCCCTTGATGTCGCTCACGCCTTCGATGGCGCTGCGCACGACTTGGGGAAGTTTGGCAAAGGTTGCAGTCATTCGGTAAAATTACCCGCCCTTTAGCACAATTAGGGTGCCAATTTGGGTATGTGGCGGATTTGCGGCGGAATTCGCTGCATTTTTGCAGTATGCCTGCCGCACACGAACCAATAAAGTTCCTTAAATTCAGCGAGTTAGACTCCACTCAGACCTGGGCGCACGAGCATCCCGAAATGTGGAATTCCTCGGGCTGGACTGCCATAACGGCAGGTACCCAACGCAAAGGCCGCGGCAGCGGATCGTCATCCTGGATCGACGTGCCGAATTCCAGCCTACTTATGACCTTGGTTAGTCCCCCAAT
>JAJTFK010000024.1 GCA_021298655.1 Cryomorphaceae bacterium | reverse complement strand
ACCACGGGCTGGCGCAGGGCGTCCTTCACGCGGCTCCAGTTGGGCACGCGGAACTCGCTCCACTCGGTGATCAGCAGCAGCGCGTCGGCGCCGGTCAGGGCCTGGTAGGCGTCGGCGGCATAGGTGATGCGGTCCTGCAGCTGGTGCTTGGCCTCTTCCATCGCCACGGGGTCGTAGGCGGTGACGGTGGCTCCGAGCGCCATCAACGCCTCAGCGATGACCACCGAAGGGGCCTCGCGCATGTCGTCGGTCTGGGGTTTGAAGCTCAGGCCCCAGAAGGCAAAGTGCTTGCCGCGCAAGTCGCTGCCGAAGTGGGCCTTGATCTTAGTCACCATCACGCTCTTTTGGGCGTCGTTGACGGCCTCGACGGCCTCGAGAATGCGCATCGTGTAGCCCTGCTCCTTGGCGGTGCGCGCCAGGGCCTTGACGTCTTTGGGGAAGCAGCTTCCGCCGTAGCCAATACCCGGGTAAATGAACTTGGTGCCGATGCGCGGATCGCTTCCGATGCCCTTGCGGACCTGGTTGACGTCGGCGCCCATGATTTCGCACAGGTTGGCGATGTCGTTCATGAACGAAATCTTGGTAGCCAGCATCGCGTTGGCGGCGTACTTGGTCATTTCGGCCGACGGAATGTCCATAAAGAGCACCGGGTGGCCGTTGAGGGTGAAGGGCTTGTAGAGGCGGGCCAGCACGTCTTGGGCGCGCTCGGACTCTACGCCGCAGACGATGCGGTCGGGCTTCATGAAGTCGTCGATGGCAGCGCCCTCCTTGAGGAATTCGGGGTTGGAGGCCACGTCGAAGGACAGGTCAGAACCACGGGCGTCGAGGGCCGCGCGCAGCGCGCCGCGCACCTTTTCGGCCGTACCCACGGGCACCGTGCTCTTGGTGATCACCACCAGGTAGTCGGTCATGGTGCGGCCAATGCCGTCGGCCACCGCCAACACGTACTGCAGGTCGGCGCTGCCGTCTTCGCCCGGAGGCGTGCCCACCGCGATGAACGCCGCTTCGGAACCCTGAATCGAGGCCGCGAGGTCCGTCGAAAAGTGCAGGCGCCCGGCGGCCACGTTGCGCGCCACCACGGCGTCGAGGCCCGGCTCGTAGATCGGCAAAATCCCCTTGTGAAGGTTGGCGATCTTGGCTTCGTTGACGTCGACACAGGTGACGTCCATGCCGACGTCGCTCAAGCAGGCGCCGGTGACCAGACCGACGTAGCCGGTTCCAACTACGGTGATTTTCATGACTTCAAAAAGGATTTAATGGCTTGGATAATAAGATCTTGAGTGTCCGGACTCAGCTCGGTATGCATGGGCAGCGAGAGCACTTCGGCACAGAGCTGCTCGGCGACCGGAAAGCACCCGTCGGGGTAGCGCTCCGACCGATACGCCAGCTGGCGGTGCAGCGGAAGCGGGTAGTAAATCATGGTCGGAATTCCGAGGACCTTGAGGTGCTCGGCCAGCGCGTCGCGGCGTCCGTGGGCGACCCGAAGGGTGTACTGGTGAAAGACGTGGGTCGATTCCGGGCGACGGACCGGTGTTTGGATCCCAGGGACCCCGGCGAGCCCCGCGTCGTAGAAGTCGGCGGCTTTTTGGCGCGCAGCGGCATAGCCGTCGAGGTGGCGCAGCTTCACGCGAAGCACCGCGGCCTGCAGCGTGTCCAAGCGGCTGTTGCAGCCCACCACGTCGTGGCGGTACTTGACTTTTTGGCCGTGGTTGGCGACCATGCGGATTCGTTCCGCAAGCGCGGCGTCGCGGGTAAATATCGCCCCACCGTCGCCCATGCAACCCAGGTTTTTCGACGGAAAAAAGCTCGTGCAGCCACGGTTCCGAGGGTTCCGAGGGCGAGGGTGCGGCCGTCGCGCAGCGTGTAGCGGGCGCCGAGGGCCTGGGCGGTGTCTTCGACCACGGGGATTCCGCGCTCGTTCGCCAGCGCCAGCAGCGCGTCCATGTCTGCGCCCTGCCCGTACAGGTGCACCGGAACAATGGCCTTGGTCCGCGGAGTCACCGCCGCGCGTACCTGGTCAAGGTCGAGCGAAAACGTTCCGGGTTCTACGTCCACGAGGACCGGAGTGAGTCCGAGCAGCGCAATTACCTCAGCCGTAGCCACATAGGTAAAGGTCGCCGTAATGACTTCGTCGCCCGGCTGCAGCCCGAGGGCCATCAACGCGATTTGAAGGGCGTCGGTTCCGTTCGCACAGGGAATGGTGTGCACGCCCTCGCCCAGGTAGGCGCTGAGCTCGCCGGCAAAAGCCGCCACGTCGGGCCCCTGGATGTAGTGGGCCTGGTGGCTGGCGCGAAGCAGGGCTTCGTCAAGTTCCGATTGGATGCGCGCGTGCTGCCCCACGAGGTCAACCATGGGAATCGGTGGGTCAAACGGCAGGTGCTGGGCCATAGGGCGCAAAGGTAACCCATGCCGCGGGCGTAGCATAGGCCAAGTGCCTGTGCTACCTTCGCAGCATGCGCATTTTATCTGCTCTTTGGCTCGCTGCGGCGGCTACCTGCCTCGGACTTCGTACGGCCCCGCTGTCGGCCCAGGAGGTTCCGCGCATCCGCATCCATGTGGCGCCGAGCATCGAGGTACCGCTGGGCGCGTGGCGGGCGGACTACGGAAACAGCGCCAAAGTCCGCGTGCGCGGCGACGTGAGCCTGAGCCTGCGCGACTACGTTTGGGCAGAATACGGTGCCCGGTTCAGCGGCGGGGTGCGCAATACCGACCAAATTTTGGGCTTTTTGATGAACGAAGACGGCTACATCATGGGCAACGACGGGAGCCCCGCCCTGGTCCGGCTCGAAGGACGCGGAAGCAGCGCCGCCCTGGGCTACGGCCGCCGATTTTGGTTGAAAAATGCGCACTCCCTGGCGATGGAAGCCGGTGCCGACGTCGTTTCGCACCGCATTTGGTTCAACAATTCCGGAGGCGTTCCCATGCTCACCAAACCCTACGTCTACGGACTTGACCGCATGCGCCAGGGACTGGGCGCGCAGCTTGCGCTGCGCTACAGCCACGCCGACGCCAACGACGTGATCAACTTTACGATGGCCGTTCGTGCCGGAATGGCCCGCACCCGCGACGTGCGCGGCACCTACTACGGAGGAAATCCGCCCTCGGCGACGCCCCAGTGGGACGGATTTGCCGGCGTTGAGTTCAGCTGGTTTTTGCCCTTGGGCGAGAAACTGGGTTCATCTACTCCTGCTGCGCCCAACCAACCCAAGGTTCGCTACTACCAGTGAGCCTGCAGGGGTTGGTATTTGGCGCCGCGAGCCATGCGGCCGCCCTTGGGGGCCACCGAGCCGCCCGCGATTGGTGGACGGGCAGGCTGGTTTCGCCTCCTGAAGGACCGTTTGACCTGTGGATTCACGGCGCCTCGTGGGGTGAATTTTGGATGCTCGAACCGCTCGTTCGCTCCCTCGCCGGTTCGGGCAAACGGGTACTCGTTACGTTTTTTTCGCCCAGCGGAATGCGCGGTTGGGTGCGCTACGCGGCGCCCGATGGGGTCGAGGCCTGCTTGGTTCCGCCCGATTTCAACCCCTACGTTCGGCGTTTTGTAGACCGGGTACAGCCCAAGGCGCTGCTTGTGCTGCAGACCGACCTGTGGCCCACCTTGGTTTCGGAGTGCCTGCGGCGCGGAGTTCCCTACGGCGTGGCCTTTGCTCATGTTCCCCCGGGCCACCGCTGGTGGTCGCTGACGGGCATTTTGGACCGCCTCCTTCTGCGACGGGCCCGGTTTGTGGGGCTGCAGCACGCTTCGGGCCTCGCTCCGGCCCAAAAGGCCGGATTGCAGGCGCTGGTTTTGGGCGACGGACGCTTTGACGCCGCCGCCGCGCGCATCGCGCGCGGCGAGGGCCCACTCCCGGGATGGGAGCGCTTTAGCGACCTGCGCCCCGTCCTCGTAGTGGGATCCTCGTGGCCCGAGGACGAGGCGATTTGGCTGCCGTTGCTGATGCGGCGCACCCACTGGAAGTTTGTTTTTGCGCCCCACGATCCGGCTCGAGCCGACGAGCTCATCGGGCGCTTGCCCGTGCCCGCGCTGCGCAGCAGCGCGTGGAACACCTACCTCGACGCAGCGCTTGAAGAGGCCCGCGTCCTGGTCGTCGACCAGATCGGCCACCTTTTTGGGCTGTACGGCGGTGCGCAAGCCGCCTTCGTAGGCGGCGGGTTCAAGCAGGGACTCCACAACGTCATCGAGCCCTTGGCCTGGGGGCTGCCGGTAGCCTTTGGACCAAGTCTTGGCCGCCACTGGGAAGCTCAGGACGCGCTGCGCGACGGCGTGGCCGAAGCCGTGGCGAGTCCCGACCAGGCCTTGGCCTGGCTGGACCGGAATGAAACCACCCCGGCGAATGCGTCATGGGCTGAGCGCCAGCAGGGCGCACTGCGTGCCCTAGAAGCACAACTCTCCCTGCTCAACCAAGAGCTAACCAGCTAACCAGCCAACGAGCTACTTAGCCATCAGGCTAAGCAAGAACCCATATTCCATCGCCGTTTCGCGGTAGGATTCGTAGCGTCCGCTTGCCCCGCCGTGGCCGGTATCCATGTTGCAGTAGAGGTAGAGTGGCGCTGAATTGGTGCGGCGCTCGCGCAGTCGGGCCACCCACTTGGCCGGCTCAAAATACTGCACTTGGCTGTCGTGAAGGCCGGTAGTGACCAGCATCGGCGGGTAGTCCTGCGCCGCGACGTTGTCGTAGGGCGAGTACGCCTTCATCCGCGCGTAGGCCTCCGGATCATTGGGATTCCCCCACTCGTCGTACTCTCCGGTCGTGAGCGGAATGCTGTCGTCGAGCATGGTGGTTACCACGTCCACAAACGGAACCGCGGCAATCACGCCCGACCACAAATCGGGGCGTTGGTTAACCACTGCGCCCATAAGGAGCCCGCCCGCGCTTCCGCCCATGGCAAACAGCTGCGAAGCCCATCCTTCGCTTCGGAGCATGTCCCCGCAGGCAATAAAGTCGCTGAAGGTGTTCTGTTTGTGTTCCATACGGCCCTGTTCGTACCACTCCCGGCCCAGGTATTCTCCGCCCCGAACGTGGGCAATGGCGTAGGCCATTCCGCGCTCCAGCAGGCTCAGTCGCGCGATGCTAAAGGCCGGGTCCACCGTAATGCCGTAGGCGCCGTAGCCGTAAAGCAGCGTGGGAACGGCACCCTGGCGGTCTGCCGGCCCCACCCAACTCATAGGTACCTTGGTTCCGTCGGCAGAGGTCGCCCAAAGCCGGCGCGTCGTGTACCGCGTCGGGTCGTATCCGCCCACTACTTTTTGTACCTTTTTCACGACGCGATCGCGCGTCACCATGTTGAAATCAAACGTGGTGGCCGGCGTAGTCAACGAAGTATAGACGTAGCGCAGCACCGTCGTGGCCGTAGATGGATTCGAGGCGGTGTAGAGCGTGTAGGTCTCCTCGGGCATCGAAATCACGTATTCCGGGCCGTGCGCGGCCTCGTTCCAGGGGCGGACCACGATGCGCAGCAGACCTTGCTCCCGCTCTTCACGAACCATGAATTCGTCAAACAAATCAATGCCCTCAAGCAGGACGTGGGAACGGTGGGCGATCACTTCGGCCCATTCGTTGGGCGCCTCCAAAGAGGCCTCAAAGAGGGCGAAATTCGTTCGTCCGCCTTGGTTGCTGCGAATCCACCAGGATTCCCCGTGGTGGCTCGCAGAATACTCCAGCCCATGGGTGCGCGGCCTTAGGCAGCGGAACTCACCGAAGGGACTGCCCGCTTCGAGGTACCACACCTCGTCGGAATTCGTGGCCGAGGTCGATATCATGATGAAGCGCTTGGACTTGCCACGGTACACCGTGCAGCTGAAGGCCTCGTCGGCCTCGTGAAAAACACGAACCGGGTCGCCGGGATTCGTAAGTGACTGACGCCAAACCGAATCCACCCTCAGGGTAACGGGGTCTTTGGTGGCGTAAAAAAACGTTTCGCCGTCGTCGGCCCAAGCAAAGGCACCCGACGTATCGGGAATTTCCAGCGCATGCTCTTCACCCGTCGGCAGCTCCCTAAACCGCAGCGTATACTGCCGGCGGCTCACGAAGTCCACGGCGTAGGCCATGCGGCGGTGATCCCGCGTCATGGTCATGGAGGCCACCGAACAATAGGCCTTGCCCTCGGCGAGCCGGTTGATGTCGAGGACCATTTGTTCCGTGCCCGTTTCGGAACCCGGAACGCGCACATGAATCGGATACTCCTTGCCTTCTTCGTAGCGCGACTGGTACCAAAAACCGTCCATTTCCACCGGAAGCGACGACTCGTTGGGATCAAGGCGGCCGGTCATCTCGGCAAAAAGCGAATCGACGAGCGGTGCATGCGGCGCCATGGCCTGCTCCCGGTAGGCGTTCTCGGCATTCAGGTAGGCCACAACCTCGGCGTCTTCGCGGTCGTTCAGCCAATAGTATTCGTCAATGCGCACGTCTCCGTGCCGCTCCATGCTATGGGGCCGCTTAGCTGCCTTTGGTTGGTCCATTTAATTTGATTTAAAACTCGCCAATCCGGCGCGAACCCGGCCAAGGCCCTCCTGAGACGGCGCATGCGATGGGTTGTATTCCAATGCCTTCAGGTAGTCCGCCTCGGCCGCTTTAAGGTCGCCAAGGCGTTCGATCACAAAGGCTCGAGCGTAGTGCGCCCGGTAGTTCACCGCCCGCGCCTCGATACTCTGCGTAAAGTACTGACGTGCCTCGCGGTACATCTGAAGCTCCAGGTGAATGAAGCCAAGGTTGTAGTAGCTCTCGGCGTCTTTTGGATTCAGCTGCGTCGCCTGAGTGAAGGCTTCAATGGCGGAATTCCAGTTGCGCGTATTCAGGTGGTACATACCCACCTTGTAGTAGACATTAAAGTCGTTTGGCCGAAGTTCCGCAAGGCGCTCAAAGTAGCTGACCGCTAACGGGCTGTTCATGGCCGAATGCAGCACACCCGCCATGTCCAAGGCCTCCTCGTACTTGGGATCGAGATCGATGGCCTTCTGAATGTAGGCCAAGGCCATGTTGGTATCCAGTTTTTGATCCCGAATGTTGACGCCCTTGATGTAGTAGGCCGTCGCATTGTTGGGGTCCAGCTTCAGAACTTCGTCGACCACCTGGATGCTTTTCTCGTACTCCATCACCACCTGGTAGAGTTCAGCCAACTTAAGCCGGCACTCCACCTCTTTGGGAAAAAGTTTGGCGCAGCGCATCCACGCATCACGTGAAATGCGCGTTTCGTTGCTCACGTAGTGGGCATCTCCGAGAACCCGCAAGGCGTCGTGGTCGTTGCTGTCCACCGTAAACGCCGCCATGGCATCCATCTTGGCGTACGGAAAATTCTTGGTCTGCAGGTACCAATCGGCACGCGCCACCAGGGCTTTCACGTTTTCGGGCTCTTCCTTGAGCACCGCGTTCAGTGAATCCAGGCGGGCGTCCTCCGAACTCCCTTCGGAAGCGTCGGCTGCCTTTTGACCGCAGGAAGCGGCCGCAAGGGCGATCAGACTAAACAGTAGGTAGTTTCGCAACAATCTGGTTTTCAATTTCTTCACAAAGTTCCGGGTTGTCCTTCAAAATGGCCTTGACCCCATCTCGGCCTTGACCCAACTTGGTATCTCCGTAGCTGAACCAGCTTCCGCTCTTGGAGATCACCTCAGTGGAAACACCCAAGTCGATGATTTCGCCCACCTTGCTGATGCCCTCTCCGTACAAAATGTCGAATTCGGCGGTGCGGAACGGGGGCGCGACCTTGTTTTTAACGACTTTGACCTTAACTCGGTTACCCACGGCCACGTCGCCGTCCTTGATTTGGGTTGAACGGCGAATGTCCAGTCGCACCGAGGCGTAGAACTTCAGCGCATTACCGCCCGTAGTCGTTTCGGGGTTGCCAAACATTACCCCAATCTTTTCGCGAAGCTGGTTGATAAACACTACGGTGCAGTTGGTCTTCGAAATGGTCGCCGTGAGCTTGCGAAGGGCTTGCGACATCAAGCGGGCGTGCAGGCCCACCTTGGAATCGCCCATTTCGCCTTCGATTTCGGCCTTGGGCGTGAGGGCCGCCACCGAGTCCACAATAATCAGGTCGATGGCGCCCGAACGAATCAGGTTGTCGGCAATTTCCAGGGCCTGCTCTCCGTTGTCGGGCTGCGAAATAATCAAGTCTTCGGTCTTGACACCGAGTTTTTCGGCATAAAAGCGGTCAAACGCGTGCTCCGCGTCGATGAAGGCCGCAATGCCGCCCTTGCGCTGAACTTCGGCAATGGCGTGAAGGGTAAGCGTGGTTTTACCCGAGGATTCCGGACCGTAGATTTCGATCACGCGGCCGCGGGGGTATCCACCGATGCCAAGGGCAATGTCGAGCCCCAACGACCCCGAAGGAATGATCTCCACTTCTTCAACCGCCTTATCGCCCATAAGCATTACGGCCCCCTTGCCGTAGGTCTTGTCTAATTTCTCCATGGTGAGGCGCAGGGCCTTCAGTTTGGCTTCGCGTTCTTGACTCATTGTGCTTAATTATTAATGGTTTAGGCCAAAAGTAGGGGCGCCGTCACGAGCAGTCGTCGGCTAAACGAAAGTACGCGCTTGCCACGGCTGCCGCAACGGCGGTTGATAAGAATTCCGAAGGTTTTAGGCCCCTGCGAGAATTTGCTTGGTAGCCTCTTTGGTGTCCACTTTGGTGATGACGCGCTCGATGCGACCGTCCGCTCCAATCACAAAGGTTTCGCGGTTTACCCCGTCGTATTCGCGGCCCATAAACTTCTTCTTGCCCCACACGCCGTAGGCTTGACAAATGTGCTTCTCGGTATCGGCGAGCAGCGAAAAGTTGAGCGAGAACTTGTCGGCGAATTTGCCGTGGGACTTCACGCTGTCGGGCGAAACGCCGAGGACCACGTAGCCCGCTTTCTGAAGGTCGGACTGGCCGTCGCGGAAGGAACAAGCCTCGGCCGTACAGCCCGGAGTATCGTCCTTGGGGTAAAAGTACAGTACTACTTTTTGGCCTGCGAACTGGTCCAGCGTTACGGTGGCGCCGTGCTGGTCTTGGGCTTCAAACTTTGGGGCGAGGTCGCCGGGGTTGAGGTGGGTCATAAATCACATAGTTTGTACACCAAGGTAACGCCGGCTGCATGACCTTTGTTCCGTGACCGCGAAGCAAAAATCCGCCTACCTAATCGAAGCGCTCGAAGCCCTTTACCCGGAAACGCCGATTCCGCTGGACCACTACAGCCCCTTCACCCTGCTGTGTGCCGTGGTGCTCTCGGCGCAGTGCACGGATGCCCGAGTGAACACCATTACCCCTACCCTCTTCGCGAAGGCCGACACGCCCGAGGCCATGGCCGCGCTGAGTGTCGAGGAAATTGCTGAAATCATAAGGCCCTGCGGGCTGGTTCCGATGAAATCCAAGGGACTGAAGGGCCTGTCGGAGATGATCGTCGCCCTCCACGGCGGCGAGGTTCCGCAGTCGTTTGAAGCCCTTGAAGCCATGCCGGGTGTGGGCCACAAAACCGCGTCGGTGGTGATGAGCCAGGCCTTTGGCGTGCCCGCATTCCCGGTGGACACCCATATTCATCGGCTTATGACGCGTTGGGGGCTGACCTCGGGCAAAAGCGTGGAACAAACCGAGAAGGACGCCAAAAAGCTGTTCCCCAAAGAGCGTTGGAACAAGCTCCACCTTCAAATCATTTTCTACGGACGCGAGTACAGCCCGGCCCGCGGCTGGTCCCTAGAGAAGGACTTTATCACGCGAACCGTCTTGGGCGGCAAAGCACCAAAGATTTAAACTTCGGAGCACTTAGCCCCGCCTTAGGTCGCCGACCGCGGCTCGCGGCGGGCGCAAAAAAAGCGGCCCGGGATTTCCCCCGGGCCGCCTCGCTTAATAACGCGTCGTTCCTTACAGAACCGACACCTTAAAGGTCTTCACGTCGCCACCTTTTGCGATGCGCACCATGTACAGGCCGCTTTCAAGGTCGCCTACGAATACCGGTACGTTGGCGTCAGCCTGCACCTTGGTCGACTTAACCACCTTGCCGGTCAGATCGAGCACCTCTACAGCGTGCTCACCGAAGAGCAGGCCGAAGTTTACGTACACGAAATCTGAAGCGGGGTTCGGAGCCACAACCACCTCATTGAGGGGGTTTTCACCAACGCTCGTAGCCATACAGTTGGCCGCGTTCGTTGCGGGACAGTTGATCGAGCGAATCCACAGGTTGTTGAACGTAAGTGAATTGCTGTACCCGCTGTACCAGCTACCCAGGGCGGCGAGGTACATGTACTTGGTGCCCGAACGAGCCGCAAATGTCTGGTCGTTGCGGATCAAGAGCGTGTTC
Organism: Cryomorphaceae bacterium; assembly: GCA_021298655.1. GTDB lineage: Bacteria > Bacteroidota > Bacteroidia > Flavobacteriales > Schleiferiaceae > TMED14. The sequence goes on along the minus strand of JAJTFK010000024.1, from coordinate 13,271 downwards.
GTGCCTTGGTTGTTGTACATCGTCAGGTTGAAGTAGTAGCCAATGTTGCTGCTGTTCAAGACTACGCCGCGGCCGGTATTGGTGTCGGCAAAGTTGAAGAACACATATCCGTTGGTCACGTCATCGGCCGTAAGAACGCGCTGGCCGTAGGCCACGAGCTTGTTGGCATCCCAACCGCCGTTGCTGCCCAAGAAACCGGATGAGTCGTACACGCTCAGTTCAAGGATGGCGCCAGCCTGGCTTGAAGAACTGATGTACACGCGTGCACCGAAGAGCATCTCGTCGTTCACCAGCTCCTGCATGTTGGTCATCTGCGATCCATCGCCCCACTGCGTGGTGTTGGTTGAAGCACCGATGCTGTTGTTCCAATCTCCGAAGTCAAGCGACATGAGGGAATCAGAGACAACCAGCTGAAGGGTGTCTGAGCTGATGTTCACGGAATCCGAAACGAGGTTGTAGGTGAAGCCGTACACCCCAGCGGCCGAAGGAGTCCAAGCAGCCGTGTAGGTGTTGAGTTGGTTCCACGTTGCGGTGTCGCCCGAAGGAAGCGAAGCAATAACCGGTGAGTTAATCGTCTGAACCACACCCGTGTTGTTGAACACCTTAACCTGAAGCTTCACGTTGGTCTGGGCGTTTTGGCCGCTGTTGAAGCAGTTAACGTCAAACGCTACCGGACGAACCTGCTTGAGGGTCATGTGGCCCATGCGCGCAGACTCTTGGTTGGCACCGTACACGATGTCGCGGGGAGGCGCACCGTCGGAACCCACCGTGAAGGTGAGGCGGTTCTTGGGGGTAGAAATTACCTGGATGTCGTCGAGCTGCCAGAAGTAGTAGTCGCCGTCAAAACGGAAGCGAATCTTCACGTTGGCTTGGTTACCTACGTACTGACCGATGCTCACGGCTACGGCCGAGTTGCGCGGCGTGGCGCTGTTCACGGCAATGGCAGCGTTGAGGGCTACGTTGCCGGTCCACGTCTGACCGCCGTCGGTCGAGAAGTCGAGGTAGGTAGCGGGAACCGACTGCACGCCACCTGGGCCCGCAAAGCGGCGGTAGTACTGCGTGAACACCAGGTCTACCGTAGGGTGGCCCAGCAGGTTGATTACGCCCGTCTCGAGGTTGGCTACGTGCGGTGCACAAGCCAGTGCGCCCGTACCGCAGAAGTTGCCGGCGACGCCGTTGTTGTCCAAGAAGTCGGAGTCAAAAACCACAAAACCGTTGGCGGCGGTGGCGCTTTGAATGGGAAGCTGGCCGGTGCTCGCCGGACCCGCGTAGGCCCCGCGTGAACCCGTTGCATTCGACGGGGTGGTGGTGGTACCGCGGTACTCCCACTTGGCATCGGGATCGGCCGTGCCGTTGGCCGTACCGTAGTTCATCCACGTAGTCGGGATGCCGTTGGCGAAGTTCTCCGTCCAAATAACGGTTTCACCTTGGTAGTACTTGGCAACTTCGTCGGTGCTTAGCAGGCGGGCGGGGGCCTCGTCTACCGTGCGCTCGTTGGCCAAAGTCCGAAGGCTTTGCTGCGCAAAGGCACCTCCCGAAAGCAGGAGTGCGCCTAAGAAAAGTGTAGATTTTTTCATGTATAAAACGTGTTGGCGTTGAAGAATTTCAAACTTACGACAGAAAGTGATTCAAAATTAGGATTGGTAGGATTCAATGGGTGCACAGGTACAGATGAGGTTGCGGTCTCCGTAGGCGTCGTCGACGCGGCGCACGGCAGGCCAAACCTTATTTTCTAGGGAGTCCGCCATCGGGTAACCCGCCTGCTGGCGGCTGTAGGGCATCGACCATTCCTCAGCGACCAGCATCGCTTGGGTATGGGGTGCGTTCTTAAGCGGATTATTCATCGGGTCGGCGCTGCCGTTGGCAATGGCCATGGCCTCGGCGTGAATGGCCAGCATGGCGTCGCAAAAGCGATCCAGCTCGACGCGCGATTCCGATTCCGTGGGCTCGACCATCATCGTACCCGCCACCGGAAAACTCACGGTCGGCGCGTGGTAGCCAAAGTCCATTAGGCGCTTGGCAATGTCGGTCACCTCGACGCCGGTGTCGCGCTTAAGCGGACGGCAGTCCAAAATCATCTCGTGGGCTGCGCGGCCGTGTTCGCCCGTGTACAAAATCGGGTAGGCCTTTTCGAGGCGGAACTTCATGTAGTTCGCGTTGAGAATGGCCATCTTGGTGCTGTTGGTGAGGCCTTCGCCGCCCAGCATCTTAATGTATCCGTACGAAATCAGCGTGACGAGCGCACTGCCAAAGGGCGCGGCCGAAACCGGACCGATGCCCTGGGCTCCGCCGCAGTCCACCATCGGATGCCCCATAAGGAAGGGCGCGAGGTGGCTGGCCACACAGATCGGACCCACCCCGGGACCGCCACCGCCGTGGGGGATCGCAAAGGTCTTGTGCAGGTTCAGGTGGCAGACGTCGGCACCGATCATACCCGGAGAAGTCAAGCCCACTTGGGCGTTCATGTTGGCGCCGTCCATGTAGACTTGGCCGCCGAACTCGTGGATGATGGCCGTGGCCTCCTTGATGCCCGACTCAAACACCCCGTGGGTCGAGGGGTAGGTCACCATCATCGCGGCCAGCGTGTCCTTGTGGAGCTCGGCTTTGGCGCGCAGGTCGGCAAGGTCCACGTTTCCGTGTTCGTCGCAACCCACCACGACGACGTCCATTCCGGCCATTACGGCAGAGGCGGGGTTGGTGCCGTGGGCCGATGACGGGATCAGGGCCGTAACCCGATGATGGTCGCCGCGGCTGCGGTGGTAGGCGCGAATCACCATCAATCCGGCGTACTCACCTTGGGCACCCGAATTCGGCTGCAGCGAGGTCGCGGCAAAGCCCGTCACCTCGGCGAGGTCGCGCTCGAGGCTGCGCAGCACCTCGTGGTAGCCCGCGGCTTGCTCCACCGGCACAAAGGGGTGCATGTTGGCGAAGGCCGGCCAGCTCAAGGGCAGCATTTCGGCGGCGGCGTTGAGCTTCATGGTGCAGCTTCCGAGCGAAATCATGCTGTGGTTCAGCGAGATGTCGCGTCGCTCCAGCTTTTTGATGTAGCGCATCATCTCGGTTTCGCTGCGGTAGCTGTGGAACACAGGGTGCGTCAGAATGGCGTCGGTTCGCAGCGCGGGCATGCGGCGGGCGCCGTCGGCGTAGGAAGGCGCCGTGGCACCCAGTCCTTGGGCCAGGGCGGCCACCAGGGCGGTGGCGTCGTCGCCGTTCATGAGTTCGTGGGTACTGATGTGCACCGCCGATTCCGAGTAGCCGAGGTTGATACCGTGGGCTTCCGTGGCCTTTTTCAGGGCGGAACGCTGCGCGTCGCTGGCCGCGAACGACACGGTATCAAAGAACTGCTCGTGCATCGGGGCAACACCCAACTTTTTGAGGGCATCGGCAATACCGCTTGCCTTGGCGTGGATGCGCTCGGCGATGGCGCGCAGGCCCTCAGGGCCGTGGTACACCGCGTACATTCCGGCCATCACGGCGAGCAGAACCTGGGCCGTACAGATGTTGGAGGTCGCTTTGTCGCGCTTGATGTGCTGCTCGCGGGTCTGGAGGGCCATGCGGAGCGCGGGCTTGCCGTCCACGTCGATGGTGCGGCCGATGATGCGGCCCGGCATAAAGCGCTTGTAGGCATCCTTGCTGGCAAAAAAGGCCGCATGCGGACCGCCGTAGCCCATGGGAATGCCCATGCGCTGCGTGGTTCCAAACACGACGTCGGCACCCCAGCTTCCGGGCGACGGCAAGAGGGTAAGGGCGAGTACGTCGGCCGCCACCGCGAGGCGCACCTCGTGGCGGGCGCAGGCCGCGCTGAACTCCACGTAGTCCCGAATGCTGCCGCTGGCCGTTGGGTACTGCACCAGTGCGCCAAAGAATGCGTCGGTCGGCTCAAAGGTCATGGCGTCGCCGAACACCAGCTCAACCCCGATGGGCTCAGCCCGGGTTTGCAGCAGGGCCTTGGTCTGGGCGTAGACGTCGTGGTCCACAAAAAACTTTAGGACGTCGCGCTTTTGCTGCTCGCGGCTGCGGGCGGCCAAAAGGAGCGTCATGGCCTCGGCAGCGGCCGTGGCCTCGTCGAGCAGGGACGCGTTGGCGATTTCCATACCGGTCAAGTCAATGACCATGGTCTGGTAGTTGAGCAAGGCCTCGAGGCGGCCTTGGGCAATCTCGGCCTGGTAGGGCGTGTAGGCCGTGTACCATCCCGGATTCTCCAAAATATTGCGCTGAATCACGGCAGGTAGGGCGGCCGGGTGGTAGCCTTGGCCGATGTAGCTCGTGAAGACCTGGTTCTTCTGCGAAATGCCGTAAATGTGGCGCAGGTACTCGGGTTCGCTGACGGCGGGTGCGATGTCCAGCGCGCGCGGACTGCGGATTCCCGCGGGCACCGTTTCGTCGATCAGCTGATCGAGGCTTTTCGCTCCAATCGCTTGAAGCATTTGCTGTTTTTCTGCGGACTGGGGGCCAATGTGGCGGCCTTCGAAACTTCCCTGCATGGCGGGCTGAATTTGAGTGGTTGAGCGAGCAAAATTACTTTCGGTATAACCTACCTTGCGCACGCTTGTTCAGCCCTTATGAACCGTTTTATCAGCATTGACGATGCGGCCCTTCGCGACGCCGCCGACCCCCTGGCTCCGTTGCGGGCGGAATTCCACCTCCCGACCCGAGACGGCGAAGAGGTTATCTACCTGACGGGCAACTCCTTAGGCCTTCAGCCGCGCGGCACCGAAGCCGCCCTGCGCACCGAACTGGAGAGCTGGCAGACGTACGGTGTCGAGGCCCATTTTCACGGCCCCAATCCCTGGATGCCCTACCACGAACGCCTGACCGATTCGCTGGCGCGCCTGGCTGGCGCCAAGCCGACCGAAGTGGTCGCCATGGGCTCGCTCACCGGCAACCTCCACACCCTGCTCGCGTCGTTTTACCGCCCGACTGCCGAGCGTCCGCTGCTCATGTGCGAGGCCAAGGCCTTCCCTTCGGACCAATATGCCCTGGCTAGCCAAGCCCAGTGGCACGCAGACGGCGAACTTTTTGAAATTCGCGGAACCGACCCCGAAGGAGCGCCCACGCCCGACGAAGTTTTGGCGGCCATTGAGGCCCACGGACGGCGCGGAGCCACCTTGCTCATGGGCGGCGTGCACTACTTCACAGGCCGCTCCTACCCCATTGCCGAAATCACCGCCGCCGCCCAGGCCAAGGGCATGCTCGTCGGCTGGGACTTGGCCCACGCGATGGGCAACGTTCCGCTGAAGCTTCACGAATGGGGCGTCGACTTCGCCGCGTGGTGCTCCTACAAGTACCTGAATTCCAGCCCGGGTCTTTGCCATGCCGCCGGAATTTGTACCCGAAGCCAGCGCCGAGGCCTGGCAGTGGTCCAACGCCCCGGTGCTCGGCATGGCCGCCCAGCGCGCCGCCCTTGACCTGTTTGACCGCGCAGACCTGAATGCATACCGCGCGAAGTCCTTGGCGATGACCGACGTACTGCTCGGAATGCTCGACCACCTTGCGGCCCAAACGGGCCAAGAAATCAAGGTGCTAACGCCCCGAGCCGCGAAGGACCGCGGCTGCCAGGTATCGGTGCAGTTCGTGGGTCGCGACCGCCGCTTTTTCGACTACCTCGTGTCCAAAGGCGTCTACGCCGACTGGCGGGAACCGGGCACGGTCCGCATGGCCGTGGCGCCGCTCTATTCGTCCTACCGCGACCTGGCTCGACTCGAGGCCCTGCTCGCCGAATCCCTAACCAAATAAGATTATGAGCCATACCCCGCATGCGGCCGTTGTCGGTTCCGGGTTGGTCGGGAGCCTTTGGGCCACCTTCCTCGCCCAGCGCGGCTACCGAGTAGACGTATTTGAACGCCGTGCGGATTCGCGCCAAGCCGGCTACAAGGGCGGACGCTCGATCAACCTCGCCCTGAGCGACCGCGGATGGCGTGCGCTCGAGGCCGTGGGCGTGGCCGAGGCCGTGCGCCGCGAGGCCATTCCGATGTACCGAAGGGTGATGCACGCCGTAGACGGAACCCTGACCACCCAGCCCTACGGCAAGGACGGCCAGGCCATCTGGTCGGTTTCTCGGGGCGGAATCAACATGGCCCTCATGACCGAGGCCGAAAAGCACGCCAACGTTCGCCTGCACTTTGAGCACGATACCGACCTCGACGACGCCAACTCGGGCCGCATTCGCTGGACCACGCCCGAGGGCCAGGGATCCGGGGAATTTGACGCCGTGTTTTCCACCGACGGGGCCAATTCCGGAATCCGCAAAGCCCTTCAGGCCCAAGGCGCCATGGAATGGACCGAACAGTTCATCGAGCACGGCTACAAGGAATTACTGATCCCGGCCGGCCCGAACGGAAGCTCACTCATTGAGCGCGAGGCCCTGCACATTTGGCCCCGAGCGAGCTACATGCTCATTGGCTTGCCCAACCCCGACGGAAGCTTCACCATGACCCTGTTCTTTCCGAACGAAGGTCCCGTGAGCTTCGCCGCCCTGGACACGCCCGAAAAGGCCGAGGTCTTTTTTGGCGAGTTCTTTGCGGACGCGCTAGCCATGATGCCCGACTTCGCGGAACAGTGGGCAGCCAACCCCGTGAGCAAGCTGAGCATTGTGCGCTCTTGGCCCTGGTCCAAGGGCAAGGTGGTGCTGTTTGGCGACGCAACCCACGCCATCGTTCCGTTTTATGGCCAAGGCATGAATTCCGGATTCGAGGACTGCTTCGTACTCAACCAAATGATGGACGCGCTGGGCGAAGACCCCGCGACCCTCTTCCCGGCCTTCGAAGCCGAACGCAAGCCAAATGCCGACGCCATCGCCGAGCTGGCGCTGCTCAACTTTATCGAGATGCGCGACCTCACGGGCCAGCCCGAGTTCTTGCTGCGCAAGAAAATAGAAGGCCGCCTTCACGCCGAGCGCCCCGACTTTTGGATTCCGCTTTACACGCAGGTCACGTTCAGCCACATCCCCTACGCGGTGGCCCTGGAGCGCGGCCGCCAAATGGACCGGGTGTTTGCGGAAGTCATGGAGTGGCCCGACTTAGCTGCGACCTGGGATCAGCCGGAGACCCTCGCCCGCATTTGGGTATTGGCGGAACAGCTAGTAACCAGCAACTAGTTACTTGTTCATAGCGGAGCGGACCCGCTTGAACAGGGCGCTTCGAAAGACGTAGTCCACCACCTCTTGGTCGTCGGACTTGAGGATGTCGGGGCCCGTGCCCTCCCACACTTTGTAGCCGTGGCGCAGCAGCACCACGTGATCGCCGATCTCGAGGACCGAGTTCATGTCGTGGGTGTTGACCACCGTGGTCATGCCAAATTCCCGGGTAATCTCCTGAATCAGCTGGTCGATGACGATCGACGTTTCGGGATCAAGGCCCGAATTGGGCTCGTCGCAAAATAGGTACTTGGGGTTGAGCACAATGGCCCGGGCAATGGCGACGCGCTTTTGCATTCCGCCCGAGAGTTCGGCGGGGTTTTTCTTTAGCGCGGACTCGGGAATCCGCACCCGATCCAGGCAAAACGCCACACGCTCTTTTTTTTCGGCTGCGGACAGCTGCGAAAAAAAGTCCAGCGGAAAGCGCACGTTTTCTTCGACGCTCAGGCTCGTGAACAGGGCGGAAGCCTGAAAAACCATTCCCATTTCTTGGCGCAGTTCCTTGCGGTCCTGTTCCTTCATGGCCGTCCAGTCGCGGCCATCGAGCAGCACCTGACCTTCGTCGGGGGTAATGAGTCCGACGATGGATTTGAGCAGCACCGTCTTGCCCGAACCGCTGGAGCCGATGATTAGGTTGCACTGCCCCGGAGCGAGCTGCATGTCAATTCCCTTGAGAACCGCTTGGTCGCCAAAGGTTTTTTTGATTCCGCGCACCTCAATCACGGCCTACTGCAGCATGACATCCGTGAGGATGTAGTTGAACAAGATGATGCTGAACGACATCGCCACCACCGCCTGGGTGCTGGCCTTGCCGACTTCGACGGCGCCACCGCGAACGTTGAATCCGTACCAGGCCGAAATGGAACTGATGATGAAGGCAAACACCGTGGTTTTGGTAAGGGAATACAGGATGTAGTAGGGCCTGAATTCGTCAAAGTAGCCCAGCAAAAAGCTGTCGGGATTCACCAAATGCAGCCAGTCGCCGGCGAGGTATCCGCCCAAGAGCCCCATAAAGATGCTGAAAACGACCAGGATGGGAAAGAACAACAGGCAGGCGCCAATTTTGGGCAACACCAAGTAGCTGGCCGGATTGATGCCCATGATCTGCAGGGCATCCATTTGTTCGGTAACGCGCATGGTGCCGAGCGACGAAGAAATGTTGGACCCGACCTTGCCGGCCAAAATGAGCGAAACGATGGTCGGGGCAAACTCAAGGATGATGCCTTCGCGAACCGCTATGCCGATGTACATGTCGGGAATGAAGGGGTCGTCGAGGTTGATGGCGGTTTGAATGGTCAGAACCGCGCCCATGAAGAGCGAAATAAAGACCACCAGGGGGATGCTGCTCATGCCGAGCAGTTCGGTTTCGCGCACAAAAGACTTGACGTATTCGCGCCACGACTCGGGGCGGCGAAGCACCGCTCCGAGGAAGAGGAAGTAGGACCCAAGGCCGCGCAAAAATCCACTGAGCATCGTGGTCAAAGGTACGCTACCTTAGGGGCATGAAGCGACGTATTTGGATTATCCTGCTCGCCCTGGCGAGCGCCGGTGCGGTTACCTCCTGCGGCTCGGGGCGCGGCTGCGACTGCCCGAACTTTCGCAACTAATCGAGGGTGAGGCCCCAGGCCGCCGTCGCGTAGCTCCCGAGCAAGATCAGCGGAACCGCCAGCTGCCCGACGGCAATGGCCACGAACCGACCCAGTCGGGGCCAGCGTGGCTCGGTCCACCGCGCGGCAAGGAGCGAAATACCCGTCTGCGCAAAAACCATCCACAGAAGCGGCAGCAGGCTGCGGGGGCTGTTTGCCGAAATCCATTGGGTTCCGTGTTCGTACATCGTCACCCACGTGAACGTTAACAGGGCATTAATGGGCGCGTGCAGGAGTCCGCGCTGGAGCCAAACCTGGTTGAGAAGGTGCATGCTAAAGAGGGTATTGAGCGATGCAAGGTAGTTCGCGTAGTTTTACGTCCATGGAAGGCGGTGACCGAAACTGGCGGCGAATTGCGGGGCGCATTCCCGAAGCGTCGGAGGCCGAAGTGGCGCGCATCGTGCGCGCGTTTCGCGGCGAAATTGCGCTGACCCCGCCGCGGTCGAGCAAGTGGGGCTCCTACCGATGGCGGCCCGACCTCGGAGCCAAGATTTTTTTGAACCGCGACCTGCAGCCCGAGGCGATGCTCATCACCCTGCTGCACGAGCTGGCCCACGCCCAGGTCAAGGCCTGGGACGGCTTGGGTTGCGCACCCCACGGTGCGGAATGGCAGCGGCGCTACCGCGAGTTGATCGCACCTTTTTTGGCAGTTCCCGGCGTGTTCAGCCCGGCCGTGGCGCGGGCGCTGCAGCGCCAACTCCATAAGCCCAAGGCCTCCTGCGGTGCGGCGCCCGACTTGCTGCGGGCGCTGCGGGCCGACGCCGACGCGCTGCGGGTGGAGCAGCTGCCGGAAGGCACCTGGTTCCGCTTGGCCAACCGCATGGAATTCCGCAAAGGACCGAAGCGCCGCACCCGCTTTGCCTGCATCGAGCGAAAAACCGGCCGTACCTTTGCCGTGCATCCGCTGGCCGAAGCGGTGCGCCTTGACGCATGAGTTCAGCCCTCGCCAACCCCAACTTTGAAATTGCCCTGCTTGGGGGCGGCCAACTTGGCAAAATGTTCCTCGCCGAAGCCCTGCGCATGGACGTAGGAGTGCGCGCCCTAGACCCCGATGCCGAAGCGCCCTGCCGCTGGGGCGTGCGCCGATTTGCGGTGGGGGATTTTACGGACTACGCGACCGTGATGGAATTTGCCCGCGGCGCCCAAGCCGCCGTGATCGAAATCGAGACGGTCAACGTCGATGCATTGGCCGACCTCGAGGCCGAGGGCGTTCGCTGCTTTCCGCCCGCCGCGGCGCTGCGTACCATTCAAAACAAGGGCGCTCAAAAAGACTTCTGGGCCGCGAACGGCCTGCCCACCTCGCACTACGAGCGGTTTGACGCCGCTTCGGGACTTCGCGAGGCCGTGGATTCTGGCCGCTGGACGCTGCCGCTGGTGTGGAAGCTCGCTCAAGGTGGCTACGACGGCTTTGGCGTTTCGGTGATTCGCCATCGGAGCGAACTCGACGGCCTGCCCGAGCAGCCCTGCGTCGCCGAAACCTTGGTGGACATTGCCGAAGAAATCGGCGTCATCGTGGCCCGACACCCCGACGGCAGCACGGCCGTTTTTCCACCGGTCGCCATGGAGTTTCACCCGGTAGCCAATCAGGTGGAGTTTGTGGTCTGCCCCGCGCCCCTGCCCGCCGAGGCCTTGGCCGAGGCCGAGCAACTCGCCCGCCGCGCGGCCACCGAACTCGGAATTTTGGGCCTACTCGCCGTGGAGTTTTTCTACACCCGCGACGGACGCTGGCTGATCAACGAAGTCGCACCCCGCCCCCACAATTCCGGCCACCTGAGCATCGAAGGCTGCGAAACTTCGCAGTTTGAGCAGCTTCTGCGCTGCGCCACCGGTCTTCCGCTGGGATCGACGGCCCTGCGCCAGCCCACGGTGATGGCCAACGTGGTTGGTGCCGAAGGATTCCGTGGCCCGGTCGCCTACGAAGGCTTGGACGAGGCCCTATCGGTGCCGGGTTGCCACCTGCACCTGTACGGAAAAACCCAAACCCGCCCCTTTCGCAAACTGGGACATTGGACCGCCGTCGGCAGCAGCGTCAACGAAGCGCGAAGCCGCGCCGCCGCCGCCCGCGACGCCCTAAAAGCCCAAAGCACCCCCCAATCATGAGCACGACGAATTCCGCCCGCGTGGGCATCATCATGGGCAGCCAAAGCGACCTGCCGGTAATGCAAGGTGCCGCCGACCTGCTCAAGGAACTGGGGGTTGCCTACGAAATCACCGTCGTTTCGGCCCACCGCACCCCGGTGCGCATGCTGGAGTACGCGCAAACGGCCGCCGACCGTGGAATCCAGGTGATTATCGCCGGTGCCGGCGGTGCCGCGCACCTTCCCGGAATGGTCGCCAGCGCCACACCCCTTCCGGTAATTGGGGTTCCGGTTAAAAGCAGCAACTCCATCGACGGTTGGGATTCCGTACTCAGCATCCTTCAAATGCCCAAGGGCGTACCGGTCGCCACCGTGGCCCTGAACGGCGGAGCCAACGCGGGAATTCTGGCAGCCCAAATTTTAGGAACTGCCGATTTGGCCTTGCGCCAGCGCATTGCCGACTACAAAGAGTCCTTGCGCCGTGCGGTGGAGGACATGGCGAAGTCGGTGGAAAATCAGTAACCAGTAGTTGGTCGCTAGCCAACGGCTACAGCGCCTTCAGCCGCGCCAGAACCACGTCCTTCTTTCGGTTCGCAACCGGCACGTTGGAATCGTCTTCCAAAATCAGGTAGCCTCCGTCGCTGGGAACGTAGCGCTTGACCACGTCCATGTTGACCAGGTGCGACTTGTGTACCCGTTCGAAATCGTAGGGCGCCAAAATGGCCTCGTAGTCTTTTAGGGTGCGTGACGCGAGGAGCTTTTTGCCGCCGCGCATGAAAAACTGGGTGTAGTTTGACGTGGACTCGCAGCGAAGAATTTCGGTGATCCGAACCACGTGCATGCCTTCGGTACTCGAAATCACCAGCTTTTTGTCGCCGCGGTCCCGCAGGTTGTCGACCAGGGCCCCAATGTGGGACGCGGGAAGGGCCGCCGTGGCCTTTTTCACCGCCCGGGCAAGTTCCTCGGGGTCAATGGGCTTGAGAAGGTAGTCCACCGCACTGGCCTTGAACGCCCGCAGCGCATAGCTGTCGTGCGCCGTAACCACAATGACGGCGCCGGTCCACTCGGGCTCGTCCTTCGAAAGGCGCTCCAGTAGGTCGAATCCCAATTCGCCTGCCAGGTGCAGGTCCAGAAAAAGCAGGTCGGGCTTGCGGCCCAGCAGCACTTCCCAGGCCTCGTCGACCGTGGAGGCTTCGTAGATTTCGCGTACCTGGTGGCAAAAGAGTTCCAGTTTGCCGCGCAATGCCTTGCGGCTGGGGGCTTCGTCGTCGAGCAGAAGGGCCTTCATAACCGCTAACTTACCCTACGAACCCCATAGTTCGTCCTTCGGGAGCGCAAGGACGACGCGCGTTCCCTCATTGAGGTCCTCGACCGACTGCGAAAAGGGACTGCCGGTGGCCTCGCTCAGGGCCTTGAGTCGGCTCGCCAAAATCCGGGTGGCCATGGACCGCTTTTGCCCTTCGTCGCCCGTTCGCTGGGCGGAGGCTGCGCCGCGTCCGACGCCGTTGTCTTCGACCTCTATGCGGAGCCGGCCGGGCTCAACCGCCTGCAGGACGCGCAGGGTGAGGCAACCTCGGCGCCCGACGAGGGGACGTAGTCCGTGCAAAATGGCGTTTTCGACCAAGGGCTGCAGCAGCATCGGCGGTATGGCCAGGTCGCCGGCATCCAAGTCTTCGTCGACCTCCAGCACGAAATCAAACTGCCGATCAAAGCGCATTTGCTCCAAGGCCACGTAGTGCGCCAGGGCGTCGAGCTCGTCGGAGAGCGCAACGCGTTCCTGCTCGGCCTTTTCAAGCGTGTAGCGCATCAAGCGCGCGAAGCGGTTGAGGTACTGCACGGCTTCTCGGGGCTTTTGTTCGAGAACAAACGACGAAATGGACTCCAAGGCATTAAACGTAAAGTGCGGGTTCATCTGCAGCCGGAGCGCCATGCGCTCGAGTTCGGCTTTTTCGCGAGCCCATTTTTTGGCTTCGCGGCGGCGGCGCAGCGCAAACGTCAGGAACACGGAACCGGCCACCGCCAACGACAGCGCCAGCGGAATCCAAAACCTCGGCTGCGCCCACCACGGCCGCGGCAGCATCACGGTGAAGCGCTGCAGCGGATCGGATTCGAGCTCCAAAACGTGGGAGCCCGACGACAGGCCCGAGAGCACCAGGCTGCGGCCCGCACCCAAATCGACCCAGTCGCCGCCGTCGCGGCGGTAGCGCAGGGACCTTCCTTCGGCGAGTGGATCTCCCAGTCGGGCCACGCGCAGCACCACGTTGGCCCCCTGACGGCCTTTTTGAACCTCCCAGCTTCGAAGCACCCAACGCGGCGACCCCAAGGGCGCCACACCCCGACCCGAAGCGCGCACGTACAGGCCTCGATCGCCCCAGTTCCACGCATAACCCGGTTCGGCCCAGCGCCGCGGAA
>JAJTFK010000023.1 GCA_021298655.1 Cryomorphaceae bacterium | reverse complement strand
CCACAATTTTTTGGTGCACTAGGTCACTGATCACATAGTACATGCCTGAGGTGACGTCCGTAGGCAGTACCCAAACGTTGCCGGGTACCCAGTCTGTGACCGACGCCACCACCTGACCGTGCACGTTTACTAGGCGCGCATTGCCCAATACGGGGCCGGGGTGCACAAGGGTTCCGTCTGTGGGATTGGGCCCTAGACGCCAGGCTGTCGCGGCTTCATTCAGTCCAATGCCTTGAATTTGAACACTAAACGTGGCGGAATCCACTGTTCCGCAGTCCCGAAAGGCGTACTGCCACACCGTGTAGGTGCCGATGGCGGGGTACCGGTGGTGCAGGGTGTCGGTCGGTGCTGACGAAGCCGTGGTGCCGTCGCCCAGCGTCCAGTACAGCGAATCCGCCCCGCCCCCCGTGTAGGTCAACCATGCAGAATCAAGCACTGAACCCCAGCTCGCCCCCGCGCTCACGGCGGGGCAGGGCGTGCGGTTCAGGCGATGCGCAAAGGCGAGGGTTCCGGCGCCGCGGTCTTCAGCCCAGACGACCGTCACGTCAAAATTCACCGCTCCGCTCAAGTGGACGCGACCCTTGGGCGACGTGTAGGTGGCCACGGGAATGCTGTCGGTCAGTGCCCCGGCCGTGTCCAAAAAGGCCGCAAGCAAGCGCACCGGAGTTCCGCCGTTGTTGAAGCCGTCGCTGTAGAGGATTACGGGCTTGCTGGCAATGAAGCCCATGTCGCCCTGCGGACTTTGGTCTTTGTTGCTGGGATTGAACAGCATGCGCCCCGCAGCGCCCCACGGGAGCGCGCCGGTTTTTACGTGCATTTTTTGCAAAATCGTGCCCATCTGGCCCTGGCTGGTTGGGGTTACCTCGGCGGCCACGTAGAGCATGTCGCCGTCCGGCGCCACGCCCATCGTCACATTCCGCTCGTACTGGTTGTTGAGCGTCGACACGTCGATGCCGTTGGTTCCCCAAGGGAGTCCGCCCAGCGGATTAATGCGCTGCACCTTGGCCTGAAGGTCAAGGCCCTGCGCGGCGGCCATCCCAAAGTAGGCGGTGTCGCCCCGCTGCACCAGCGGAAAACGGCGGTTGCTGTACACGTACCAGCCGCTCGTCAAGGCCTTGGGCTGAAGCCAAACGGCCGTACCCGAGGCCGAGTAGCGTTGCGCGTAGGGCAGGGCAGAGGGCCCGAACCCAGTGCGCACATAAAAAATAACCAGCACGTCGCCGTTGCTGTACTCCATCAGTTCGCCCACCTGAACTTGACCCGATCCAGTTGGGGAAGCAATGGTCACGGCCGCCGGCCACGCAAAGCTCCCGGCCGCGCCAATCTTTCGGAGTTTTGCCCCGCCGCCGTTGGCGTCGAGCCATCCCGCCATCACGTCGCCGTTGGCCAGCGGAAGCAGTTTGACGTCGTAGCCCTGACCCAGCGCCACCCCCGACGTGCTCCACACGTGGTTGCCGACGCTGTCCAGCCGGTGCACCACCGCATCCGTATTGCCCGTGCCCGTAAACCCAATGTAGACGTGCTCTTGGGCGTCCAGACGCAGGTCCCAGGTCACCGTGTAGGTGCTCATCGGGGTCGTGGTGTTGAACACCATTCCGTTGCTTCCCAAACGCGGAACGCCTTGCTCGTTCAGCACCTGAAGCCGCGGACTGTACCCGCCCGTGTTCGGCTGGAACATGGCGACATAGGTGCGCCCACTTGGTCCCGTGATGGCTTGTAGGTCGTCGGTGGCACCCGTAGCCACGGGGGTATTGACGGCGGTATTGGGGGTCCATTGGGCGGCGAGCGGAAGGCTCAGTCCGGCCGCAAGGGCCAAGGGCAAAACACGGAGCATAGGGCGGTAGTTGAATACTAAAGATAACCCCCCATTCCTACATTTGCACCCCCAACGGAAAGGTGCCAGAGAGGTCGATCGGGGCGGTCTCGAAAACCGTTGTACCCGCAAGGGTACCGAGGGTTCGAATCCCTCCCTTTCCGCATCGTAAATGAAGTGCCCGCGCCTCCGCAAGGAGGCGCGGGTTTTTAATGGCCCGCCGCGCTCCGCCGGGCACATTTCCTCCCGATTCGCACTGTTCGGTCACAAAAAAAGCCACGCAGAGCTCCGCGTGGCTGAATACCTCGAGCCCAAAAACTCAGGCCTCTAGCTTGAGCTGCACCTCGCCCTCGAGCTGGATTTCGTCGCTCACCAGCAGGTCGCCGGCCTCGTTCAGCACGTGAAAGGCCAAACCAAAGTCCTTGCGGTTCAGCTTGCCCGAAAAGCTCAGGCCCGCCTTGGTGTTGCCCCAGGGGTCCTTGGCAATACCGCCCACTTCCACATGGAGCGACACGGGCTTTTCCACGCCGCGGATGGTCATCGTGCCGTCTACGGCGAGGTCGCTGCCGTTGCGGCGAACGCTCTTCGATACAAAGGCAAGCTTCGGATGGTTCTCGGCGTCAAAAAAGTCGGCCGACTTGAGGTGGTTGTCGCGGTCGGCGTTTTTGGTGCTGATGCTCGCTACGTTGGCTTCAAACGAAATGTTGAGGTCGTTCAGGGCCTCGTCGCTCGAGGTCACGCTGCCGGAATACTCGCCAAAGTGTCCGCGCACCTTGGTGATGACCAGGTGGCGGGCTGCAAAACCAATTTCGGAGTGGCTGGGGTCAATGGTCCAATTTGCCATAGTTGTGTGTTTAAACATTAATGAAGCAAATATAGTACGAAATCCGTTATTCGTGTTTAAACATTAAAAAGATTTAGGCCGTGGCCCTTCCCATCATAACCCGGTAGGCCATGGCGGCTCCGATGAGCGCGACGGTGAACGTGCCTTCGGCAAACGTCCGCACCAGCAGCGCAAAAGCCACCAGTCCGAGCACCCAGGTCCACCGGAAGCCAATGATTCGCGCGTAGCCAATGCCCAAAGCGATTTTTAGGCCCGCGTACAGGTTTCGAACCCACGGAATTCCGAGCGGGTCAATGCCCAGCGCATGCTTTTCTTCGCCCACTACAATGCTGACGAACATCGAGATCATGAGAAAGGCGATGCTCCACAGCCAAAACGGCCGGTCGCGCGCTATTTGGCCCCCATCCATCGATCGATTTTGGGCTTTAAAATCCACAGCACCACGATGGAACCGTAGATGAACACGCCGAAGACGTACTTGATGAAAAAGAAGTAGGTGTCGCCGCCGTGGTCGCGCAGGGCCACCAGTGCGCCGATGCGCACCACATTGAACAGCTGAACGACAAAGAGGCCCGCGAAGGCTTGGAGCAGCGAACGCCAGGTCCAACCGCCAATTCCGATGACGTAGGCGGCGTAAACGATGGCCAGCCTCAGTCCGTTGCAGCCTTCGAGGATGTTGACCATGCGCCCTTCTCGACCGACGTAGCAGCCGTCCAGGAAGCAGGACCATTCGCAGTCCGCAACGCCCATCAAGCGCGCTGTTTCGTGGCTCAATCGGCTCACCCAGTAGGTAACCATGTCGAGGTCGCCGTTTCGCTTAACCAGCACGAGGTAGAGGCTGTAGAGGAAACTCAAGACAAAAAAGGTCACTAAGAAGCGCACTACGAACCCTAAAAAGGGCCGGTTCTGACGAATCCAGGTGGTTAGTGCTTCCATAAAATCAAGTAGGTGAGCCGAAGGTACGCCCAAAGCAGCTGCCGATTCCGCCACAACAGCGACAGGATCCTCACCGCGCCAAACGCGTTCGGGCAACCGCGATGCCGCCAAGAATCAGGAGCACGACCCCACCGTCCAGCGGCACGGGAGGCATGGGTTCGGCGGCGCGGACGTCTGCGATTGGGAGCGGCACGGGCGGCTCAAACATGCCTTCAAAGGACGATCGGAGCAAGGCTTCGTCGCTGGGTTGGGCCAAAAGGCGGCCGGTCCACAGGGCGCCGAGAAAAAGAGCTGTTTTCATAATCAGGGAGTTAAAATGGTTTTACGTTGGGTCCATTGCGCACCTTGGCGCACCCGCACCACGTACAGGCCATGGGGCAGGTTGTGGATGCGGGGCGCGTCGCATGCGTCCGGGAAGTGGGCCACCACCTGGCCAACTAGGTTGACGATCTGCAGTTCGTCCGCTTCGGGAGCCCAAATAAATCCGGGTCCAACGCGCCATGGCGCGCGATCCTGGGGGTTGGTTGGGGTACCTAGGCTGCGGGTAAGCTGCCAGTGCTGCGTGCCGTCGAGGGTCAAGGGCGCACCCGCTTCACCGAGGGCAATCACCTGGGTTTCGCCGACGAGGTACACCGGCTCCGCGCACCCCACGCACCGCGCCACGGCGGTTCGCGCATGGGTCACTTCCGACCGAAGCGTCAGGGGTAGGTTGGGGTTCCACTTTTTGGCAAAGGCATCGCCGTTGGCGGCTTCAATGCTCCAGCGCAGCGGGGCAGGACTTGGGCGCTGCAGTCCGTCGTGCCCAAAATCCAAATCAAGCCCTGCGTGCGCGTCGGGCACCAGCCACACCGAGGCCGTACACGCGGAATCTGCGGCGTCGCGGAGCTCCAATCGAAGCGACGGGGCGGGCGGCGCCCCCGAACCCAGGGTTCCTTGGTTCACGGATTCCAGCGAGGCCGTGGACCCTTGGGCGCGAACCCAAAAACCGTGAAGCGGCGGAATCACCGAGCTCAGGCTGCCGCCGCTCGGGCTGTAGGCCTCGTAGCCGCCCAATCCGCCAAAAAGCGCGGGGTTCCACATGGAATAGCTCGCATCCACGCCCTGCCGGGATAAGCTGCTGAAATCCAGTCCGCACCAAAAGGGGTTTCCAAGTAGGTTCCAGCCGTCCTGAACGGCCGTTGTGAAGCCGACTCCGCTCGAAGCCGCCGCACCCGGAGCGTAGCCGAGTTCCCATCCGCGCCAGGGCTGACGGGCGACGGGGCCGTGCAGCCCCACGCTCCCGCTTCCGGAGCCAAAAAATCCCCGTCCGCGCGCGCCGAGCCCAAGCCCCGGTGGGCGGTAGGCCCCGCTGTCGGCATTCCACGAATAAAGCTGGGCGCTGTCGAGCCCGGTGAGGCCCGAAACACCGTGATCCAGCGGACTCGCAAGCTGGTGCCAGCCTGCGTTAGGCCAAAACGTGCTTCCGTACACGTGGCCACTGCCCCAGCCCGCGCTGGCGACCCGAAGTGAAGCCGTCCCCAGCGAATCCCCATCGAGGAGTACCGTTCCGTCGATCACGGCGCGCCCGCGCACGTCGAGTGCTCCGCCCGGAAGCACCTCGAGCACGGCGCCCGCGGCCACATTCAGGTTGGCACAGGTGAAGCCCGCCCCGAGGTAGCTGCTGGCGACCCGCGCGTTGCGCAGCGAATCGGGCGCCCCCATGGACCACTGCTGGCCGTTCCAAACCGTGGGCGGCGACTCGGTTCCGCGCACCCCCAAATTTTCCCAGCGCCAGGTTCCGGACGTACTGTAGTTCTGCGTCGCCGAAGCGGGATTAACCCGCATTCCTTGATAGGCCTGGTTGGCCCCAAAACTTCCGCCGAAGTTGCTAAAGGCCACCGGAGCAAAAACCGAAACGGCGCGGACGTCCACTCGGGCGTGGCCTTCGGCCCCAACCATCGGAACGCGGAACGGAACCCAGGTGTCAAACGGACCCCAGCCGGTGTCGGTCGCCCAAACTGCCGTCCACGTGCTGCCCAAATCCACGGAAACCTCCACCCGCCACCAGCGCGACGAAGTGGGCGATCCCCGAAGCAGCCCCGTCAGCCAAACGCTGTCCATGCCCAGGGTGTTCGCGCTGAGCTGCCAACCGCGCTGGCCCGACTCCGTTCCTTGGGGCGCAAAAGCCCGAAGCGACCAGGCCTTGCCGCTGCCGGTTCCGGCCGCGAAGGAGCCCAGGGTTCGCACCGCCTCAAGCTCGGCATACCCGCTGTCGGCCAGCGTGCGTTCCAAATCAAAATGCCAAGCCGCCAGCGGCTGGGCACGAAGGGTGTAGCAGCATCCCGCCGCGGGGAACAACCACCAAAACAAAAAAAATCGGTTCATGGAATTCGCGGATTAGAACCGCAAGCTCCACCCGCCGTCCGGCGCTAATCGTCCACTAAACGTAAGATTACGGCTACCTCGCCGCGGCGCCTTCGCTACGGCCTTACTTGGCCAGCACTACGCGAACCTGGGCAACAACCGTCTCGCCCTGTTCGGCCTTGAGCCAGTACATCCCGGCAGGCAAATGGCCCACTTCCCAGGCGAACTGGCGCTGGCTTGACGGCAGGCTCTTGGCCTCAACCCGGCGTCCCAGCATATCATAAAGCGTCAGCGAAACCGGCTGCGTACCGCTCACCTCGAGCTGGCCGCGCAGCGTTCCCTGCGCCGGATTGGGGTAAACCACCAAGTTGGAACCGCCACCCATACTAAACGACGCGCTGCCCAAAGCGAGCAGCACAGCGAAGAGCAACGAGATCCAGCGATTCATACCCAACAAACCTACAAAAAATTACAAATCAATGGCTTCCTGTGCCACCGGATACTCTTGGAACACAAAGCGAACCGTACTGTCGGTATGCACTTCGTACACCCAACCCGGCTCCAGACCGGCCGCCTTAGCCGCCTCACCCAACTTAGGGTACGCCCGCATAATGGCAACGATCATCGCGAGGTCATTGGGTTTTGGGGCCTCAATCCACAGGGCGCGTCCTTCGGGAATCCGCTCGAGGCGCAAGTCCGCAAAATCAAGCGTACCCAAATCTTCTTCGCTTCGTCCGACCACCACGCCCGCAAAACTTTGAAGGGAATCTTCGGCCACTTCGTCGGGGTTCGAGTAGTACACGCCGACGTATTCCTCGGCCACAATACCCAGCGAATCCGTGGTGGCGTGCGCCCGCTCAAAAACGGGCCCAATTTGTTCAAACGGACCCACGTGGTCGTACCCGGCCACGATGTAGCCACCCTGTACGGAGTCATTGATTACCAGGGTGCGAAACGCGCCCAACCAGGCGGCTAAACCCAAACCAAGTAGGCCTAAACCGGCCAAAACCACGAGAACCTTGCGAACCATAATGCAAAAGTACGCTTACGCAGGGACATACGATACTGGCTCATTGTTCGTTGATGTTCCGCGGTGCGCCGTGCAACCTTTTGCGAATTCGACGCATCTTCACCCACTACCTACACGCACTACTGATCATGCTTACCGCCATTCGTTTCGGAATCATTTTCGCGCTCATGCAGTTTGCATGGCTCATTGGCGAGTACCTCGTCGGCCTTCAAACCACCTACATCGACCAGCACGTTCACTACACCAACCTGATTTTGCTGCCCTCGGTGGCCATTATGGTCTGGGGACTTTTTGCGCGCAGGGCGGAACTTGGCGGCGAACTCAGCTACCTTCAGGCCCTCGGGCAGGGCTTGGGCACCGGGGTTACCGTGGGCCTCCTGTCCATCGGCGTCCAGTACCTCTTTTTTACGTACATCAACCCCCAATTTTTCGCGGACTTTCGCGACTACGCGGTGGACCAAGGCGCCATGTCGGCCCCCGCAGCCGAGGCCTACTTCTCGCGTACCAGCTACGCCGTTCAGGCCGCCCTTTTCGCTCCGGTTGGCGGAATTTTGACCAATGCGGTTGCGGGCGTGTTCCTAAAAACTCGTTGGCGCTAATCCGCCCCGGGGGGCAACGCCGTGTACCTTTGCACCATGTTTTCCCTCTTCCGCAAAAAAACCGAGCTCGAGCGCCTCACCGAGCAGTACCAAAAGCTGCTCAAAGAGTCCTTTGACCTATCCACGTCCGACCGCCGAGCCTCCGACCTCAAGCGGGCGGAGGCCGAGGAATTGGTTCCGCGCATCGAGGCCCTAAAAAACGCCCCGAAGTGACCCCCCGCAGCCTCAACGGCGCCCGAATCACCGTGTACTGCGCCGGGTCCGCACGGGTCGCTACGGACTACCTGGACGGCGCGAGCGAGCTTGCCCAGGACCTGGTCGACGCCGGGGCCATTTTGGTCTTTGGTGGCGGAAAAACCGGCCTAATGGGCCACGTGGCCACCGAGGTTATTCGCCGCGGCGGAAAGGCGGCCGGGGTAATGCCCCAGTTTCTCAAGGACATTGAAATGGACCACCCGCTGGTCGACGACTTCACGTTGGTCGCCACCATGGCCGAGCGCAAAGCCGGACTCCTGGCCAATACCGAAGGCTTGATTGCCCTTCCCGGGGGATGCGGTACGCTCGAAGAGCTGGCCGAGGCCATCACGCTCAAGCGACTGGGGCAGTACCTCAAGCCCGTCGTGATCGTCAACCAAAACGGATTTTACGACGACCTGCTCCGCCTGCTGCAGCGCATGGTCGACGAGGCCTTCATGAATCCGGAACACCTCAATTTGTGGACGGTGGTGGACCACCCCCGCGATGCCGTAGCGGCGATTTTGCGCACCCCGGACCTCAGTCCCGACGTGATTCACCGCGCCGCGGTAAAGGCTTAGGCCGGGATAAGTTGAGAAATTAATGCTCCGATAATTTCTGCATTAGCAAAGTGTCCCTACTTTTGCTCGTCTAAGACATTTTTTAACCGTTTAACCAACCTCGCAAAACCCCATGAAAAAGGTTCTCGCCCTGTTCTTCGCTGCAGGGATTCTATTCACCCAGCCCGTTCTGGCTCAAGAAGCTACTGAAGCTGCTGCAACCGAGCAGGTCGCTGCAACCGATACGAATGCCGCTGCTGCCGATACGGCCGCTGCCGCTACCGAAGAAGCCGCTCCGGCTGTAGAAGAAGAAGCAAGCTTTACGCAAATGCTTAAGGAGAAGTTCATCGAGGGTGACCCCCTTTGGATGGCCCCCGTTCTTTTGACCATGATTTTCGGTCTGGCCATCGCCATCGAGCGCGTTCTCTACTTGACGCTTTCGAACCAAAACAACGACAAGCTCCTCAAGGGAATCGAAGACGCCCTTAAGAGCGGCGGTAAGTCGGCTGCCATGGAGTACTGCCGCAACGTTCGCGGACCGGTAGCCTCCATCTTCTACCAAGGTTTGGACAAAATGGAAGAGGGCATCGAAATCGTCGACAAGGCGGTAGTTAGCCTCGGTTCGGTAGAAACCGGCAAATTGGAGCGCGGCGTTTCGTGGCTTTCGCTCTTCATCGCCCTGGCTCCGATGCTCGGATTCTTGGGAACGGTAGTAGGTATGATTCAGGCCTTCGACGCCATTGAGGCCGCAGGCGACATCAGCCCGACCCTGGTAGCTGGAGGTATTAAGGTAGCCCTTTTGACCACGGTATTTGGTCTTATCGCGGCCATGATCCTGCAGATCTTCTACAACTTGATCATTGCCATGATTGACAACCTGGTCAACAAAATGGAAGATGCCTCGATTACCTTCCTGGACATCATCGCAGCCCACCTGAAAAAATAAGTAGGCATGCGCTTTGGTTTAAATAATATCGGAAGCATCATTGCGTACGGCCTTAGTGCGGTAGGCTTGATTTTCTCCCTGCTGGTCCTCTTGGCCGGCGACGAGAGCCTCGATGCAAACGTCGGCGCCTCCATTTGGGTAACGATCGCCATGTTCATCGTGGCCATCGCCGTGGCGGTACTCAGTTCCGTGCGCGGACTCCTGATCAACCCGGCCTCGCTGCGCGGCGCCTTGGTTGGTGTAGGATCCCTCGTCGGCATCGTGCTCCTGTGCTACCTGATTTCTTCGGGTTCGGACTACGCTTCGTACAAGAACATTTCGGAGTCTGGATCGCGTTGGGTATCTACGGGCCTGAACGCAACGTACATCATTACGTTGATTGCAGCCGGAACGGTACTTTACTCTTCACTACACCGCTTGGGCAAGTAAGCTATGGCATCACGTAAACGTGCAGTTCCCGAAATCAACGCGGGCTCGATGGCGGACATCGCCTTCCTGCTGTTGATCTTCTTCCTGGTTACTACGACCATGGACGTGGACAAGGGTCTGTTAGTGAAATTGCCGCCGTGGACCGAGGACACGGGCGAACAACAGGACATCAAAGAGAAAAACATCTTTGTCGTTCTGGTAAACGCCCAAAACCAGCTCCTGGTGGAAGACGAATACGCAAGTCTTGAAGACGTTCGCCGCCTGGCGAAGGAGTTTATCGACAACAACGGCGACGGTACATGCGAGGGCTGCCGCGGGTTGCGCGATCCCAATTCCTCCGATAACCCCCGCAAGGCGGTTATCTCGCTTCAAAACGACCGCGGAACGAGCTACAAGACCTTTGTGGCGGTGCGCAACGAACTGCTCGGTGCGTACTCGGAGCTCCGCGAAGACCTTTCGCAGCGTCGCTTTGGCCGTTCCTACGACGACCTCAGCGAGTCCGACAAGGAGGCAGTCAACGAAATCTACCCCCAGTTTATTTCTGAGGCGGAACCCGTTAAAATTGGAGGATAATGGCAACGATTAAGAAAAAGAAAAAGGCTGAAGTGCCGCCGTTGTCGACGGCATCGCTGCCCGACATCGTATTCATGCTGCTGTTCTTCTTCATGGTTACCACGACCATGCGCGAAGTAACCTTGCTGGTAAAGGTTAAAAAGCCCTTGGCGACCGAGATTCAAAAGCTCGAGCGCAAGGACTTGACCACCTACATCTACGTGGGGGCACCCAAAAGTGCTTCCTTGGGTACGGAGCCCCGCATTCAGTTGGCGGACCAGCTCGCGAGCGTAGGCGACGTCCAGCAGTGGGTTATCCTGCAGCGTGAGTCGATCAACGAGGCCGAGCGCACGAAGTTCACGGTGTCCATCAAGGCCGACGTGGATGCCAAAATGGGCCTCATCAGCGACATCAAGCAGGAACTGCGCAAGGCGCAGGCCCTGAAGCTTTCGTATTCCGCGAATCCCGCCGCTTCGGTGGAGGATTTGTTTAAGTCCTACTGACCGCATAGGTAATTCGGTTGCGCCCGGCTCCGTGAGGAGCCGGGTTTTTTTATGCCATTTCGTGGCTGCGGGCGACTCGTTGCCGGTACCCGGTAGCCGGCTGCGCCCTGCCGCGTACTTTTGACCGCAATGAACGGTATTAAGTCGGATTTTGTTTTTTTGGGCGCGGCCCTTCTGGGGTCCCTGTTTTTGGTTTCCGGCCTGGGGGCTTCGGCGGTAATGGCCCTCCTGGGCTACGCGGGAATGCCCATTCAGGAGGTGCTGCTTCGGCACGAGCTCAACGCGGCCCGCGCCGTGCTGGCCCAACAAGGCCTGGGATCCTTGGCCCTCTTTCTCCTGCCGGGTGCGGTCATGCTGCAGCGTTGGTCGGTTCAGGCGGCCCACGAAGTTGATTCGGAGTCTCCGCCGCTCCCGCGTCCGCAGTGGTCGGTGGCCAAAACGCTGATCGCTTGGTCCATACTGCCCGCCTTGCTGCCGTTTCTCGAGTGGGCGACCGGAACGTGGGCGGATCTGCTCCGCTCGACCAACTGGGCGGTCGAGGCCGTAGCCCGAGCCGAGGACCAAGCAAGCCTGGTCGACCGGGTGCTGTTTCTGCCCCATTGGCTTGATCAACTGCTTGCGGTGCTGGTGTTTGTGGTCATCGCGGGGGTCGGCGAGGAACTTTTCTTTCGCGGAGCCCTCCAGCGCATGCTCCGTCCCCGATGGGGCTGGTATTCCGTGATTGCCTCTGCGGTGCTTTTCGCGGGCGTTCACTTTGACGTATTGCACCTGCCCTTTCTGATCACGGCTGGACTGCTTCTCGCTTGGTTGTACGAGCGCAGCGGCCGTTTGTGGGTGCCGGTGGGCGCTCACGTACTCCACAATGCCGTCACCTACCTCGAGGCGCAGCGCGCGGGCCCCGGCTCGTACGCCGGCGTCCAAGCGGAACCGTGGTCCTGGGTCGTGGCAGCGACTTTGCTGGCGGCGGTGGCGTTGCTCGCGGCACTCCGCCGACGGTAAGTACCTTTGCCCCGTGGTACGCATCGCCGACATCGAACTTCCGCCGTTCCCGCTCCTGTTGGCGCCCATGGAGGACGTCAGCGATCCGCCCTTTCGCTTGCTGTGCAAGGAGAACGGCGCCGACCTCATGTACACCGAGTTTATTTCGAGTGAGGGCCTGATTCGCGACGCCGCGAAGTCCCGCGCCAAGCTTGATATTTTTGAGTACGAACGCCCTATTGGGATCCAAATATTTGGGTCCGAGCTCGAAAGCATGATCGAGGCCGCCGAGATTTGTGCCGAGGCGAATCCCGACCTCATCGACATCAACTACGGCTGCCCGGTGAAAAAGGTGGTCTGCAAAGGGGCCGGCGCCAGCATGCTCCAAGACATACCCAAAATGGTGCGCCTTACTCAGGCCATTGTGAATGCGGTGGATAAGCCGGTTACGGTCAAAACGCGCCTGGGCTGGGACGACAGCACCAAAAACGTCGTCGAAGTGGCGGAGCGCCTTCAAGACATCGGCATTAAGGCCATCAGCATCCACGGGCGCACCCGAAGCCAGATGTACAAGGGCGACGCCGATTGGACGCTTATTGGTGCGATCAAAAACAACCCGCGCATGCACATTCCGGTGTTTGGCAACGGCGACGTCGACAGCCCCGAAAAAGCCCTAACGATGCGCGACCGCTACGGCGTAGACGGGGTGATGATTGGCCGCGCGACCATAGGGTATCCCTGGATTTTTAAGGAAATCAAGCACTTTATGGCCACGGGGGAACACCTGGCTCCGCCGACCCTGAGCGAGCGGGCCGACGCGGCCCAGCGCCACCTGGAGCTGTCGGTCGAGTGGAAGGGCGAAAAACTGGCCATTGCGGAGATGCGCCGCCACTACGGCAATTATTTTAGGAACTTCCCTAATTTCAAGGAGTTGCGCCAAACCCTGGTTACCTCGGATTCCCTGGAAACCCTTCGCGCCACCTTCGACGAAATTCGCGGAGATTATGCGCTGCGCAACAGCTTCGTATCGGAGCCGGCTTGACGGCTGGCTAGCCACGAAAGCAGGGCGCCAAGCCCCGCAACCAGCCCCCATACCGCCAGGGACTGCCCCCAATCCCACCGGACCGGATAGGCGTCGACGACGTAGCCTTCGCCCAACTTCAGCAGGCCCCACTGCGCCTGGGCCAACACGACGGTCGCCCCCAAAAGCTGGCCCCCGGCGGCGCCCAGCAGGCTAAGCCAAATGCCGCTCCACATGAAGGCAGCCCGGATGCGTTCCGCCGGCATGCCCAGGGCCGCAAGCATGGCCCGTTGCCCCTGTTTTTCGAGAATGATGAGGCTCGCCGCGGCGTAAAGTCCCAGCGAGGCGAGCAGCACGATGAACCCGAGAATGGCCGCCGTGGCCAAGCCTTCGCTGCGCAGCACCTGAAACATGGCTTTCTCCCGTTCTTCGGGGCGCTCGGCGGTCCAGCCCGGCGCGGCTTCCTGCAGCTGGCTGCGCAGGTCGCGGTCCGAATCCGCCGCATTTGGCCACACGAAAACATAGGAAACCCGTGCGGAGTCCGCCAGCGGATTCAGGGCGCGAAGCTCGGACTCGGGCAGCAGGCCGTAGGCGTAATCGACCTGGGGGTGCACCGAAAAGGTTCCGCGCACGGTGCTGCGCTGCTGCTGCACGTCGTCCAGGCCTTTTTGGGGCCAAAGCAGTTCAACCGGGTCGGGACCCATGTCAAAGGAAACGAGCAGCTGTTCGGCAACGCCGCGGCCCACGTAGAGCCCGTCGAGGCCATTCAGGCTGTCGCCGTCGCCCCGAACCAGCGCGGCGGCCCAGGGACTTAGGGCGCAGAAGGCGGAATCCACCCCCCAAAGCTCTACCAGCAGTTCGCGCTCGTCGGTGCGCACCAAGGCCTTTTGTGCGACCGCGGTGGCCACGCCCGCAACTTCGGGAAGAGCCTTAAGGCGATCCACAGAAACGGGGGCGTGCTGGCCTTGGCTCGGCGAAAGGGTATAGGGCGCATGAATGCCCTCGTAGGCCGCGCGGACCATGCCCTCGAGGCCATTGAATCCGGCCAATACCACGAGCATGGCGGCGGTCCCAACGGCCACCCCGAGGGCCGCAAGCCACGCCACCCACTGCGTGAGTTTGCGTCCGCGAAGCAGGCGCCAGCCCAACTGCGGTCCGCTTGCGCGCATTATTTGAATGGGTTTTCGCCGCCTTCGCGCAGCAAACGGTCGATGTTGGCTTCGTACTCCATCGAATCGTCGGCGAAGTACTGCAGGTTGGGAATCACGCGCAGCTGGTGGCGTACCCGTCCCGCGAGCTCGTTTTTGATGCGCGGAGCATGCTCCTGAATGAACTCCATGGCCTTTTCGGTCCGGTCAATGGGGAAAAAGCTCAAGTAGACCCGCGCCAGCCCGAGGTCGGGCGTCACCCGAATTTTGCTGACCGTGATCAGGGTGCCGGGGAATTCCGCCGCCGCCAGGGCCCGAAATACCTCGGCCATGTCGTGCTGTAGCAGCGAATTGATGCGTTTTTGGCGAATGGATTCCATACCCGCAAAAGTACCGCTAATTTTATGGCCATGCTTCCCGCTCCCCACTGGCTCGGAATCGAGCACCTCGGCATCGCCGTGCTCGACCTTGACGCCGCCGAAACCTTATACACCGAGCTGCTCGGCGTCGGGCCCTACAAGCGTGAAGAGGTAGCCTCCGAAGGCGTTATGACGTCGTTTTTTGCGGTGGGCGGCAACAAAATCGAGCTCTTGGCGGCCACCCGCCCCGATTCACCCATCGCGACCTTTCTCGAGAAGCGCGGCGAGGGCCTGCACCACGTGGCCTACGCCGTAGCCGACCTCCAGGCCGAACTCGACCGCCTGCACGCCGCGGGCATAGCCCTGATTCACCGCCACCCCAAACCGGGGGCCGACGGTAAGATCATCGCCTTTTTGCACCCCAAGTCCACCGGCGGAAGCTTGATCGAGCTCTGCCAGGACGCGAAATAGGGAGTCCGTCTTACTGAAAAAGCAGCGTGCGCCAGCCGTGGGCTGAGGCCGAAGCAATGTTGGCGGCGTTGTCGTCGACAAAAAGCACCTCGCCGGGATCGGTCACGTCCAGTTCGCGGTCCACGGCCGCGTAGATGGCGGGGTCGGGCTTGCGCAGGCCCATATCGTAGGAGTAAAACACCCGCTCAAAGCAGCGCTCGAATTCCGCGTAGCCGCGCAGTCCCAGTCGCTGGCGCACCTCGGCAATGTGAATGGGGTTGGTATTGCTCAGCAGCGCAAGCCGGTATCCTTGTGCGCGCAGGCGGTGCAGCTTGGCTACGGTACGCGGCGGAACCTCCAGCAGCAGGGCGTTCCAGGCGGCGTCGAGGCTGGACGACGAAGCGGCCCACTTCAGCTGGCGGCGCAGGGCATCGCGGAATCCTTGGGCGTCGAGGGCGCCGGTTTCGAATTCGTGAAAAAAGTCCGCGTCGAGGTGCAATTCCGCGGGCGCACCCAGCGTTTGAAACGCGTGAACGCTTCGCGGCGGATCGATTTCAATTAAAACGTTTCCAAAATCAAAAACGATCCAGCCCCCGGGGTGGGCGGTGAGTTCCGTAAGCTTGAGGCGGCGCATGGCCCAAAGGTCGGGTTAATTCGCCTCGACCTTGGTGTACTTCTTGGGCGTGACGCCAAATTTTCGCTTAAAGGCCGCTATGAAGTGGCTCGGATTGTGGTATCCGATTTCAAAGGCGACCTCGTTCACGCTCAGTCGGCCCTGATCCAGCATACGGCGCGCGTGATTCAGGCGCGTGTCCATCACGTACCCGTACACCGTGTTGCCGTAGACTTCCTTGAAACCGGCCTTGAGCCGGTATTCGTTGAGCCCCACGCGGTCGGCGAGCTGCTTGATGGTCGGCGGGTCCTGCCATTGGTCCAGAATCACGGCTTTGGCGTCGTGAATTCGGCGAAGGTTGTCTTCGTCTTTCAGGAAGGGACAGGCCGCCGTATCGGGCTCGCTGCTGTGGAAGTAGTGGCCAAGCAGCTCCAAAACATAGCCCAGTTGCGCCACCCGCAGGGCATTGTCGCTCAGGCGCTTGGACCAAAGCGCGTCGAGAATAACCCGTTGGCCTGCGTCCACGGCCCGCTGGTCGTAGATGGGGCGCTGCATGTCGGTGCGCCCCAAAAACGGAATCTCGTCGCTTTCCCCGCCGTCGGGCATAAACAGCCGGTGAAGCCGATCAAAGCGGAGTTTGACGGCAATCAGGCGCTTGCCGTGCGGGAGGCTAATTCCTGCCTTGAGTTCGTCTTTGGGGTTGTAAATGAAAAAACTCTGCCCGGCCGGGTCTATTTGGGATATCAATTTTTCGTTTACGGGTATTAATGGCCTAGGTGGCTCGCTATTTTTGCCCTGTGAAATGGTTAACTGAGTACCGTCAAATCCTCAAGCGCGACGGCTGGGCGGGCTTGATTCGTCAGGCCGGATGGCCTGTTTCCATTGGACTTTTCTCGTTCTTTCTGCTCAAAGGCCTCGTTTGGTTGGCCTTGGCCTACGGCGGCTTGGAGCTGCTGCGCTAGGCCTCAGGTTTCTTCATTTTTGGGTCTTGGGGCCCTTGTATTGTCCCTATTTTTGCAACCCACTGCGCCCATAGCTCAGCGGTTAGAGCAGGGGACTCATAATCCCTTGGTCGCAGGTTCAAATCCTGCTGGGCGCACTAAACCCCGACCCTTGAAGAAGGTCGGGGTTTTTTTAATAAAGCCCATTGGGCTCGCATAAACAGGCTCAATAAAAATCCCGGACTTTCGCGCGGCGGAAGCGGGGTTTAGTTTTTATTGGTAACGCCCACACGGGGTTGCGTCGCCGCGCTGGAATACCCGCCCTTATTCCACCACTAGGGTTTCGTACACTGGGGTGTAGCTATCGCCTTCGTTGAAGCGTTTGGTCCACTTGACGCGTCCGTTTACGTAAACCTTAACCACGACATCGCACCAAAAGACGTTGCCGGGATTGTTTAGTAAACCATTGATTTTAAGATTTGTGCCTTGAGCAACGCTGAATGTTTGTCCGGTCTTTTTAAGCGGACTCTCTTCGCCGGTCACCCCGACGCCGCCGAGTCCGACTAAATTTTGGTCGTAAATATTCAGAAAGAAAAACGACGGTGCAGGGCCGACCTTCTTGGTTTCCATTACGGCATAAACCTCCCGGGGGCCGTCGGGCGTTTTCTCACAACTGGTTAACGTAAAATAGCCAACAGCGGCTAAAATCAGGACTCGGAATAGGTTGTTCATGGGTTCATTTAGTAGGTCTACCTTTGCACCGCAATTGCTAGGGCAGTTGCCTTCACACCGGAGGGAGTATGTTAACCTTGGTGCGGCCGCTTCCGGTGCGGCGCTCCGCCTCCCTTAGGGAATATGAAATTTACTGATTTAGACCTGAACGCAGACATTCTGGATGCGCTCGACGACTTGGGCTATGAACTGCCCACCCCCATCCAACAGCAAGCGATTCCGCCGGCCCTCGAAGGCCGCGACGTGCTCGGAACCGCCCAAACCGGTACCGGCAAGACGGCCGCCTTTGTGCTGCCCATTCTGGAACTGCTCAGCCGCGAACCCATTGACGAACACCGCCCAATCCGCGCCCTGATTCTCACGCCAACCCGCGAGCTCGCCATTCAAATCGACGAGAGCATTCGCGACTACGGCAAGTACGTCGACGTCAAGCGCGCCCTCATTTTTGGCGGAGTGGGTCAGCAGCCCCAGGTTGACGCGTTGCGCCGCGGTTCCGAAATGGTGGTCGCCACGCCCGGACGCCTCCTTGACCTCATGCAGCAGGGCCACGTGGACCTGCGCGACCTTTCGTGGTTTGTGCTCGACGAGGCCGACCGCATGCTCGACATGGGCTTCATTAACGACGTGCGCAAGGTGATTGCCAAGCTTCCCCGCGAGCGCCAGACGATGTTTTTCAGCGCCACCATGCCGTTTGAAGTGCTTAAGTTGAGCGACGACTTGCTCGTGGACCCGGTCCGCGTTTCGGTTGCGCCGGTTTCGAGCACCGCCGAAAAAATTGAGCAGCGCGCCTACTTCGTCGACACCAACACCAAGCGCGACCTGCTTGCCCACGTGCTCAAGTCCGATGAGGGAATCAAGTCGGTGCTTGTGTTCGCCCGCACCAAACACGGCGCCGACCGCATTTCTAAGGATTTGGAGCGCCGCGGAATTCCTGCGCTCGCCATTCACGGCAACAAGTCCCAGAACGCCCGCCAAGCGGCCCTGACCAGCTTCAAGAAGGGCAAGACCCGGGTGCTGGTGGCTACCGACATCGCCGCGCGCGGAATCGACATCGACGAGCTCACCCACGTGATCAACATGGACATTCCAGATGTGGCCGAGACCTACGTGCACCGCATCGGCCGGACCGGCCGCGCCGGAGCCTCGGGCGTCGCCTACTCCTTCATTGACCGCGAGGAGTACGGCAACTGGCAGGCCGTGCTGAAACTCATCAACGTCGATGTTCCCGCCGAGCGCGACCATCCGTTCCCCTCGGTGTTGTCGACCCCGGATTCGTTTGCGATGGTCGCCAAGGCTGCCGCGGGCGGAGGCGGACCGCGCCGCCCCTCACGCCCCCAGGGCCGCCGCCGCTAGGATGCGCAGGAACGAAAAAAGCCCCGGGCGCGAGCCCGGGGCTTTTTAGTTGGTGCCGTTTCGAACCTACTTGGTTTGGCGAGCTCGGAACTTGCGGTAGCCTACTGCGCCGCCCGCCACAAGTAGGGCGGTAAGTCCGCCGTCGAGGGGAACAGCTGGGTTCAACGGACCCTGAATGCCTTCGGGGATGTAGGGCTCCACGGGCTCAAGTTCAAACATTCCGGTGAATGATTCCTCAAATACACTGGATGATTCGGTTTGCGCAAAAACGCTGTTCGTAAGCAGCACAAACGTGCATAAAATCAGGGTCTTCATTGCGCGATGATGAATTTAATAACCGACGTTCCGCCATTAATTTTTGCTAGGTAAATACCCGACGGCATGTTCGAGGTGTTCAGCGTAACTTCTTGATTTGAAGCGAATTTTCTAGATATCATCTCCAAGCCGTTCAGGGAATAAATGCTTACGGAGTGAATTAATGCATCGCTTGAGTTACCGGTCAACGTAACCTCAGATTTTGACTGCTTCATACGGTACCGAGCGCCGAGCGTTTCAACGTCGTCGTCACTCATGGCATTTTTTGTGAGCACCCAGGTAAAGCGTGAATTGGAATAGGTTGTATCGTTGACGAAGGTGTAGCCTTGGTTGGTGAGTTCTTGGCGTTGGCCGGTTTTGTGGTCAATGATGAGGGACGTGTATTGACTTCCCGTAAGGTGATTTTCAAGGGTGAAACCGACCCCGTGACCCTTAAAGCTAACCACAACCGGAATCCGAATGGAATCCGACGTAATCAGGGGGCTTCGCTTGATTTTGTAGAGGGTTGAATCATACAAAATGGCAAAAACCTCGTTGGCGTTGCCTGAGTACGGGGCATCGTGCTTTAATGACTTTTCCCAGTTGGTCATCTCGGGGCTTTGATCTAGGTAGATGCGCTCCGGATCCGTAGCATTCGGCGGGAACAAGCTCAGGGCATATTCCTCAACGGAATTATTCGTCTTGCGCGAAATAGTGGAGTCGGTACTTCCGTATTCAACCCGAACCTTTTTGCCGTGAATAATTCCCGACGCACTCGTAGCAACACCCGTATTCTGCATAAAGAATCCCTGAAACGGCGGAATCAATACCGCTTGCAAATCCCCGGTGCTGCCGTTGTGGGTGTAGTAGTTCTGTCCGTTGCTTTGGTTATTGCGCATCGGTTGCCACA
Organism: Cryomorphaceae bacterium; assembly: GCA_021298655.1. Classification (GTDB taxonomy): domain Bacteria; phylum Bacteroidota; class Bacteroidia; order Flavobacteriales; family Schleiferiaceae; genus TMED14. The sequence continues at coordinate 2,596 of JAJTFK010000023.1, read as the reverse complement.
CGTATATCGAAGAAGATAAGCTCGACTGGGATGTACCGTAGTACGTTTTGTTCCGGCGTGTAGAAATAAAAGACAGATAAGGATTTCCGTAAAAATTCCAACCGTTGTAGGTTATGCCGTTGGTCCATCCGGGAGCACCCCAACCTGGACTTGAAGACACTCCTTGGCCATAGAGTGCCGATTCTTGGGTTTGGGCATCTTGGTCTGCAACCCGTATGGGCCCGCTCACACGAAGGACAATGGGAACCTGATTGGCGGCGAAATTGATGGCATACGAACGGTCGTGAAACGAATAGTTCCCCCGAACAGTATCCCAAAAGGTCCCGTTTGCGTCGTCGCCAATCCAATGAAAAACGTTGGGGAATCCCGTCGTACCGCCAGTATAGTCAAACGCGAAAAGTGATGCGGCGCCCTGCGTGACCGGTGTGACTTGCGCTAGGGTCGATTGAATGGGGGAGGTCAGGTGGTGCCAACCGCTCTTGGCGATGTACAAGTCGTAAACGTAGGTTCCGTTCAGGGTAGAAGAGGTAGGCGCAATTTGTGCGTAGTGCATCTTCCCCGTATTATCGGGAGCGGACTTGAGGTGAATCTTGGGTGAGCCGGCTGTTCCGGAGTTCAGGTCACTCATGGTGACGCCATAGTACGGACTCAAAACATTTCCCGAAGTTAGGGTTAGGGTCACGTCGTTGTTGTTCACGCTGTCTTTGAGCGTAAGCACGGCGCATTCGTAGTTGGTGGAACTGGGCGATGATGCACTAAACGTTCCTAATTCTAGATTTTGGTATAGGATTACCTCTTTGTCTCGGGTGTCGCTGGTCCAGTTGGGTGCCGTTACGTTCGAGGTCCACGAGTTCGTGCTAAAGCTGTACGCATCCCACTGATTTGCCGTTCGCCCGTAGCGGTATTTGGTAAAAGTAACATTGGACTCGAGGTAGGTGTAAATCTGCGTCGGGGAACATGGATTGATACCAAGGGTTGCATTCGTGCTGTTGGAAGTGGCAAAAATCCAAACCGTACGGTTGTAAAATGAATTGTTTAGCGTGCTTGAAAAGTTAACGTTGTTTGCGGCCGTGGTGTTGTTTGTCGGATCGGTATACTGTGTCCAGCAGCCGCATTTTTGCGAGTTACCTCCTATGGCTAAATCAAAAGCCGTTTGAGTAGATCCAGAGGTGAAAATCATTGTAGAAGGACTTGGGTTTGGAATACCATCCCAACTTAGGCCCGTAATAAAAGTTGGTGAAACATCCGATCCCTGATAAACCCATACTTGGCCGAGATTGTTATTGCCATCTTTTTTTCCAAAGTCAAATTGGTTACCCGAAAAACTAACTGTACCAAGGCTAGATGAAACTGTTGGTGAGGATTTTCTAACTTGATAGTTTATCGTAACTACTTGACCGATGGCGACGTCTTCGGTGAAGAGAATTGAGATGGTCCCCTGGTCGGATTGCGTAGTTTGAAATTGATCCAAAGAAGACGAAGTTATCCACCGACGATTTGTAATAGATATTGTCGTGCCAGTGTGTATCGGTACACGAGATATGAAGGCAAGGGAACCGACATCGCCGACATTACCAATTGAATTGTAGTGAATAAACACCAAATCCCCAGCGCCAAGCGTGGTTTGGCTAAACAATCCGAGGCTGCTGGCAGCACACAGAACTAGGGCACAAAAGAATCGGTTCATGTTGTTCACGTAGTACGTACTTCTAAGTTAGTTAAATCGCAGAACCACCCGTCGGTTGCGCTCGTGCTTCGCGTCGGGACAATTCACGCCGTCGGGGCAGGGCTCCTGAAGATCCCATTCCGAGCGCGAGAACTCGACCGACTTGATGCCGCGGCCCAGTTCGGTTTCGATAAAGCGCTTCACGCTTTTCGAACGGTTCATGCCAAGGCTGAGGTTGTAGAGGTTGGTTCCGCGGGCGTCGCAGTGACCTACGAGCTCAAAGGTGCCGGCGGCCGCGTCGATTTGAGCCAGGAACGCACGAATGCGCTTGGCTTCACCGGGGCGAATCGCGTACTTGTCAAAATCGAAGTAGATTTCCAACTCAAGGGCTTTACCGCGAACCGGAATCTTGGTGATGACCGCGTCGGAGGCTACCGTCTGAACCACCGCCAGCGAGGCCGCTGCCTGGCCCTTGGGCGGAGTTACCACCACGACGTAGTTTTTGCCATCAAACTCCACCGATACCTGACCGCGCAGGTCGGGGTTGGTGGCGAGGGCGGCTGCCCGCTTTTCGGCGGACTTAGGGTCGGTAAACGTACCGGCGTAGATGATTTCGTCCATGGGAGGAACCACGGGCTCCACGGGCTTCTTAACTTCTTCTACGGGCTTGGCAGGCTTTTTCTTGCCTACGAGGACCCACAGGTCGGTGTTCGCGGCGTCGCGGCGGGTATTCACCCAGGCCGAATCTGCGTTGTGAACCCAAAGATTAAAGTCGTGCACCTTGCTGTTGGTGATCTCGGGAAGAGCGAAGGTTTGGGTACCGTCCCAAGCAAGCACGTCCAGGCCCAAGTTGGTGGAACGGCTGAAAAGTAGGGTATCGCCCCAGTAGGTTGGGTAGACTTCGTCGGCGTCGGTATTGATTCCGCCCAT
>JAJTFK010000022.1 GCA_021298655.1 Cryomorphaceae bacterium | reverse complement strand
ACGGCAATGGAGTTGGTGCTCACCGTGTCGGAACTACCCGTGCCGATGTTGAAGCCCGCGGGACCCCACTGAACGGCGAAGCTGCTCGCGCCACTCTGCCAAGTAAGGTTCGCCGATACATCGGTAATGGTGTTTGCCCCCAACTGAAGCGGCTCGGGACAGGCCGGTTGCGCTTCAATGGTCACGTAGTCCACAAAAAGGTCCGGACCGTAATCGGACCAACCGTATAGCTGTGCGACCACGGTGGTGCCAACCATGCTTGCGGGCAGGTAGGCCACGGTGTGCGAAAAGGCCGTCGCCGGGGTGGTGGACCCCGCGCCCGTCGTATTAAAATTGCTTCCCTTCAGCGTGAAAATATTGGTCCAGGTCGTTCCGTTGACGTCGCGAACGCGAAGCGTCAAGCTGTCGTCTGGGTAGCTGGACATGAACTGGTGCGACCAATCCACCACGGCGCGTGCGGCCGTCGTAATGGCGATTGGCGCCGACTGCAGGATGTAGGAATACTGATTCTTGGACCAGAAATCGGCCTCGGCGTAGGTCACGCCGCCCGTCGTGTAGCCCAGCCAGTTGGCCGTGCCCGTGTTGTGGCTCCAGCAGTTCGGAGGGAAGGTGGTGAAGGTCTCCGTCGTGGGGAGCGCAAGCGTGGCACAGGTCGTGCAGAAGTTAATGGGTCCCGCCCAGGCAGACGTTCCGGCGGTTCCGCAGTTGCGGCGAACGTAGACGTCGTAGCAGGTGTTGGCGGTGAGGCCGGTGAGCTGCTTGCTCAATGCCGTGCTGGTGACCGTGGTTCCCGATCCGGGCGTGAAGCCCGCGGGGCCGTACTGAATGTCGAAGTTGGTTCCCAGGGAAACGTAGTTCACGGTGGCCTGGGTCGAACCGATACCCGAAATGCTCAGGGTGCCGGGCATGGGGCACGCGGGCGGCGTGTTGGTGATTCGGATGGTGTAGTCGTGCACCGCTCCATAGGTAAACGAGGCGCAGGGGGTTGTGGTCGTGGCCGAACCGCTCTCGCGAAGCATAACGCGCATCCGAGTTCGTCCCAACGTGGCTCCCGTGGGCACGGTGAAGCTGAAGCTCGCGTTCCGAACCGTGGAACCCAGTACGGCCGTCATGGCCGAGCCCCAAGTGCCGAGCTCCTCGCCGGCGTCCACAAAGTCGCCGTCTTTGTTGAAATCAATCCAAGCCTTGGCAAACGAGTTGTAGTTACCCTGACAGGTGCCCATCAACGCTTCAAGGGTGTAGGACGTACCCAAACTGAGGTCGGCCGAGTCCACTTGCGTGTAGTCACGCAGGCCGGCTACGGCCGGGCAGGTGGTTGGGTTGCTGATGCCGTAGTTGTCGCCCAGCAAGTAGACGTCGCGGATTTCCGTATCAAACAGCGAAGATGGGCCCACGGTCGTACAGTAGGTCTGCGCGACGGCGGATGTACCAAAGCCCAGGGAAAAAATACCGAGCAGGGCAGCAAATAGAGTAGGTTTGTGCATGTAAATCGAGTGTAGCGGTCTATAGATTTGGTAAATATCGGAATAAAAACATTTTATGCGGATTTCCACTGGTTCATTTAGTGTGGTCGTTGGCTCGCTGGGGATGCTTGCGGGCTGCGCGCTGCCTGCGCCCCCCGACGGCGGTCCCCGCGACGAGGTGGGGCCCAAGGTGCTGCGGCCAAGTGTTCCGATGGGCGCAACCTCGGTGGTCGCGCACTCCCTGGAATGGACCTTTGACGAATTCGTGGTGCTCAACAACCCCGCGGTCAACCTGCGCGTTTCGCCGCCTTTGCCCAGCGAGCCCAAGGTAACGCTTTCGGGTAAGACACTTAAAATCAGCTGGGAAGGCAGCCTGCTTACGGACCGCACCTACTTGATTCAGTTCGGAAACTCGGTGCGCGACCTCCACGAAGGCAACCCCATGGCGGAACCGTTTTGGGTATTTGCCACGGGAAGCCGCATTGATTCGGGCCGAATTGCCGGAGCGGTGCGCGATCCCTGGACCGGTAAAGCCTTGGATGCGAAAGCCGTAGTACTGTACGCCAAAAGTGACGAGGATTCCGCCGTGTACCGCGAACCGCTGTACGGAACGCGCAGCGACAAGGAAGGTCGCTTCGTCCTTCCCTACTTGGCCCAAGGAACCTACCAAATTTTTGCTTTTGACGATCCCGACGGCAACCTCAAGTTGGGTACGGGCGAACAAACCCCCATCAGTTGGCTGGATCGCGAGGTCGTTCCCGGTGACACGTCCATCGCGCTCTGGTTGGGCGCGCAGGGTGCCAAGCCCGACAGTTTGGCGGGGTACCGGGTGCTGCCGGCAGACTCTGCGGGCGTACTTAAACTTCGCGTAGTGCCCGAGGTGCCGGGCCCATGGATACACGAACTCCGCACCGGCGGCACCTTAATTTGGCAGGGCGCAGGTGCCTCGAGCTGGACCCTAGATGGCCTGAAGCCGGGCAAGTACGCGCTGCGAAGCTTTTTGGACCGCAACGAAAACGGGCAACTAGACGCCGGAGATTGGTGGACGCGGACCGCCGCCGAAACGCCCCTTGACGACCCGGAGGCCGTCGAAATCACGGTTGGCTGGACGGTGGAACGGCTTTGGCGTCCGGGGGCAGCCCCGTCAGCACAAACGGATCCTGGTCCGCAAGAAACGGAAAGCGCTTCCGCACCGCCGCAAGGTGGGTCGGATCCCAAACGGCCGTGATGCAGCCGACCTCGTGGCGACCGACTTCGGCAAGCAGGTCGCCCCAGGGCCCAATGAGCCGGCTGGTTCCGCTGTGCTCCACGCCAAACCCGTCCGTCCCAACGCGGTTGACGCCGGCGACGTAGCACTGGTTTTCCATGGCTCGGGCGGCGAGGAGCGTGTTCCATGCGTTTTCGCGCGACTCCGGCCAGTTGGCCACGACCAGTAAGGCATCGTAGTCGGGTTGGCCGTCGGCACCCAGTCGGTTTCGGAGCCATACCGGAAAGCGCAGGTCAAAGCAGACCGCCAGCCGCAGCCGCCAGCCGCGCCAGGTCACGACCGCAGCCTCCGTTCCGCGGGCAAAGTCGTCGTGTTCGCCGGCCACGGCAAAAAGGTGGCGTTTGTCCGCGGTAACGGTGCGCCCGTCGGGCTCCATCCAGAAAAAGCGGTTGGCAACCTTACCCGATTCGTGCGGAACAAATACCGAAGCCCCCACCGCGTAGCCGCCTTCTGCGGCGAGATCCCGCAAAAAACGAACGGCCGCATCGGATTGGGCGGCCACCTCGCGGGCCCGTGGCGTCGCAAAACCGGTCGAAAAGGCCTCGGGGAGCAGCACGACGTCCACGCTGCCCGGTTCGGGGAGCAGCGCGCGAATCCGCGCAAAATTCGCCTCGGGATCGCACCACGCCAGGTCAAACTGTATCAGCGCCAGGCGCAGCGGGGGAAGGTTACTTGGCATCGGGCAGCAGTAAGGGAATGTCGCGCAGGAGTTGGTCCACCGCCTTGGGATCCGTGCCGTCGTAGTACCCGCGCAGCCGGCCCTCCGCGTCCACCAGCACGAGGTTTTCGGTGTGGATAAAGGAGTGCTCGTCCCAGCCCTGGCCTTCTTCGAGGACTGAGAAATAGCTTGTGCGGGCCAGGCGGTTCAGCTCGGCCGGATCTCCCGTAAGCAGCCACCACTGCGCCGGATCGCAGCCGTTTCGCACTCCGTAGTCCGCCAAAACGGGCACCGAATCGTATTCCGGCATGGCGGTGTGCGCCAAAATTCGAATTCGCGGGTCGCCGGCGAAGGCATCTTGAACACGGCGCAGCCCGGCGGCCATGTCCACGCAGATGCTGGGGCAGGTCGTAAAAAAGTAGCTGACCACGCGGACCTTACCCGCCACGTCGGCCTGCGTGCGGCGGGTTCCGGTTTGGTCGACCAAGTCAAAGTCCGCCACGCGGTGGTCCAGGCCCTGGCCCTCGAGGCTGTCGGCAACCAGCGCCGGATTGAGGTCCGAGGGGTTCAGAATGGGAAGCTGGCGCTCCGGCAGCTGAATGCGGTAAGCTACAACCACGCCGACACCAAAAATCGCCAGTAAAATCCCTATTTTTAGGTATTCGGACTTCGAAAGCCCCCAGGGTTTTTTTGGCACGGTCATGGCACGAAGTTCGGTATCCTTACCTTAACTTTACCCCGATGCGCAACGCAAACCTTTTTTTGAGCTTGATGGCCGCGGCGGCTGTGGCCTGTACCCCCGAGGGCAATGAGGTGTCGCTCGACCTCAGCATTCAGCCCAAATGGGCCGGCCAGGACCTAGCCTACAGCACCATGACCTCGGTGCAACCCGAAACTGGGGACACCTTTCAGTGGGAGCGCAGCGACATGCTCCTGAGTGAGTTCGCCCTGATCAAGGAAGACGGCAGCCTCCTGCCCTTGGTCGACGAGTCCGGAGACCCGATTTATGCGTTTTTCACCAAGGGAACCCCCTGGACCGTGAGCATTCCCGACAACATCCCCAAGGGACACTACCAGGGAATCACCTTTACCGTTGGCTTGGATTCCGCGGTGAATTTCGGCGACCCGTCGGTTTGGAAGGTTGGGCACCCCCTGAATCCCACGGTTAATAACCTCCACTGGGGTTGGCAGGGCGGCTATGTATTCATGGCCATCGAAGGCTTCTACCAAAAATTGGGCGCCCGGGAACCCTGGCTTTACCACGTTGCGCTGCTCGAAAACCGCATGCCGGTGCGCGTAGAAGGCGACCTGCACCTCGACGGCTCCCGCCGGCTGGTGCTCCATTGGAACGCCGACCGAATTTTTTATGGAGTAAATGAGGTTCGCCCGGCAGAAGACGGGGCCTTCTCCCACAGCAGCTTTGACGGCGGAGTGGCCCACATGATTTCGGAAAACATGCGGCAATCCTTCTCGTGGGTGGCCCTTGAAAACAAAAAATGAGGTACCTGGTCCTGCTGAGCATGGCCATTTTGGTGGCGGGCTGCGGAGAAAATCCTCCGCCCACCACGCCCTTTGCCCTGAGCGTGCCCCAAGGCTTTCCGCCTCCGCCCATTCCTGAAGACAATCCCTTGACCGTCGAGGGGATTCTCCTTGGACGAAGGTTGTTTTACGACCCGGTGCTGTCGAGGGACTCCACGCAAAGTTGCGCGAGCTGCCACAACACCGCCTTTGGCATGACGGACCACGGCCTGCAGTTTTCGGTGGGCATCACAGGCGCCGTGGGCGACCGCAACAGCATGCCGCTGCACAACCTGGCCTACCACAGGGCGTTTTTTTGGGACGGAAGGGCGCCCTCGCTGCGCGAGTTGACCTTGATTCCGATTCAGGATCCGCGCGAAATGGACCATAGCGTGCCGGCGGTTTTAACCTCGCTCAACGCGAATCCCACCTACCGCGACCTGTTTTGGAAGGCCTTTGGGGTGCGCAGCATTACCGCCGAAGAGGTCGGGCTGGCCATGGAGCAGTTCCTGCTTACGATCATGAGCGGTTCGAGCAAGTTCGACCGGTTCGCGCGCGGTCTGGAATCGCTAACCCCCGAAGAGCAGCAGGGCATGCAGCTGTTCAACGGCGAAGCCAATCCGAATGCCCCCACCCGTGGGGCCGACTGCTTTCACTGCCACGGCGGAACGCTGTTCACCAACCACAAGTTCATGAACAACGGGCTGGACGCCGTGATTACCGACCCCGGCCTGGGCGGCGTGACCGGCAACCCCAACGACAACGGCAAGTTCAAGGTGCCCTCGCTGCGCAACATCGCGTACACGGCCCCCTACATGCACGACGGCCGCTTCCAAACCCTGATGCAGGTCGTGGAATTTTACAACAGCGGAACCCACGCCAATTCGCCGAACATCGATCCGTCGATGGGCGATATAATTCGCTCGGGCGGACTCGGTCTAAACCTGCAGGAGCGCATGGCCCTTGTAGCGTTTTTGAACACCCTCACCGACACATCGGTCGAGACCGATACCTTATTTCAAAATCCCTTCAACTAGCATGAAAAAGCACATTTTTGGTTTCTGGTTACTGGCTTCTGGTTCTGCTTTGGCGCAGACATCCGAGGTGACGTTTTGGGTCGACGGCGTGTGCGGGATGTGCGAAAAGCGCATTGAAACCGCGCTGATCAATACCCCGGGTGTGCGCTTTGCCGACTGGTCCATCGAGACCCATGAGGTCAAGGTTTCGTTCAATTCCAAAAAATTGACGGAGCAAAAGCTGCACGAACTCGTCGCCGCGGTCGGCCACGACACCAAAAAAGTCCGGGCCACCGAGGCCAACTACGCCAAAGTTCACGCCTGCTGCAAGTACCGGGAACTCCATGACCACTAAAGCAGCGTGGCTGCTCGCGCTGGCGCCGGTTTGGGTCCAGGCTCAAGTGCGCGATACGGCGGTAACCCGAATGGGCGAGGTGGAAGTGCGCGCCGAAGCCCCCGACGCCGTGGTTCAGGCCCGTTCTACGACCTTGACCACGTCCATCGGTCGGGGCGAACTCAAAAAAGCGGCCTGCTGCAACCTTTCGGAGAGTTTCGAGACCAATCCCTCGATTGACGCAGCCTTTACCGACGCCGTGACGGGCACGCGCCAAATTCAGCTGCTCGGTCTCGACGGCAAGTACGCCCAAATTCAGACCGAGATGACCCCGCTGGTTCGCGGCGTTTTGGCCAACAGCGGCCTCCAGTTTATTCCGGGAACCTGGGTCGAGGGAATTCAGCTCACCAAAGGCATCGGAGCCGTGACCAACGGCTTTGAAAGCATGACCGGTCAGGTCAACGTGGAACTGCTCAAACCCGACGAAGGATTAAGCGCCGAAAAACCCCGCCGTGCTCATGCGAACGCCTACCTAGCGAACTCGGGACGAATGGAACTCAACGGCGCCTACGCCCAACGCCTTAGCGACCAGTGGTCGGTGGGCACCCTACTGCACGCCAACCAAACGCGGTGGTTCCGCGACATGAACATGGACGGATTCGCCGACAACCCCTTGGGCGGGCAACTCAACGGCATGCTTCGCGCGCGGTACTGGGGTCAAAACGGCTGGGAGGGCTTGTTTACGCTGCATGCGCTGCGCGACGTGCGCGAGGGCGGACAGCTCGGCTCAAGCGCCCCCGCGCTGCCCTGGACCTCGTCGGTGGCCCAGCAACGCACCGCATTCACGTCGAAAACGGGGTGGGTGAATCCCGACGATCCCGACATGAGTGTGGGCATCATTGTCCACGGCTACACGCAGTCCATCGACGCCCGACTGGGACCGGTCCCCTTGGGATCGCGCCAGTTTCTGACCGGCATGCAGCGCGGCGGGCTGGCCCAGGTCTTGGTCCGCGAAGGCGGCACGGGGTGGTTTCAAACATCGGGCGTGAGCTGGTCCTTGGATCGCTACGCCATGGACTGGCACCATCCGGGTATTGCCCACGACGACGCCTGGGTGGAGTCGGTCCCGGGGGCCTTCAGCGAATGGACCCTGGAGCCCAGCGCGCAGTTCACGGCCGTAGTCGGGGGGCGCGTAGATAAGCACAGCGTGGCGGGTTGGCAAGCCAGTCCCCGGGTTCACCTGCGGTATGCGCCGTCTCCGCGGCTCACGTTTCGCGGCGGACTGGGGCGCGGCTACCGAATGGCCATGCCGGCCGTGGAATCGCTGGGGCGGTTCGCGAGTGCCCGCGTGATCAACCACAGCGTGAACCCCTGGGGCAGCCGCGGCAACGTCGAGTCGGGCTGGACCGCCAGCGCCTCGGCCGTGCGCACCTACGTGGTCAACTACTACCCCGGTAGCGTGGTCGTTGACCTTCAGGCCTCCAACTTGGACCGCGCCATGATCTTGGACTTCTACCGCTCGGCTTCGGAAGTCTATTTGTACTCCAGTGCGCTTCGGGCGCGCAGTGCCAGCCTGCAGTGGGAGCATCAGTTTTCGAAAAACTGGAAGGCCCGCGCAGCCTACCGCATTCAGTCCGTTCGGGCTTCGTTTTTTGGGCAGTGGGACCGCGTGCCCTATGTGGCCCCGCAGCGCATCATGCTCCACGCCGAGTACCAGTTCCGCCAAAAGTGGTTCGCCAACGCCACCTGGCAGCACTACGCCGGAATGCCGTTGCCCGCCGGACCTGGGGGAACCCTTCGCGAAACGAGTCGGAGTTTTGCCGTGGTTCACGCACACCTTCGCCGCCAAACGGGCTGGGGCGACGCCTACCTCGGGGTCGAAAATTTGCTGAATGTGCGCCAGTTAGATCCCGTGACGGGCGTGGTAGATCACGCAAACAACCATGCTTTTTTGGGTGCCGACGACCCTTCGTTTGCCGCCAACTTTGACGCTACGCGCGTTTGGGGGCCTATTTTCGGGCGCATGGTCTACCTTGGCATCAACCTTGCGTTAACCGGTAGCGATGACTGATCCCGTAATTCACCTCAGCGGCATAACCCGCGATTTCAAGTTGGGCGCCCAAACGGTGCACGTGCTCAAGGGCATCGACCTCGACATTCAGCGCGGCGAATACGTGGCCCTCATGGGTCCGTCGGGCTCCGGCAAGTCCACCCTGATGAACCTGTTGGGTTGCTTAGACACGCCCACGAGCGGAACCTATGTTTTGGCCGGCCGCGACGTCAGCCGCATGGCCGAAAACGAGCTGGCGGAAGTGCGCAACCAAGAAATTGGATTCGTGTTTCAAACGTTTAACCTGATTCCGCGCCAGACGGCCCTGGACAACGTGGCCCTGCCCCTGGTCTACGCCGGGGTGGGAAAAGAAGAGCGCCTCGACCGGGCCGCGGACGTGCTGCGCTCGGTGGGTTTGGGCGACCGCATGGACCACCGCCCCAACCAGCTTTCGGGCGGACAACGCCAGCGCGTTGCGATTGCGCGCGCCCTGGTCAACAAGCCTTCGCTGATTTTGGCCGACGAGCCAACGGGCAACCTCGACACCGCGACTTCGGAAGAGATCATGAAGCTTTTTGACGACATTCACGCCTTGGGCAACACGCTGGTGGTCGTTACCCACGAAGAGGATATTGCGCAGCGAGCCAAGCGAATTATTCGTTTGCGCGACGGCGTCGTTGCGAACTGAGGGCGCCCTTGGGCGTTACCTTAGGACCATGACTCCTGACTTTACTCCAGAATTTCAGGCGCTTCGCGCCGCCGCCCCCCGAATCGCGGCCCTTCCGCTAGGCCATCGACGGGCACGCCTTAAGGCGCTCCGCGCCGAACTCATTCGCCGCCGCAGCGAGTTGCACGCTGCGATGCGGGCCGACCTGAACCGCCCCGAGGTCGACAGCGACCTCAACGAGTTGCTCCCGGTCAAGGAGTCCATCGACCACGTGCTCGCGAACCTCAGCCGGTGGACGCGAACCGAACGCCTTCCCCTCCCGCTGACCCTGATTCCGGGCCGGGCCGAAATCCACCACGAGCCCAAGGGCGTGGCCCTCATTGTGTCGCCGTGGAATTTTCCCGTAAACCTATGCCTGGTGCCCCTGGTCTATGCCGTCGGGGCAGGCAATACGGTCTGCCTCAAGCCCAGTGAGCTTGCGCCCGCTTCGGCCGCCTTCATCGCGTCGGTGGTCGAGGCCGTTTTTCCGCCCGACGAAGTCTGCGTGGTGCAGGGCGATGTCGCCGTCGCCGTGGCCCTGCTGGAGCAACCCTGGAACCATATTTTCTTTACGGGATCGCCCGGTGTAGGAAGCAAGGTGATGGCCGCCGCGTCAAAGTACCTGGCCTCGGTAACCCTGGAACTTGGCGGAAAGTCCCCCGTCATGGTGCACGAGGCCTACGGAGCCGAGCGGGCCGGACGCCGTGTGGCCTGGGCGAAGGGGTTGAACGCCGGTCAGGTTTGCATTGCTCCGGACTATGCCCTGGTTCCCGCCGCGCAGCGCGAGGACTTTATTCGCGGATTTAAGGCGGGGGTCGCCCAGCACTACGGGGCCACTCCCTCGACCAACCCCGATTGGGTACGCATCATCCAAGACCGGCACTGGGACCGCCTCAACGACTGGCTCGAGGAAGCCAAGAGCGAAGGCGCCCAGGTTTGGCAGCCCGACGCGCCGGACCGCGAGCGACGGTACTTTCCGCCGACGCTGGTCTGGGATGCTCCCGAACACCTTCAGGTCAGCTGCAGTGAAATTTTCGGTCCCATTTTGCCGGTGTTTACGTACGGTTCTACCGACGAGGCGCTGGCTCGGGTCAACGCAGGACCGCAGCCGCTTGTGCTCTACGTGCTAAGCCACGCAAAGGCCTGGACCAACCGAATCCTCGGCGAAACACGGGCCGGAGGCACGGTAGTGAACGATTTCTACCTGCACTACATGCACCCCGAGCTGCCGTTTGGCGGCGTCAACAACTCGGGAATTGGCAAGTCCCACGGGATTTGGGGCTTCCGCGAATTCAGTAACGCGCGCAGCGTGTACCGCCGCGGACGATTCGCCCCGACGATGCTGCTGACTCCGCCCTACACAGGTTGGGTGAAGAAGGTGGTAGGCTGGCTGGTCTCGTAGACGAGCCCTGCCGCTTAAAGTTCGCGCTGCACCTCGACTTCCTTGAAGCCTTCGATGACGTCGCCGACCTTGATGTCGTTGTAGTTGTTGATGTTCAGACCGCAATCCAAGCCCTTCTTGACTTCGCGAACGTCGTCCTTGAAGCGCTTGAGGGATCCGAGCTCGCCGGTGTACTGAACCACGCCGTCGCGGATAACGCGAACTCGGGTGTTTCGGGTAATGACACCGTCCATAACCATACAGCCGGCGATGGTACCCACCTTGCTGATTTTGAAGGTCTCGCGAACTTCGATGGTGCAGGTGATTTCTTCCTTAACGTCGGGAGAGAGGAGTCCGGCCATCGCATCCTTGATGTCGTTGATGGCGTCGTAGATGATGCTGTACAGGCGGATCTCGATGTCTTCCTTCTCGGCGAGCTTGCGGGCTGTCGCCGCGGGTCGCACCTGGAATCCAACGATGATGGCGCCCGATGCCGAGGCCAAAAGAACGTCGGAGTCGGTAATGCCGCCCACCGCCTTGTGGATGATGTTGACCTGAATTTCTTCGGTGCTCAGGCGCTGCAGCGAATCGGCCAAGGCCTCGATGGAGCCGTCCACGTCGCCCTTGAGGACGATGTTGAGCTCCTTGAAGTCGCCCACCGCCAGACGGCGTCCGATCTCTTCGAGGGTAAGGTTCTTTTGCGAACGCACGCTTTGCTCGCGGGCCAGTTGCTGGCGGCGCTGGGCAATTTGCTTGGCTTCGCGCTCGTCCTCAAACACGGCGAAGTTGTCGCCGGCCGTCGGAGCGCCGTCCAATCCGAGAATGGATACCGGGGCCGAAGGTCCCGCCACGTCCACTTTGTGGCCGCGTTCGTCCATCATGGCGCGCACCTTGCCGCTGTACTGTCCAACCAAGATGAAGTCGCCGACGCGGAGCGAGCCGGCCTGAACCATAATGGTCGTCACGTAGCCGCGGCCCTTGTCGAGCGTAGCTTCAATCACCGTACCCTTCGCCAGGCGGTTCGGGTTGGCTTTGAGGTCGAGCAGTTCGGCTTCGAGCAGCACCTTTTCGAGGAGCTTGTCGACGTTTAGACCCTGCTTGGCGGAGATGTCCTGGGATTGGATCTTGCCACCCCAGTCTTCAACCAGCAGGTTCATGCCGGCGAGCTGTTCCTTAATGCGCTCGGGATTCGCGTCGGGGCGGTCAATTTTATTGATCGCAAAAACGATGGGTACGCCGGCCGCTTGGGCGTGGCTGATGGCTTCCTTGGTTTGGGGCATCACCGAATCGTCGGCCGAAACCACAATGATGGCGATGTCGGTTACCTGGGCACCGCGCGCACGCATGGCCGTAAAGGCTTCGTGGCCCGGCGTATCCAAGAACGTAATGTGCTGTCCGTCGGCGAGCTGCACGCTGTAGGCACCGATGTGCTGGGTGATTCCGCCCGCTTCGCCCGCGATGACGTTGGCCTTTCGGATGTAGTCGAGCAGCGACGTTTTACCGTGGTCGACGTGGCCCATGACGGTCACAATCGGCGGGCGCTTGACGAGGTTGGCTTCGTCTTCTTGCTCGATGGCGAGCGCCTCTTCCATTTCTTCGTCGACGAAGGTCACGTCGTACCCAAACTCGTCCGCGACGATGGTCAGGGTCTCTTTGTCGAGTCGCTGGTTCATGGACGCCATGATTCCAAGAGACATGCACGTAGAGATGACTTCGGTTGGAGTCACCTTCATCATGTTGGCCACTTCGAGCAAGGTCACAAACTCGGTGAGCTTGAGCACGCGTTCGCCTTCCTGGCGTTCGAGTTCGGCCATTTCGCGGGCCTCGGCACGCTCGGCGCGCTTGTCGCGGCGGATCTTGGACCCCTTGGACTTACGGCCTCCGCCGAGTTTTTCCAGGGTCTCCTTGATTTTGCGCTGGATGTCTTCTTGGCTGACTTCGCGCTGGGGACCGCCGGCACCTTGCGGACCGCCGGGGCCGCGCTGACCGCCCGGACCGCGTTGACCGCCGGGACCGCGCTGACCACCGGGGCCCCCGGGACCGCGTTGGCCGTAGCCGCCCTGTCCGGGTCCGCCCACACTGGCCGCTCCCGTCGTCGTGCGTCCGCCGCCAGAGGCCGGCTTTTGAAGGCCTTCGGTCTTAATGCGCTTGCGCTGGCCTGCCGCAGAGGGCTTCTTGGCAAACTGCGAAAGGTCGATGACCTGACCGGTCATCTTGGGACCGTCAAGCTTCTGGTACTGGGTTTCGTGGTGCGCCGTTTCGGGATTCTTGGCGTCATCGCCATCTGCCGAAGTGGGCGCCGCGTCCGGTGCAGCCACCTTGGGTGCGGGTGCCGGTTCCTTGGCTTCGCTGGGTTCCGGCGCAACCGGCTTTTCGGCAGCCGGAGCCGGAGCTGCGGGCGCTGCCTTAGGTGCCGCCGGGGCGGCCGGAGCCGCCGGAGTACTCGAAACCTTGGCCGGAGCTTCGGGTGCTGGGGCCGGTGCGGCCGCAGGCGCCTCGGCCTTCTTGGGGGCCAAATCAATCTTGCCCGCAACCTTGGGACCGCTCAACGTCGCCGTCGCCCGAATGACTTCAGGCTTCTTCTGCTCGCGCTCGGCTTGGATGGCCTCCTTCTCTTCGCGCTTCTGCTGGATGAGCGTCTCCGCTTTGTCCTTTGACGACTTATCGGTGGCGAATTGCTGCGTCAGCAGGTCGTACTGGGCTTGATCAATCTTGGCATTTCGGTTGCGTTCAACTTCTTGGCTCTTCGTGGCCAAGAAATCGACTGCGGTATCCAAGCCGATGTTCAGCTCGCTAAGTACTTTACTGATGCGGATGGTGCTCATAGGCGCAAAGGTCGGAACTAGTTAAATAATGAGGTAGCAGTAGCAGATAGGGCGTGCTTATTCGACGTCAAACTCTTTTTTGAGGATGTCGCGAACATCTTGTACCGTCTCGACCTCGAGGTCGGCGCGGCGAGCCACGTCTTCAACGTCTGCGCGGAGCACCGACTTCGCGGTGTCGTAGCCTCCGTTGCGAAGCTGGTCGATAACCCAAGCCTCGATTTCGTCGCTGAACTCGAGGAGTTCCACGTCCTCTTCTTGAACCACGTCCTCGCGGTACACGTCAATCTCGTAGTCGTTGAGCTTACTTGCCAAACGGATGTTGGTTCCGCCTCGGCCAATGGCCAGCGAAACCTGGTCGGCAGGCAGGTAGACGTCGGCGTGGCGGCGCTCCTCGTCCAGGACCATGTTCGTGATCTTGGCGGGCGAAAGTGCGCGCTGAATCATCAGCTGCAGGTTGGTGGTGTAGTTGATCACGTCAATGTTCTCGCCGCGCAGCTCGCGAACGATGCTGTGGATTCGCGAACCCTTCATGCCCACACAGGCGCCTACGGGGTCGATGCGGTCGTCGTAGGATTCTACGGCCACCTTGGCCTTTTCGCCCGGAATGCGCACGACTTTTTTCACGGTAATGATGCCGTCAAAAACCTCGGGAATCTCGGCCTCAAACAGCTTGGCCATGAAGGCCTCCGAAGTGCGGCTCAACAAGATGAAGGGCTTGGCTCCGCGCACTTCCACCAGCTTCACTACGGCGCGGACGGTGTCGCCCTTGCGGTAAAAATCCTTCTCCGGAATCATGTCTTCACGGCGCAGGATGAGTTCGTTTTGCTGGTCGTCGTAGATGATCAGCTCGCGGTGGCGCACGTGGTGCACTTCGCCGCTAATGATCTCGCCTTCCATGGACTTGTAGCGCTTGTACAGCTCGCCCGAGTCGTGCTCCTGAACCTTTTGAACCAAGGTTTGGCGGAAGGCCAAGATGAAGCGACGACCTAGGTCGATGATCTTCATTTCCTCTGAAACTTCTTCGCCCACTTCAAAGTCGGGCTCAATTTTCAGCGCCTCGCTCAGCGCGATCTCCAGGTTGTCGTCCTCCACGGCGCCGTCTTCGACGATGGTCCGGTTGCGCCAGATTTCAAGGTCGCCCTTGTCGGGGTTCACGATGACGTCGAAGTTGTCGTCGGTTCCGTACTTCTTGCGGATTTGAACGCGGAATGCCTCCTCGATGAAGGACATGAGGGTTACGCGGTCAATGCTCTTTTCGTCTTTGAACTCGCCGAAGGATTCGATAATGGCTAGGTTTTCCATAGCTACTTGAGAGTGAGAAACTTAGAATTTAAAGTCGAGGGTAATGCTGGACAATTCCGCCAGCGGGATTTGGGTTTGAATCGTTTGATCCATTTTGCCTTTGCCCACGGGCTTGGGCACGCGTTCGGTGCGCTCGAGGGTAATGCTGGTTCCGTCGTACGCCGCCAATTTGCCTTTGCTTTTGAGGCCATCCGTGTGCTTCACCACCACCTCGCGGCCGAGGTTTTTGCGGTACTGGGCGTCGACCTTAAACGGACTGAACATGCCCGGCGACGACACCTCAATGGCGTATTCCTCTGAGGCTTCGCCCAGTGCGGACTCAATGGCGCGGCTGATCGTCTTGATCTGCGCCAACGTAATGTGGCCTTCGTTGAGGTCGGCGTGGACCTTGATGTCGTTGGACGCACTTAGGCTCACTTCAACGGCAAACGCACCCAACTCCTGGAGGGTGGCGTCGACTAGCTGCTGCAGTTCGGTTTGGTTCATCAGTGCGGGCGTTCAAAAACCATTAAAAACAGTCGAGGGGACTTTTTGGGTCCCCTCGATTTTGGATTCAGAAAGCGCTGCAAAGATACGCCGGGTTTTTTTACCACGCAAACCGCAGGCTGGCGCGGACTTGGCGGCCCGATTCGAGGACGCCAAAAGCTCGAGCAATCGACAGGTGGTGGGCGTAGGCCGTGTTGGTGGCATTGAGCACTTCGAGGCTCCACGAAGCCCGGTCGTTGAGCACGCCCGTTAGGCTGGCCGACCACAGGCCGTAGCCCGGAGTGGGTCCGTCCAAAAAGAGCAGCTCGGTGGGCGAAAGTCGGTTTTGGGCCGCGTAGCGGTCGTAGTGGAGCTCCGCATGGAGCCGCTGCGCCGGCAAAAGGTCGTAGGCCAGGTGAGCGCCCCAGCGGCCCGGAGCCATAAAGGGCAAGGGCTTGCCCGCCGCGTCTTCGCCCAGGCTCAAGGCCCCCTGCGCGTGAAGGTGAAGCCGCTCGGCGGGGTGCCAGTGCGTGCGTACCTCGGCGCCGTAGACCCGCGCGTCGCCCTGTACGTAGTAAAAGCGCCAAGAGCCCGAGCTGTCGTTGGGGTTGAGGTAGATAAAATCGCGGTAGGCCTGATAAAACACGGTGAATTGGGCGTCGAAGCCTTGGCGCTCGTAGTGGAGTCCGAGGTCGGCGTTTGCCAAGCGCTCCGTGCGCAGGCTGGCATTGCCCACTTCAAATCGACCCGCTCCGAGGTGCGAACCAAAGGCAAAGCGTTCCTCAAGCTGCGGGCCGCGGGTTCCGTGCGAAATGCGGGCTTGGACACTCAGGGGCTTGCTGACGGCGTAGGCATAGCGGAGCAGGGCAGCATAGCCCGCAAAGGCTCCCACCTCGCCGCGAAGGCCGGCTGAACGGGTGTGGCGACCCTTTTCGACGCTGTAGTGCGCAAAGAGTGCCGACTGGAACTGCTCCGCATTCGGGTAGAGCCATTCGTGAGCGTGCTCGTCGTTGCGCAGAACGCGCAGTTGCTGGTGCGCCCCAAGCGTCAGGTGCCCGTCGCCAAGCCGGCGGTCCAAGGTGGTAGTCTGCGAGGCAGTGTGCAGGTTGAACGCGATGTGCGCGTGGTCCTCATGGCCTGGTTCGGGTTCTTCTCCCTCGTGCGCCTCGTCGTATTCAGCACGGAACGACGATTGAAGGCCCGTCACCGCCCGAAGCTTCCAGGTACCGAGGCTGCGCTCGGCTTCCCACGCGAGGTGGCCCGCCTGAATGAGTTGGTCGCCGTGCTCGTGGTCGGGCTCTTGGCCTGGTGGGTAGCTTTTTTCGGGTAGCCCAAAGCGGCGTTGGACTCCCGTGAGTTTGAGGCGGTGCTG
>JAJTFK010000005.1 GCA_021298655.1 Cryomorphaceae bacterium | reverse complement strand
TGGGCCGCTGGCGCGTGGTGGTCCAACGCGGCGTCCTTCGGCTATCGGTCGGGGGAGGCAGCGTGCTCCAGAGTTCCTTGGGCTACGAATCACCGAC
Organism: Cryomorphaceae bacterium; assembly: GCA_021298655.1. Classification (GTDB taxonomy): domain Bacteria; phylum Bacteroidota; class Bacteroidia; order Flavobacteriales; family Schleiferiaceae; genus TMED14. Next base: position 126,528 of record JAJTFK010000005.1, on the reverse strand, counting down.
GGCCACGCCGCACGCGCTTCCATGATGGCCGGGGTCCCAAGGTCGAATCCGGCGCGGTGGGGCCTGCTCCTTTTGGTGCGCTTGGGGGCAGGCGGCGCACTTTATGCGCAGACCGTGGCGGTCGATGACGTGGCCGTCATGCGAATGCTCTGCCGAAAAACCCAGCCGGAATGGTCCGATGCCCAACTCGACTCCGCGGCGGCCGCATGGACCCAGTGGAGCGCGCAGGGGGCGCCGCGGAATGCCGAGGCCTTGGCGGTTCTCTGGCCGGACCAGCAGTTTGCCTTGGAGCGCTACCAAGCGCAATTTGGCTGGCCACGCGACAGTACGGAATGGAGGGCCATCGCGCTGAGCGGCATTCAGCGCGAACTGCTGCAGCGCCTGTACCACGGCGCGCGAAGTCGAAGCCATACCCCCGGGCGCTCCGGCCTCGCGCTGCGCGAACCGCTGTTTTCGGTTGGCTGGACGGCTTCGGATGCGCTGCAGGGGGCTTGGACCGCCAGGCGCTTGGGGTCGGGGGCTCAGCTTGGCCTGGTGGGCGCAACCTCGTCGTTGGGCATTGTTCCCTGGTCCATTCGAAGTCCGTCGGATGAAGTTCTTCGTGGCTGGGCCGAACCCGGGAGCTACGCCCTGGCGCTGCAGCCGGGAAAGGCCCGCGCGGGGGCACCCCGCTTGCTGCGGGACGTGGAGCGTTTGGCCTTGGGGCGAAGCGCCTCGAGTCCGTTGCTGGGAGAGGTCGCGGTTCGCCGGGCTGCCTGGGCTGCTGCTGCCGGCTTGGGTGCTGGCGGCTGGTGGCTGCTCCAGGGCTCGTGGTACGGGCCCGGCGGTTTGTTGGTTCAAGTTCAGCGCGAAGGGTTTCGAGGGGAAGCGAATGGGCTTGGGTGGGTGCGGCCGGGCGCGGACGCCACGCCCTGGCGCGCGCTGCGCGGGAACCGCGCCACAGCGGCTGTGCCGCTGTGGGCCGGCCGCCTCACCCTAGCGCAAACCCCAACGGGCCGATCCGCCAGCTGGGCCGACCGGCAAACCTCGGTGGCTTGGATACCGGGGCACGTCGCCATGGGTCGCTACCTGAACCTCTCGGAAGGAACGGACTCCACGGCCACCAGCCTGCGCGGACTGGCCTACCTGGGGCGTGCCCAAGGTGCATCCCTTCAGCTTCGGCACCAAAGCTGGAGTCACATCGTGGAACTGGGCCTAGCGAGCATCACCTCAAGGTACGCCGTGTTCCCACGAGCCCTTGGCCCCATGAGCCTTTGGCGACCGGGGCTTACCGGCGAAGCGGCATGGACCTTCCGCCGCGACGCCAACCAAGCGAGCATCCGGATTCGTCGCTCCCCCAGCGGCTGGAGCGCTAGCCTTCGCGCACGGTGGTCCTTGGACTAGGTCCGAGGCGCGCGGCCGAATTGCCGCCAAAAATCCGGGAACGACTTCGCGACCGCATCGGCACCGGCGAGCCGAACCGGGCAGCGCAGCGAAATCAGGGCCGCACAAAACGCCATGCGGTGGTCGCCCAAGCTGTCGAGTTCCTTTACCGACGAATCAAGAGCCAGCGGAGCATCCCACTCCAGCCAGTCGCTGCCCGAACGCACGGCGCAGCCCAGGTCCGCGAGCAAACGGGCGGTGGCATCCAGTCGGGGGGACTCCTTTGCATTCAGGGTTTGTAGGCCGGTTGCGCGACCCGAACGGCCGCGCAGGGCCGCCGCTACCGCGGCCGGCATCGCCAAATCGGGGGTGTTGCCAAAGTCGACCATCCAGGGACCCCGAGTAGATTCCGCATCGCCCCCATCGGCTGCCGGTTCCGCCACGAGCACGCCGTCGGCATCCGTGCGCAGGACAAATCCGAGCTCCCTACCCCAATCCGAACAGCGGGCATCGCCCTGAAGGCTGGCCAATCGAAGGCCCGGGAGGCGCACCGCTTCCTGCGTCAACCCGACGGCGGCCAAAAAAACCAGGGCCGACGACCAATCCCGCTCGGGCGGCCACGTCAGCGCCTTCTCGCGAACGAGGGCCTCGGTCATGGCCACGTAGGGGGCGCTGACGACGCCTTTCGGCAGCTGCAGCTGGATCGGGGCCGCACCGCATTCCGAAATGAGCAGCAGGGCCGACGCAAACTGGGAACTCTGCCGGGCATCAACCGCAACGGGTCCGCCCGAAAGTCTCGTTCCCCAAATTCGCCACCCTTCGGGGCTCGACTCCAGCTTCGCGCCCAGCGCGCGAAGCGAATCGACCAAGGGCTGAATGGGCCGTTGGCGCAGGCGTTCGTCGGCCGCAAGCAGCACCTCGGCTCCGGGTTGCGCCGCCCAATACGCCAGGCCAAAACGGTAGGCCGTTCCGGCGGGGCCGGCCTGAGCGACCTTAAGGCCGTCGGCGCGGAGGCTGGGTTCGAGCACCCGACGCATGGCCCATATGTCGTCGCTCCACCAGGCGTCCGGCTCGGGCAGGGATTCACCCCGTACCGCCCGCAGCGTCATGACGCGGTTAGCCAGACTTTTGGCGTAGGGAAGCTCAACGGACCGCATCGGAATCCCAAGCTTGATGAAGGGCCGAATGCGTCACCTCCCAAACCGATTCGGGCTCGCCCGGTTCGGCGCACCATACCGAACGAAGTACGCCTCCGCGCTTCTTTTTATCGTGCTGCATGAAGGCCCAAACCCGCTCGGGATCAAGGCTTCGGAAGGCCGAAAAATCAAAGTCCGCCTCGAGTCGGGCACGCAGTGCTGCGCGCGCCGAAACGCCGTGCGCTCCCGAGGCGTCGAGGATGCGCGATTCAATCGAAAGACCAAAGGCTACGGCGTCGCCGTGGCCCAAATCCCAATCTGCAGCCAGCGCCAGGCTTTCCACCGCGTGGCCCACCGTGTGGCCCATGTTGAGCAGGGAACGTCGGGTGCCCTGCTCGAAGGGGTCTTCGGCAACGACCCCAAGCTTGACCTCGGCCGCCTCGGCCACAAAAAAGGCGGCATGATCCATGCCCTTGGACGCCACCTCGGCCCACAGGGATCCGCCCGCAATCCAGGCCTGCTTGAGCAGCTCGGCCCACCCCTGACGCCACTCGCGGTCCGGCAGGGTTTCGAGCGCACGCAGGTCGGCAAAAACCGGAGCCTCGGGACGCCAGGCGCCAAGCAGGTTTTTGGTCCCTTCGGAATCGACGGCGTTCTTACCGCCCCAGGCCGCATCGACCATGGCGAGTAGCGTGGTGGGAACCAGAACCAGGTCGATTCCGCGCAGGTAGAGGGTGGCCAAAAGCCCCCCCAGGTCGCAGACGACGCCGCCGCCAAGGGCAATCAACAGGGCCCCGCGGTCCGCTCCTTCGTCGCGCAGTCCGAGCGCGAGCTGCTCCACCAGGGCAAGTTCCTTGGAGGCTTCGCCCGGCTCGATTTCGAGAATATGGGCGTCGGCAAGTCCGTCGATTTCGGCCATAAACCGGGGCAGCACGCACTCGTGGGTCGTACGGTCGACCAAAACATGCACCGAGGTGTAGCGGTCCGAAACCCGTAAAAGCCAATCGCTCAGCTCGTTCCAAGCCCGAGGACCCATTGATCCTTAGCCCCGTGAAGCTCGATTTTTCGGATACCGCGCTGGCCTTCCAGCACGCCGCTCCCGCCGACCTGCGTCGAGCCCGCTTGCTGTTTGGCGTGCTCGCTTCGCCTGCCCTTGTTGCAGCCGGAAAATCCCTGAGCCTCTGGGCATTGAAGTGGCGCCTTCCGGTTAAGGGATTGATTCGGGCGACCGTGTTCCGCCAGTTTTGCGGCGGAGAAACCGTGGCCGAAAGCCGTCCCGCCATACAGCGCCTGTGGAATGCCAAGGTGGGCAGCATTTTGGACTATTCGGTCGAAGGCCAAACCACCGACGCGGCCTTTGACCAAACCGTCGAGGTGGCGCTGCAAACGCTTGCGCTTGCCGCCCACGAACCCGGTCTCAGCCTCGGGGTGTTTAAAATGACGGGCATCGCGCCCCACGAACTTCTGGAAAAGATGACCGAAGGGTCCGCGCTGAATGCCGAAGAAGAGGCCCAACTCAGCCGGGTTCGCGCCCGAATTCGCCGCATGGCGCAGTTCGCCGCCAAGTCGGGACGCACGCTCATGATCGATGCCGAAGAAACCTGGATTCAGGGGGCTATCGACCAGCTTGCGCGCGAAGCCATGATGGAATTCAACCGCGAACGCTTGGTGATCATGACCACCATTCAGTGCTACCGGGTGGGCCGTACGGCCCAACTGCAGGCCGATTTAGCCCACGCAACCGACCATGGCTATTACTTCGGCGTGAAGCTGGTCCGCGGCGCCTACATGGAAAAAGAACGCGATCGAGCGGCCGCTATGGGCTACCCCTCGCCCATTCAGCCCGACAAGGCCGGTACCGACGCCGAGTACGACGCCTGCTTGCGCCTCGCAATCGACGCCTTAGGAACCCCCGAAAACCCGGGCCACGTTGGCGTGGTCATCGGAACCCACAACGAAGAAAGCACGCAGCTCGGCGTTGATTTGCTCGGCGCCCAAGGCTGGAATCCGGGCGACGCCCCCGTGTGGTTCGCGCAGCTTTACGGCATGAGCGACTTCATCAGCTTCATTTTGGGCCACCACGGATTCCGCGTCGCCAAGTACCTGCCGTTCGGCCCCATCGTCAACGTCATGCCCTACTTGCTGCGCCGCGCCGAAGAAAACACCTCGGTCGCCGGCCAAACCGGACGCGAGCTCATGATGCTGCGCAAGGAGGCCGCTCGCCGGGCGAACCGGTAGCTAGTGACCAGTTAGCTGCACCAGCCAGGCACTGTCGCGGCGAACTTCCCAAAGTCCACGCCAGGTGCGACCTTGGAATTCCACGTCAATCCAGTAGGCCGGAACATCGGCAGCATGGCGCGTACGCGTACGGCTGTCCGAAAAGTCCACTTCGCCCAAGGTTAAAAACGCTTGGAGCAGGCTGGAGTCGGCGCCCAAGCCGGCCCAAACGCTTGAATCCGCGCCGCGAACCGGCTTGCGGTGCAGTTCGGTGAGCACCCGGTCGTTGGGAAAGTAGCTGCACTCCAAATCGCGGTCGCTGAACAGGGCCCCGACCAGGAGCACGCCGAGCCCCACGCCCAGGCTGTACCAAAGAATCCGGCGCAGCAGCTTCACAGGAGCAAATCCAAATCGGTAAACGGTTGATCCATGGACCGCGCAAGCGGCGCACTCGTAAGCTGACCGTGGTAGAGGTAGACCCCGCTGCGCCAGTGCGGTTTCGCCCTAAGGGCCTCTTCGACCCCACCCAGGTCGGCAAGCTCCCGAAGCATGGGCGAGGTCAGGTTATTGAGCGCAAAGGACGCGGTTCGCGCAACCCGCGACGCAATATTCGGCACCGCGAAATGGGTCACGTCAAACTTGGTGTAAACCGGGGCATCCCAGGAGGTTACTTCGCTGGTCTCAAGGCATCCTCCGTGGTCGATGCTCAAATCAACCACCACGCTGCGCGGCTTCATGGCGGCCACCATGGCCTCCGTGACCACCACCGGCGTGCGGCCGTTGACCGGGCGCAGGGCGCCAATGACCACGTCGCAGCGGCGAAGGGCCTTGGCCAAAATTTGGGGCTGCAGCGTACAGGTATACACGTCGCCGACCTGCTCGCGCAGGCGCTGCAGTCGGGTGAGCGACGAGTCAAAAACCTTGACCGAAGCACCCAGGGCGGTGGCCAGACGCGCAGCCGTAGTCCCCACCGTCCCGGCGCCCAAAATCACAATTTCGGTGGGCGGAACGCCCGTAACGGCACCCATCGCGTAGCCCTTGCCGCCGGACCAGGTGGACAGGTACTCCATCGCCACGGTAATCGCCTGACTCCCCCCGATTTCAGCCATGGAGCGCACAAAGGGTGCGCGGCCGTCTTCGTCCAAAATACTCCCGTAGCTGAAGGCGGTGCAGCGCTTGGCCTTGAGGGCCGCAAGGAAGGGCGCCGTAAGGGTACCGGGCTGCAGCGTCGAAAAAAGCACCTGACCTTGGGCCATCAGCGGCCATTCGGCCTCCGACGGCGCTTCGACCTTAGCGAGCACCGGGCAGCCAAACACCACGCGGCGGTCGGTGGTCACTTCGGCTCCGGCCTCCGAATATTCGCGGTCGCTGTAGCGGGCGGCCACGCCGGCATTGGATTCCAAAACGACTTCGTGGCCCTGCGAAACAAGCAAGTGTACGCCCTCGGGCGTGAGGGCAACTCGGTTTTCAGCCCAGGTTGATTCCAGCGGAATCCCGATGCGCAAGCGCTGTGCCTTGGCATCGACCATCAGGCGCTCTTCTTGAGTCCGAAACACGGGTGCGGCTTCCATAAACCTTGGTTTTATCGGTGGGGTCCTACGAAGGTAACCCTTCTCGCGCCATCGTCGCCGACTTCAATGCGGACTTCGCAGGCGTCTTCGGGCATCAAGGTTCCCGCGCGATCGGCCCATTCCACCCAACAGGGCTGCCCACTTGCGACGTAGTCCTCAAAGCCCAGGGCGGCAACCTGGTCCGCTCGATCCAGGCGGTGCAAATCAAAGTGGAAAATCGGCCCTCCCGGCGCCAAATACTCATGGACCAGTGCGAAGGTTGGGCTGCTGGAGCGGTCCGTGGAGCCCATGGCCTTCAACCAGAAACCAACTGCCGTGGTCTTGCCTGCGCCCATTTCGCCCCGCAGCGCGACGACGCCCTGGAGCGCTTCGCGGTGGGCCTCGGCCCAGCCCAACCAGTCTTCGGGCCGGTCAATAATCGCTTCGTCCATGAATGCAAAGGTCAGCCCCGCGGGCGCAGCACCGCAAACGGCACGATGACTTCTTCGAGCGAAATTCCGCCGTGCTGGTAGCTCTTATCGAACTTCTCGACGTGGTGGTGGTACTGGCTCTGGTAGACAAAGTAGTCCTGTTCGCCGGCGAAAATCGCCTTGTCGCCCAAACTCGTCGACGGAATGCCCAGGCGCTCCGGGTCCGAAACCAGGGCCACCTCCTTTTCCTTGAATTCCATGCCGCGGCCCACCTTGTAGCGAAGGTTGGCCGTCAGGTCTCGGGGTCCGCGCACGGAAACCGGCTTGCGCACCGTGACCGTTCCGTGGTCGGTGGTTACGACCAGGGTCACGCCGTCCTGGGCCAAATCGTCAACCCAAGCGCGAAGCGGCGAATGCGTCCACCACGAAGCCGTGAGGCTGCGGAATCCGCGGTCGTCCCGCGCCAGGTCGCGCAAGATCACCTCGTCGGTCTTGGCGTGGCTCATTCGGTCAATGAAGTTTACCACCACGGCTACCAACTCGTTGTTCCGAAGCTCGCGCCACTTGGCCACAAAGCGCTGCTCGCTGGTTGCGTGGGTCAATTTGGCGTAGCCGGGCGTCGGAATCCCGTTCCGCGCCGCCCAGTTGCTCAAGTAAAACTCTTCGTGGGCGTTGCGTCCGCCCTCGGCATCGAGCACGTCGCGCACCCATCGGTCGGGGTGGCGCTTGGCCAGTTCCGAGGGCATGGCTCCGCCCAACAAGGCATTGCGGGCATACTGCGTCGCCGTGGGCAAAATGCTCGCGTAGAGTTCGTCGGACTCGACCCGGTACCTGCTGGTCATTAGCGACTGAATTTCTTGCCACTGATCGAGGCGCAGGTTGTCAAAGACCAAAAGCACCACTTTTTCGCCCCGATCCAGCAAGGGCTTGACCCGAACGTCGAGCAGCTGGTGGCTAAACAGGCAGGGCGCCTCGTCGTCGTGCAGCAAGGCGGGGTAGGCCGTCGCCCACCACCGAGTGAAGAGCCGGTTGGCCTCCTCGCGTTGGTGGTCGAGCATGGCCCGCATCGATTCGGCCTCACCACCGGCCAGCTCCCGATCCCAACGGAGCAGCTCCCGGTAGATTTCGGTCCACGCTTCCCAACTCGCCGCGTCCGAAATCCGAGTGCCCAGTTCTCGGAACTCCTGCTGGTAGCGGCTCGCGCTGCGCGCACCCTGAAGGACCCCTTGACCAAGGATGCGGGTCAGTGTCGAAAGAACCTGGCGCGGCTGCACCGGCTTGAGCAGGTAGTCGGCCAGCTGCGACCCCAGGGCGTCGGTCATAAGGCCCTCTTCTTCGCTCTTGGTTACCATGACCACGGGCAGCGCCGGCTTCAGCGCCTTGATTTGGGGCAGCACGTCGAGGCCGCTGGGCCCCGGCATGTGCTCGTCGAGCAGCACGCAGTCCAAGGATTCTGCGCGGATCGCCGCAAGCGCGTCGGCGGCGTTGGTGGCCGTCAGCACATGGATTCCGCGCCCCTCGAGGTAGAGAATGTGGGGCCTTAGCGCCTCGACTTCGTCGTCGACCCATAAAATCCGCGAATTTTCCATGTTTTTGTGGTTAAGTTTGGGTAATCAAGCTCGTTCCATGCCGCCCGTCCCCGCGACCAACAAGTTCAAACTTTTTAACGATCCGATCTACGGTTTTATTTCGTTGCCGTCGGAGCGGATTTTTGACCTCGTTGAGCACCCCTACTTTCAGCGGCTTCGCCGAATTAGCCAGCTGGGCCTGAGCTACTTGGTCTACCCAGGCGCCTACCACACCCGCTTTCACCACGCGCTTGGCGCCATGCATTTGATGCACAAAGCCATTGCCGTACTCCGGCGAAAAGGCGTGGACATCACCGATTCCGAGGCCGAATCCGCCCAGATCGCCATCCTGCTTCACGACATCGGACACGGCCCGTTTAGCCATGCGCTGGAGCACACGCTGCTCGACGGCGTGCACCACGAAACCGTTTCGCGCCTCATCATGCGCCGCCTGAACGCCGAATTCGGCGGAAGCCTTGACGAGGCCATCGCCATTTTTGAGGGCACCCACCCCAAGGGATTTTTGCACGAGTTGATTTCGTCGCAGCTCGACATGGACCGCATGGACTACCTCAAGCGCGACGCTTTTTACACCGGCGTCATCGAGGGGGCCATCAACAGCGACCGCCTGCTTGAAATGCTGCATGTGGCCGACGGCCACCTGGTTCTGGAGCACAAGGCCATCACCTCGATCGAAAAGTTCTTGATGAGCCGCAGCCTGATGTACTGGCAGGTCTACATGCACAAAACGGTACTGAGCGCCGAACACATGCTGGTCGAAGTGCTGCGACGGGCTTCGATGCTCGTTCAATCGGGCGCAACGCTGTTCGCCAGCGAAGAATTGGGCATGCTGCTTCGCCGCCGCCCGAACCACGCCGAATTCACCACCGAACCCGAGCTCCTCGAATGGTTTACGCAGCTGGACGACAGCGACATACTTAGCGCCATCAAGCAGTGGCAGCGCCACCCCGATCCGGTGCTGCGCGCCCTGAGCACGCGCATCATCCAGCGCAAGCTGTTCCGAATTAAGTTTTTGGACGCACCCTTGGCCCCCGAAGACCGCCGTGCCCTCGAGGCCTCGGTGAGCGAGTCCATGGGCATTTCGCCCGAGGATGCGTCCCATTTTGTGCTGGAAGGGGTTGCCTCGAACAAAACCTACGCATCAGATAAACAGGAAATTAAGCTTTTAAAACGCAACGGAACGGTACTTCCCCTGACGCAGGCATCCGAAATCCTCCCGTTGAGCGTTTACAGTCAAGTAATCACCCGACCCTTCGTTTGTTGGCCCAAAGAACTTCCATGGATCCGCTAGGGGCGAGCCCCCTTCCCCCGCGCCGCGCTTCGGAATGGGCGGCAGCTTTAGGTGGCGCGCTGGACGGCCCCGACGCCGAGCTCCACTTTGCCTGTACCCTGGACTGCGGGGGAACCGGCGGCATCAGCTTCATTGCGAATCCCAGCTACCGCAGGGCATGGGCCAAATCCCGCGCAAGCGCGGTGCTCGCATCCGAATCCGAATCGGTACCGGCCGGTTTCGCCGGCAGCGTGGTTCGCGTCGCCAATCCCTACGCGGCCTGGGCCATGATCTTGGCCAGTGGCCAAAAGACCCTGTCTTGGAGCAGCGCTCGGCCCGCCGGAGTGGACCCCAGCGCGGTGCTGCACCCCGGAGTACAGCTCGCCGAAGACGTGGTGGTCGGAGCGCGGACCGTGCTCTACCCGGGCGTCGTGCTCTACCCCGGGACGGCGGTGGGCTCGGACTGCATCCTGCACGCCAACGTCGTGCTGGGCGCCGACGGCTTCGGCTTTGTTCCGCCCCACGGTGCGGCGGCCGGATGGACCAAAATTCCGCACTTGGGCCGCGTTCGGGTGGGCAACGGCGTCGAACTCGGCGCCGGAACCTGCGTGGACCGGGCCGTGGTCGGCGAAACGGTCGTCGGCGACGGCTGCAAAATCGACAACCTCTGCCAGATCGGCCACAACGTGCGCCTCGGGGCCCACTGCGTGATTGCGGGCCAGGTAGGCATCGCCGGATCGACGGTGCTCGAAGACTACGTGGTCGTGGGCGGTCAAACGGGCATTGCCGGCCACCTTCACATCGGTCGCGGCGCACGAATTGGGGGCCAAAGCGGCGTGGCGAAATCCTTGCCTCCTGGCGCTGAAGTACTTGGGAGTCCTGCGGTAGACGCCCGAGAATTCCGCCGTTTATTTGCAGCCCAAAAGTCCGCCAAAGGTTGATCCAATACGCCCTTAGTCAAGAATTTACCGCTCAAGGTCGCGGAATCCATCGCGGACTTCCCTGCTCGGTCACCGTCAAACCCGGCGCCCCGGGAGCGGGCTACCTTTTTGTACGGCTGGACCTCGAAGGCGCACCCGCAATGACGCTGCACCCCGGCCGCGTCAGCGAAACCGACCGCTGCACTACCCTGAGCGACGGGCCGGTAGCGGTACACACCGCGGAACACCTGCTCTCGGCCCTATTTGGACTGGGAATTCTGGATGCCGAAATCCACTGCACGGCGCCCGAACTGCCGATACTCGACGGATCCGCCCAACCTTGGGTTGACTTGGTGACCAAGGTCGGACGGCATCCCGTCGGTCCCCTGAGGGGATACGCCCTGCGCTCCGCCGTTCGCGTCGAAGACCCCGAAACGGGCGCCTGGGCCGAAGCCACGCCCTCCTTGCTCCCCCACTACCGCGTCACCCTTAGCCACGAGGCCGAGGCCGTGGGCCCCACCAGCTTTGAATTTTCGCATTCCGACGACTACGCCCACCGCGTCGCGCCGGCGCGCACCTTCACGCTGGTCAGCCACCTGCTTCCCATGATTCACCGCGGACTGCTTCAAGGCGCCCAAGAAGGCTCGGGCATTGTCGTCATTGACCGCGACCTCAGCGAAGACGACTGGTCCGCCCTCGAGCACTTCAACAAGCAGCCGCTGGAACGCGGAAACGCCCTCGGTGCCCTGCCGCTTACGCCCTTCCGCATGGCCGCGGAACCCGCCGCCCACAAAATGCTGGACGTCCTCGGCGACCTTGCCCTCATCGGGCGCCCCGTTGCCGCAAACATTCGTATTTTTAAACCAGGCCACCGCATTAACACCCTTTTAGCCCAGTGCATTATGGAACAGCTCGACTCCGCTAACCCCGTTCCCTTTTTTGATCCGAACGAGGTTCCCCTGATGGACGCGACCAAAATCATGAGCATTTTGCCGCACCGTCCGCCCTTTATGCTGGTCGACAAAATCCACTCGATGTCCGAGAGCGAAGTTTGGGGCAGCAAGGCCGTCACGATGAACGAGCCCTACTTTTTGGGCCACTTCCCGGGGGCTCCGGTAATGCCGGGCGTCCTGCAGCTCGAGGCCATGGCCCAAGTTGGCGGAATTCTGGCGCTCAGCACGGTGCCCGACCCCGAAAACTACCTGACCTACTTCCTCAAAATGGACGAGGTCAAGTTCAAAAACAAAGTTGGCCCCGGCGACACCCTCTACTTTCATTTGACCCTCACCCAGCCCATTCGGCGCGGAATCGTGGTCATGCGCGGTGCCGCGTACGTCGGACAAAAACTGGTGAGCGAAGGCTTGTTCACCGCACTCATCACCAAAGACAAGTAGGTCCCGTGATTTCTCCCCTTGCTTCCGTCCATCCGGACGCCAAGATTGCGGGTAACGTCCGCATCGACGCCTTCGCCGTGGTCGAACACGACACCGTGCTCGGAGAGGGCAGCTGGATTATGTCGGGCGCCCACGTGCTCGCCGGCTCCCGCTTGGGCAAAAACTGCCGCATCCACCAAGGCGCCGTCGTAGGCGGAATGCCCCAGGACCTGAAATTCAGCGGCGAATACAGCGAAGTCTTTTTGGGCGACGGCTGCATTGTGCGCGAGTGCGCCACCATCAACCGGGGCACCAAGGCCTACGGCAAAACCACCCTCGGCAAGGAGTGCCTGGTCATGGCCTACGCTCACGTTGCCCACGACTGCATCATCGGCGACCACGTGATCCTGGTCAACAACGTCGCCCTCGCCGGCCACGTCGAGATTGGCGATTGGACCATCTTGGGCGGACTCTCGGCCGTACACCAGTTCGTGAAAATCGGCTCCCACGTCATGGTGGGCGGCGGATCCCTGGTTCGCAAGGACATTCCGCCCTTCATTACCGTGGCGCGCGAACCCTTGACCTTTGAGGGCGTGAACGCGGTGGGCCTGCGCCGCCGCGGATTCACCAACGCCCGCATCGAAGAGATTCACCACGCCTACCGCCTGCTCTACCAAAGCGGATTCAACACGACCCAAGCGGTCAGCGAAATCGAGCGCGAAGTCACCGCAAGCCCCGAACGAACCGAACTGATCAAGTTTGTGCTGGCGTCGGACCGCGGAATCGTGCGCAAGCAGTAACCCCATGACGGGCCTGCACTGGAACGGCGTCGGCAAGCAGATTTCGGGAACGGAACTGATTGCGCCCTGGAGTGCCCAATGGGGTCCAACCGACCGCGTGGCCATTCTCGGTGCCAACGGGTCCGGAAAGAGCACGGTACTCAGCCTGCTCAGCGGCCAAATGCCGCCGTCTGTAGGCGTCCTGACCTCGGACGTGCTCGAAGCCGACTCCTGGACCCGACAGGTGAGCTGGGCCGGCCCCAACGTGCAGCCTCCCCTGGACGCCACCGGCCTCGAGTGGGTTGCGCTGCACGGCGCCCTGCGATCCTGGCGGCGCAGCCCCTGGACCTACCTCGATGCGAGCGAAGCCCTTTGGTCCCGTCCGCTCAAAAGCCTTTCGAGCGGGCAACGCCAGCGCCTTCAGCTGGCCGTGGCCATCTGCACCGAGTCGCCCCTACTCCTGCTGGACGAGCCCTGTAACCACCTGGACGCCGAGGGCCAGGCCTGGTTCCACGCCACCCTTGGCGCCGAATTGGCGCCAGCGCCGGGATCCGCTCGGATGGTCTTTGTGGCCAGCAACCACCACCCCGGCGAAGTGGCCCACTGCCAACTCGGCTTATCGCCGCAGGGCGATTCCGTACCTTTGCCAAAATTTTAGCGATATGGCATCGACTGCAGACATCAAGAACGGCATGTGCATCCACTTTAACCACGCGCCGTACCAAATCATCGAATTCCTCCACGTGAAGCCCGGCAAGGGCGCCGCGTTTGTGCGCACCAAGATGCGCAACCTCAACGACGGCCGCGTTTTGGAGCACACCTTCCCAAGCGGAACCAAGCTCGACGAAATCAAAATCGAATTCCGCACCTACCAGTACCTGTACAACGACGCCGACGGCTTCCACTTCATGAACATGGACTCCTACGAACAGATTCCCATGCCCAAGGAAGTAATCAACGCCCCGCAGTTCCTTAAGGACGGTATGGAGTGCATGGTGATGTTCCACGCCGACGAGGACCGCCCCCTTTCGGTGGAGCTTCCCTCGACGGTTACGCTCGAAGTGACCTACACCGAGCCGGGAATTCGCGGCAATACGGCGACCAACACCCTGAAGCCGGCCACGGTGGAGGGCGGAACCGAGATCCGTGTTCCCCTCTTCGTCGAAACCGGAGAGCGCATTGTGATCAACACGGCCGAAGGCACCTACAAGGAGCGCGCGAAGTAAGCGGAGCCCCGCCCAAATCGTTGAACCCGCCGGAGTCCCCGGCGGGTTTTTTCATTCCCAAATACCAGTGACTAGTACCTAGTAACCCAGTTGCAAGGTGCAAAAAAAGAAGCCCCGCCGTTTCCGGCGGGGCTTCCCGTTAACTTATCCCAAGGGGATTAGTTCTTGTCCCAGAAGATCGGCGCAGTGTCCTTGTCTCCTTGGTAGTTGTCGCCGGCCGCGGTAACGTTGGCGTTGTTCAAGGCGTACTCGTCAACCCCGTAGCTCATGCGCTTCGGCGTTACGCGCTGCGCCTCAGCAGCCACGTTCATCGGCAGGTCGTACTGGCGCTGTGCAGCCCAAGCTTCGTTTCCGCGCGTGAAGAGCGAAATCCACTTTTGCGTACCCAGACGCGACTTCCAGTTGGTGGCATCCCAAGCAACCGAAGACTGAGCCAAGTAGGTTGCCGCATCCGTTGCGCTTCCGCCCCAGTTCAGGATCGAAGCCGTAACCGCAGCTTGGTACAGTCCTTCAGCCGTGGCTCCAGGAATCGTAACACCGCGTGCCGCAGCATCAGCCAGCAAGAAGTGCACTTCTACGTGGTCAATGAGGGTATGCGGAAGGGTCGGGTCCTCCAGCGCATCACCCGGCTGCGAGAACAGGGCGTACGACGAAGCCAAACCGTAGGGCGCACCGTTTACGGTACCGTCGGTGTTGTTGTTGCGGAAGTAGATCGCGCGGCGCGGATCGTTCAGCGTATTCATTACGTCGCCCAAGGTGTTGGCGGCAATGAAGTCCGAACGTCCAGACTGCACGAGATCGTCCCACAAGGGGTTAGCGTGCGGCGGAGCCGAAGCGTAATCCAAGGTCGCCGCATCGGCAGCATCCAAGATTACCCCGCCCGACAAGGCCGTAGCACCCCACGCGGTAGCACGCGTCATGTCGTGATCCGCCACGCGTACCGCCAACTTGAGCAGAAGCGACGAAGCGAACTTCTTCCAGCCGTCGGAGTTGCCGCCGTACAGCAGGTCGTACGACCCAAGGCCGTTGTCGCCACCCAGTACCGCGATGTCAGCCGTCAAACGGGCAGCCAAATCGGTGTAGATGTCTTCGCCCTTGTCGTAGGCCGGAACCACCGTCGAAGCATCGAGTGCCTCGGTGTAGGGAACGTCGCCGAAGATGTCTACCAGCACGTGGTAGGTGTACACCTCAAGCACGTCGATCACCGCATGCTGCTGCTCCTTTTGGGCTGCAGTAAGGTTGATGTCCACGTCTACCGCCTTCTCTGCTTCCTGCAGGTCGCGGAGTACGTCGGTATACAGGCGGTCAAACGTGTTTCCGTTGACGTCGCGGTTGGCGTAGTCAAAGTTGGCTTCGTCCGTGTAGGTTGTCTCGGTAATGTGCTGAGCCCACAGGTTGAAGTTGTTCAAGTTGACGTTGATGCTCGCCAAGTAGTCCGTGAGGCTCACGGTTGCGTTGGCAATCAGCGCCCCGGCGGGCACCTTTTCAGGCGCCTTGGGGTTGACGTTGAGGCTTGTGATGTCGCTGGTGCACGAGGCCACTACAGCGGCGATGCCGGCAGATAAAAGAATCTTTTTCATGGCTCGTATTAGAATTTCAGTTTAGCATTCAAACCAATTTCGCGAACCGCGGGGTACGCGCCAGACTGGTAGCCCTGCAGGTTGCCCGCAGAAAGTCCGGCCTCCGGATCGGTGTACGGGGAGTTCTTCCAAAGGATGGCCAAGTTGCGGCCCACCAATGAAACGTCCAGCCCCTTGATTGAACCCTTGGGGTCCATGGGGAAGCTGTAGTTAATCGCCACTTCGCGAAGCTTGATGAACGAAGCATCCCACACGTGGTACTCTTGCGGAGCGCGAGCGTAGCCAAATGAGTTACCGTAGTAGTTCATGTCGCCGTAGATAGCCTCGGTGTTCGCTGCCGTAACGGGGTTGCCGTCGGCATCAACGGTCGTACCGTCCCAAACCGCAACGTTACCCATGTTCACGCCGCCGTTGTTCGAAACAAGCTCACGACGCTCGGTTCCGCGGTCGTTCACACCCGCCGTCCAGTCGTAAATACCGGTTGCGTAGCCGTACCACGTATCAAGGCTAAAGAAGCTTCCGCCCATTTGCATGTCAAGCAGTACGCTTGCCGTCAACTTCTTGTAGCGGAACGAGGTATTCAAACCGCCAAACCAGTCGGGGTTGATGTTTCCAATCGTTTGCGGAGCGGTGGTGCGCAGGTAGCGGTAGCCGCGGCTGGCACTGATTGGGTACACAATCGGCAGGCCGTTCTCGTCGCGCTCGTGCGCAATGCCAAAGATGGTACCGTAGGCCTCGCCGGTCTTGGCAAGAAGCTGGAATCCACCTTGGTTTGACGTCAGCTGGAGGCTTTCGGCATCGCCGAACAACTCAACCACCTTGTTGCGGTTGCGCGTGTAGGTCAGGGCGAAATCAAGACCCATGTCCTTGGTACGAATGGCCGAAGCGTTCAGCACCAATTCTACACCTTGGTTTTGGATCACCCCGGCGTTGACGTACTTGAAAATGGTACCCGTGGCCGAAGACACGCGAGCCGGCATGATTTGGTTCTCTGAAATGGCGCGGTAGGCGGTCAAATCAAAACCAAAGCGGTTGTCGGCGAACTGCATTTCCAAACCGGCTTCGTACGAAGTCGTAGTCTCCGGTAGAAGACCCGGATTGTTGGACGTCGTCGGAGCGGTAGCCAACGGAGTTCCGTTGAACGGCGTACCCATCACGTAGATGTCGCGGAGCGAATTCGCCGGAGCATCGGCACCCACGCTGGCGAAGTTGGCGCGAACCTTACCGAAGCTGATTCCGTCAACATCCATAAGCTCAGAGAAGATCAAGCCCAGCGAAGCCGACGGGTAGAAGTACTTGTTGCTCGCTGCAGGAAGCGTAGACGAAATGTCGTAGCGTCCCGTCAGGTCAAGAGACAGGTAGTCCTTGTACAGGAAGCTAGCACGACCAAAGTAGCCGTTGATGCCGATGGCGTAGTGCTGCTCGGACGGAGCGGCCGGTGCGCTAACCGAGTTGCTCAACGAGTACACGCCCGGAACCACGAGTCCACCGTTGGTCGAAGCCCCGATGTAGTCGAAGTAGGTGCGGCGCACGTTGGAACCCAGGTTACCGTTGAAGTTGATGTTGCTGCCAATCATGCGGTTGGCAGTCAAGATCAAGTCGAGGTTGGACTCCGTAAAGTTGCGGTTGCGGCGCGTGTACATTGGAACATCAACTGAACTTACCGCAATTCGCTCTTCTTGGAGGTCGGTGTAGGTGTCAATGTTGGCACGGGCCGTCAAATCCAACCAGTCGTTCAAGCGGTAGTTGGCCGTCATGTTACCGATCAAGCGGTTGCGCTCGTCATTTTGGTACGACTCATTAACCATGAAGTAGGGGTTGTCGAAGTAGTGCGGCTGCGTGGGGTTCGCGTAAAGCGGACCGTAGGGGTTCCACGTAATGTTGCGCTTCGTGTCGTTGTAGTACTGCTTCAGCTTGGCCATGTCGGCACCCACGTTGAACCACTGGCGGAACGACTGGTTCACGTTGCGTGAATCGTATCCGGTACCCGAACGGCCGCGGCCTTTCTGCTGGGTAAAGGTGGCCATCGTGCTTACCGTCAAGCGGTTCGAAGCCTTAAGGCTGCCGTTGAAGTTGAACGTGTTGCGCTGAAGGTTTGAGTTGGGCTGAATACCCTTCATGTCAAACTTGGTGGCGCTCAGGCGGAACGAACCGTTGTCGCTTCCTCCGTCAATGGCCAAGTTGTTGTTGAAGGTCGTTGAGTTCTCCCAAAAGGTGGTAGGGTCGTTGGCGCCCGCAACAAAGGGGTGCTTCTCACCATCTACCATAGATTCCCAGGTGTAGACCATCAAGTTGGGGTCGAACTTCATGCCGAACGAAGCATCCTCTTCCATGGGCGTAACCATGTCCACGTTGCCGTCGCCGTCAAAATCGTAGTCGTACATCCGGTAGTTCGTGTAGTAGCCGTTGATGGTGTCGGTGTTTCCGTAGTACGAACCGTAGCCCGGACCGTAGGACTTCTGGTACTTCACGTAGGTGTCGGGGTTGATGCTGCCCACCGTGATTCCGCTCGAAAGCGTTACGCCGAGTCCCTTGCGGGCGGCGCCTTTCTTGGTGGTGATCAATACCACGCCGTTGGCAGCGCGCGAACCGTAAAGCGCCGTAGCCGCAGCACCCTTCAGTACCGTAACCTTGTCGATGTCTTCGGGGTTGATGTCCATGGCCGCGTTACCGTAGTCGTAACCGCCACGTCCCGTGCGCTGGTCGCTCGAGTTGTAGATGTCGTTCGAGATGGGGATGCCGTCGACAACAAACAAGGCTTGGTTGTTGCCGGTGAGCGACTTGTAACCGCGAACCACGACGTTTGACGAACCGCCCATCGTTCCCGATTGGCGAATGGTAACTCCCGCAACCTTACCGGAAAGCGAAGCCATGAAGTTGGCGTCTTTCACTTTGGTTACTTCGGCACCGCTCACCTCTTGGACGGCATAGCCAACAGTCTTTTTGTCGCGCGTAATACCAAGAGCCGTTACGACAACTTCGTCCAGCTTACTCGTGGATTCCGCCAACTTCACGTTGACCACAGCACCCGATGCGGCAACCTCTTGGGTCGCGTAACCGAGTGCGGAGAATACCAATACGGCGTTCTGGCCAGCTGTGATGGTGTATTTACCGTCATAGTTGGAGACCGCTGCATTGTTGGTGCCCTTCACTCGGACCGATACCGAGGGGAGGCCTTCGCCCGATGCTGCGTCGGTTACCGTACCCGAAACCGTGCGCTGCGCGAAGGCAGACACGGACAGGAGGGCCGCTGCAACGAAGGCAAGAAAAGATGCTCTGCGTTTCATAAGTGTTAATGAATTGTTAAGGTGATTGCAAAGTAGTGAAAATTCACTTCCGTTCTTCACGTAATCCAATAACTGGCATTTAAATGCGTTATGACACCGGGGCCCAACGCGCGGAATGCGGGCTCAATCCCGCGCTGCGGCTCGGTCGGCCCAAGCAATCACGGCAGCGCTCATCCACACCAAAACAGCGCCCTTATCGAGGTCCAGGAAGTTGTTGAGTACGCCATGGACCCAGTAGGTCACCTGGCCCAACATGGCCAAAAGGACCAACGTCCGGTCGGTCCCCGGCTCCATGCGCCGGTAGGCGCGAGACCCCGTTCGAAAAAGCAGCACGAGCAACAGGAGCACCAAGACCAATCCGGGCCAGCCCTGTTCGGCGAGCGGCCCAATGTACTCGGAATGCGCGTTACCCAGATCGCCGGCGTTGGTCGAAATGACGGTGAGTTGCGACGAATGCTGGAAGGGCGCATACTGAAACTGATAGGTTCCAAGGCCCCAACCCGTATGGGGCCGCTCCTGCCACATCCGAAACGCCGAGGCCCAGCGATTTAGCCGTTCCAAATTGGACGCGTCCGTCGAAATATTGGAGGCACTTTGAATGTGCTCGCTGAAGTTGTCGCTCGAAACCGTGTCGTTCTTGGTAAAAATTCGAATCCACTGATCTTGGGTCACCCACAACGTCGCCAGGACGAGGACGGCAATGCCCGCAATTTGGCGTGCGGAAATCCGCCACGCGAAAATCACGTAGACCGCACCGGCGGCCACCAAGCTGAGCCAGGCTGCGCGGGTGTAGGAAAAAACCAGGGCCACGGTGAGCAGCGCCCAGAGTCCGAGGTGAATGAACCGCGCCACGAGCGACTGGGGTCGAAACAGCGCCCAGATGGACCAGGGATACACAAAGGCCAGGGCCATGCCGTACAGGGTGTGCTCCTTATAAAACGGGTACATGACCCACGTCGAGGTTTCCTTCGAAAATCCGTATTGGGAGTGCACGTAGAGGGTCCAAAGGGCGGCTACCGCGAGGCTAAACGAATAAAGCGGAAAAATCAGGTTTCGGGCCCACGGCTTTTCCAGGGCCGTTCCCAGCATGAAGTACATGGGAACCAAAAACCAGACGCGGCTGAGTAGGGCCTTAAAGCTAACCAGCGGCATCTCGCTGAAGAGCACGGTTACCGCCATCCAGCTGAGCTGCAACAAGATAACCCAGGTCAGGGGCTGCTTCAGAATGGGCCAGGGCAAGCGGCCCTGATGCAAAAAGCGAATGAGGGCAAAAAACGTTAGGCCGGCGAGCAGGACTTCGCCCGGCAGGCTGAGGCCCACATTAAAATCGGATTCCTTGAGGGTCACCGAAAGGGGCGTAAGGGCGACCGCGGCGAGCAACAGGCTTTCGACGTGGTACAGGGCCCAAAACACGACCGCCAGGGCAAACGGCACCGCCGCAAGGGCATAGGCCTCAAAGGCCACAACCGCCGCGGTAACCGCCACCAAAACGGCAGCCGCCCCGATACCGGTTCGCCCGCTTAGGACGGAAGCTGTTCCTTGAGCTCCTTCCATGTGTTGGCGCCCAGAATGACGACCATCGTTCCGACAAAGGCCGAGAGGGCCGAAACGGCGACGACCAGCCAGCGAATCGGGTACTTTTTCTTGTCGGCCGCAACCGCAGCATTCACCCGGAACGTGGCCGGGAGCACCTGTTCGGCGTCCACGCGGGCTTGATCCAGCTTGGTCTTAACCTTGACCTCCTCCTCCTTCATCAGGTGGAGCTCGTCGCGCAGGGCCACGTAGCGACCGCCGTACTTCGCAAGGGTGTCCAGCACGGACTTCAGCTGCTTGATCGTCTTCTCGCTACGGCCCTCGGCGATGGCGGTGGCGTACTGCTCCGAAACCACCATGGACTGGCCCTCGTACTCGTGCACGCCCTTGCCGCGAAGGGCCTTGATTTCGTCTTCCATGTCGCGCAATTCCTTGCGGATTTTTTGGTACTCGTTTTTCACCAAATTGAGTCCAACGGCGGCGCGCTCGCGCTGAATGCGGCTCTTTACGCGGTCGAGCAGGTCTACGATGGCGTTGGCGATGTCGGCGGCCATCTGCGGGTCCTCGTCGAGCACGCTGATGCGCACGCTCATGAATTGGGTGCGTTCAAACGAGATCTTGTCGCTGAACTCTTCGTGGAGGTCGGTGCGCAGGGTTTTGCTCGACGGATCAAGGTCGTAGTGTTCGATTAAGTTGAATCGGGTCGTCACCGAATCAAAAATGGCGTCGGAAGAAAGCACTTGAAGCAGCTGCTCGGCCTGTTCTTCGGCACCAAATTCCAAGAAATCTTGGTCCTGAAAGGTATTCTGGGGAAGCAGGGCCTTAGACGCCGAGTTCGTAGTCGACGGAAACACCACCACCGAAGATTCGTAGAGGGGGGTAATGAACCAGGGGCCCGAGAACACCGCGGCGGCGGCGGCGGCAATCAGGGGCGCGGCCAGGAGCGCCTTGCGGTTGCGAAACAAAAAGAGCAGCAGGTTCTGCGAACTGGGGTCCATAGTCAGAAAAAATTCAGGTCCACAAAGATAGGTTTTTGCCGAGCAGCTGCTCGAGCTGCGCTGCGTCGTCGGCAAAGTAGGTCCAGGCCTCGGCGCGCTCCGCCTCCGTAAGGCGCTTGGGCACCGGCGAGGCCGAGGCCATTTTGGCCCGGTTCTTTAGGCCCACGGGCAGCAGGTCCTTAATCCACCGGCCGGCGGGGTGGTGCTGAACAAAGCGCGCGAGCTTGGGCCACCTCGGGTCGTGGGCCGCGTGGACCCGTTCCGCGTGGGGCAGCGGAATCGGATGCAATCCCAAAAAGTCCTGCACTTCCGCCCAAAATACTTCCGGAGCATCAAACGCCTGCTCATAGAGTACCACCCTGAGTTCAAGTCCGGAAGCCGACCACCGGCGGTAGGATTCCGCATACCGACTCAACGCAACGAAGTTTTCGCGCCGACCCCATGCCGCGGGGCCTTCGGCGTCCGCGGCTAATTCCTCCAAAAAACTTTGGGAAACAAGCCCGTACTTCAGCGCCATTCGGTAGTGCGAAAAGGCTCGGTCTACGGGGTTCCGCAGCACCAAAATGACCTTGGCGACGGGATTGGCCTGCGGCAGGCTTTGGGCGGCCGATGGACTCCAGAAGTAGCTCGTCGAGGCCTCGACGCGAAGCTGACCGGGCTGGGCATGCGCCCACAACCGCGCATACTGGGCTTCCCGGCGAACAAAAGCCTGGTGCCGAACCGGCAAGGGGTCGGATTGGGCCCAATAGGCCGCGTCGGCATCGGGCGAAATGCGCAAAAACGCCGGGCTGAATGTGCTCGGATCGAGCTCCGCCGCGTAAAAATTCGGTTCCTTGATGCGCGACATCGCCACCCCGGGATGGGACTGAAGCCAGTCCGCAAGGGTCGTACTTCCCGACTTGGGAACACCGATCAATACCGCGTCAAGCATGGATTTCAACGCCAGAAAAACAGGGTTCGTATTCCGGTTTTGCGGTAGACCGCGACCGTAGCCCACACGTTCCACAAAACCATACTTGCCGAAGTGGCCCAGGCCGCACCGACGACGCCCAGCCAGGGAATCAGCGCAAGGTTGGCCACGGCATTTACCAGCACCGCCACCGTCATCGTTCGCCGCGCGGACTGCTCGTGACCGGTCAGGTTGAGCAGGTACATCACCGGTCCGCAGAGCGCATTGACCACCTGGCCCAGGGCCAAGACGCGCAGCAACCCAGCGTAGGGCACTAAATCCGGGCTAAAAAACGAGAGCAACCAGGGCGCAAGCAGCATAATTCCGGCAAAAGCCGGCAGGCTCACCGCCGCGTTCAGCAGGGTTACGCGGCGCACTTCGGACTGCAGTTCGTCGCGGCGTCCGCGCGTCCAGAGTTCCGAAATGCGGGGCCCGAGCGACGCGTTGACGGCAAACTGCGCAAAGGTGATGAGGGTCCCGATTTTGAAGGCGACCCGGTATCCTCCGACCACTTCGGGTTCCAAAAAGTACCCAATCATCAGGGTATCGGTCCAGGTCATGACCATAAAAAGGGTTCCCGTCAGAAACATGGCCGTGGCCGGGGCCCGCAGGGTCCAAAGGCTGCGCAGTTCCACCCTGCGAAGCGCGAGCCAACCGCGGCCAACAAGGATTAGGGTTGCGGCCAGGAGGCCGAGCAGCACCCGCTCAACCCGGTCCAACCAGGGCAGGGCGAGCATGGCCAGGGCCACCGTTCCGAGGAGCACGCTGCTTTGAAGCACCCCAAAAAGGAGGTAGCGGTGCTGGGCGCGCTGGGCCTCGGACCAAACCTGCATCAGCGTCCAGGCCGGGAGCACCAGGGCCACACTGCGCCAAAGGGACGTGAATCCACCGTAGTAGGCCGCAATCCAGGGTGCCACCGCCCAGAGACCTAGGGCAAGGAGCGCAGACCCCAACAGGGACGCGGTCATGGCCTGGCGGATGAAGTGCTGCGCCTCCAGGCTGCTTCGGGCCGGCACCTCGCGAATCATCAGGCCGTCCAAGCCCCACTTCGCCACCACCGACGCGATGCTCAATACCGTGAACGCGAGCTCAAAGTAGCCGTAGCCCGCGGCACCCAAGCGCTGGAGCGCCACAAAAGCAAAGAGGTAGCCCGCGAGGGCACCCGCGACCTTCAGGGCCAGCACAAGGCTCGAGCGGCGAAGCACGAGCTGCCACGACTCCGGAAGGGACGACCATGAATACGGCATGGCGCAAAGGTCATACTTTTGGCGGCATGGCGCATGCCCCCCGACCCTTTCGCTTGGCGGTCAACGCCCGCTGGCTGCTCCCCGGATCCCTTGAGGGCACGGGCTGGTACAGCCACCGGCTGCTCGAACGGCTCTGCAGCACCCCGAACTGGGAAGTGCACCTGTTCATGGATCGCCGCGTCGACGGCGTTAACTACCCCGGTGCGGTACCGCACGTCGTGGGCTGGCCCGCGCGGCACCCTTGGCTTTGGACGCTGTGGAACGAGCGCTCGGTACCCTCGGCCCTGAGGCGCATCAAGGCCGACGCCTACTGGTCGCCGGACGGACTCTTGCCGTCGCGCACCGCGCTGAAGCGGGTCGGACTCGAATCCCTTCGCCTGGCCGTGACCGTGCACGACCTGAATTTCGTGCACCAACCCGAGGGCATTCCGCCGCGGGTGGGCAGCTACTACCGGCGGGTGGTGTCGCGGAGCGCGCGCGAGGCCGACGTGCTCCTGACCGTTTCGGAGACCTCGAAGGAGGACTTAGCCGCGACCTACGGAATAAACCCCGCCCAAATCGTGGTGGCCCCCAACGCGCCCCAGCAAGCTTTTGAGGCCATGCCGGATTCCGCGCCCGCCGCCCAAATGCGCTGGGCCGGCGGATTCCCCTACTTTTTGTTTGTCGGAGCCTTTACGCCGCGCAAAAACGTCGCCACCCTGATTCGAGCCTTTAATACCTATTGCGAACGCTTCCCGGAGCGGGCCGAGCGCCTGGTCTTGGTCGGCAACCCCCTCCACCGAGACGCCGAGCTCGAAGCCCTAGCCCGAACGTCGGGACCCCGCGTGGTTTGGGCCGGCCGCGCCGAGGGGGGCGAACTCAACGCGCTGTACGCAGGCGCCCTTGCCTTCGCCTTCCCTTCGCGCTTTGAAGGATTTGGCATTCCCTTGGTTGAAGCCATGGCCTCGGGCTGCCCCGTTCTGAGCAGCAACGCCAGCTGCATGCCCGAAATCGCGGGCGAGGCGGCACGGTACGCGAACCCCGACTCGGTGGACGAATGGGTCAACCTGCTGCACCGCGCCGCCACCGAGGACCCAGCCCCCTGGATCGCTCGCGGACTGGAACGGGCTACGCATTTTTCGTGGGACCGCAGCGCCGAGGTCGTGCGGCAAACGCTTCAAACCTTGAACCCGAACCCGTGAATACGGCCGGCGTAGACGAAGCAGGTCGCGGTTGCCTAGCCGGCCCCGTGGTGGCCGCGGCCGTACTGTGGTCGCCGAACTACCGCCTCGAGGGACTGACCGACTCCAAAAAACTGAGTGCCACCCAGCGCGAACGCCTGCGCGGCGAACTCGAAGACCTGCTGCCTTCCGGGCACTGGGCGGTTGGCAGCGCGAGTCCAGCTGAAATTGACGAAGTGAACATTCTCCAAGCCACCTACCTCGCCATGCACCGGGCCATTGCCCAGCTCGACCCGGCTCCCGCGCTGCTGCTGATCGACGGCAACCGCTTCAAAGCCTACCCCGGCATCGAGCACCGCTGCGAGGTCAAGGGCGACGCGCGCTTCGCGGCCATTTCGGCCGCCTCCATTTTCGCCAAGACCGAGCGCGACCACATCATGCGGGGGCTGCACGCGGACTTTCCGTACTACGGGTGGAACCAAAACATGGGCTACCCCAGCCAAGGCCACCGGTCCGCCCTTGAGGCGCACGGTGCCTGCACCTGGCACCGACGTAGTTTTGCATGGAAACCAAGCCAACTTCGCCTCAATTTATGAACTGGAACCGCCCCAACCTGCGGGTTGCCCTCGCCGCCATCGCCGCCTTGGCTGCGGCGTCCTGCGCCACCGAACCCACCAGCAACCACCCCATGGGCCCGGGAATGGCCGGCAATGCCTTGTGGGTAGCCGACGTGCCATCGATGGCGGGCGCCAGCGCGCAAGCCGGACTCCTGGACAGCTTGGGCGAGGCCTACCGCGACCTGAAAATCATCCATTCGGCCCAAAGCCAATGGACGGAAGGCCGGGCCCTGCTCAGCGTGCACCGCACCGGCGAGTTTGGCCGTTCGTGGATGCTGACGGCGCCCCGCGGATCCTGGTCCCCCAACCAACTTCGGCAACCCTACGAGGTGCGCACCTACAACGGCACCAGCTTGTACGAAGGCGACGGCTGGGCAGCGGCCAGCAGCGACGATTTTCTGTGGATTACCACCAGCGACCTGCTGCTTGAGGAAGTACTCCGGCGCGCCCAGGCGCCGGCCCGGCTCGACAGCGCCAGCGAATTCCTGCTCCAGCAGCTGCCCGAGGGCGGAATTTCGATGGGTTCCGATGCCGCGGCGCAATTTGGTGCGCCCCAGGCCCTAACCTTTACGTGGTCCGGCCCCCGCAGCCTGCGCAGCGAAGAAATCACCTACCCCGACAGCGTGGCCGCCCCGCTGAAATCCCGTGGAACCGTGATGCTTCCGCCCGTAGACAGCAGCTGTGTATCGGTAGCGGGCAATTCCATTGGCTTTACCGACGACGAGCGCGAACTCGAAACCCTCGGTTCCGGACAGGGCGCATGGCGAACCTATGTGCGCCGAGCACCCTTTGTTTTGGCCTCGTGGCAGCAGTGGGCCGACAGCAGCCACTACCTCGCCCACTGGACCCACCTTGATTCGGTCACCGACCGGTGGACCAGCGCCTACCCACCGTACCGGTACACCAAATCCTACGGAAGCGTTTGGGTCAGCACCGACGACACGCTGCGTTTTGCGCGGAGTGTGGTGTTCCGCCTCGAACCGGTGGCCATCGACGGAGACTTTGTTCAAGCGGACTTGCTTCGCGGCCAAGGCGGCGACCTCTGGACCCTGCGCGAAGACGACGGGGAGCAGGCGCGCTGGACGCTCCGGTGGATGCCGTGGACCGCTTCGAGTCCGGCCCAAACCGAGCCCAAAGGGACCGCGACACCCAAATAAGTGCCGCTTCACCCCGGGGTGCGGCGCCAACTCTAGGCCGCTTTGCCCGACCTTTGCGCCATGCACTCCTTCGCTGAATCCATTTTGGCCGGAATCCCGGCAGAACTGCCCGTCCACCCCGGCATCGATCCCCAGGTTTCGCATGCTCCGGTGCGCAAGGACATCTTGAGTTCCGACGAGAAAAAACTCGCCCTGCGCAACGCGCTGCGCTACTTCGAACCGCGCCACCACGAGGTTTTGGCTCCGGAATTCGCCGAGGAACTCCGCCGCTACGGCCGAATCTACATGTACCGGTTCCGCCCAACCTACGCAATGCACGCCCGGCCGATTGGCGACTACCCGGCGCGCACGCCGCAGGCTGCCGCGATTATGCTGATGATCCAAAACAACCTGGATCCGGCGGTGGCCCAGCACCCCCACGAGTTAATTACCTACGGCGGAAACGGCGCCGTCTTCCAAAACTGGGCCCAATACCTGCTCACGATGCAGTACCTGGCCACCATGACCGAGGACCAGACGCTGCACATGCACTCGGGGCACCCCCAAGGGCTTTTTCCGTCGTCGCCGCAGGCTCCGCGCGCGGTGGTCACCAACGGCATGGTCATCCCGAACTACTCGAAGCCCGACGACTGGGAGAAGTTTAATGCGCTGGGCGTCAGCCAGTACGGCCAAATGACCGCCGGCAGCTACATGTACATCGGCCCCCAAGGCATCGTGCACGGAACCACGATCACCGTAATGAACGCGGCCCGCAAGTTCACCAAGGGTCCGCTCGAGGGCAAGCTCTTCGTCACCGCCGGACTGGGCGGAATGAGCGGCGCGCAGCCCAAAGCGGCCTCGATCGCAGGGCTGGTCAGCATCACCAGCGAAATCAACGCCGCCGCCGCCGAAAAGCGACACGCCCAAGGCTGGGTGGACCGCCTGACCTACTCGGCCGACGAAGCCATCGACCTCGCGCTGGCCGCCCAAGCGGTACAGGGCAACACGTCCATCGCCTTTGTCGGCAACACCGTGGACCTGTGGGAGCGCCTCGTCGCCCGCAACGTCCACGTGGACCTGGGATCGGACCAAACGTCGCTGCACAACCCCTGGGCGGGAGGCTACTACCCGCAAGGCTTCAGCTACGAAGAATCCAACCGACTGATGGCCGAAAATCCGGAGCGATTCCGCACCGAAGTACAGGCCACCTTGCGTCGCCACGTCGCGGCCGTCAACACGCTGCACGCCCGCGGCATGTACTTTTTTGACTACGGCAACGCGTTTTTGCTCGAATCCAGCCGGGCCGGCGCCGAAGTACTGGCCGAGAACGGCCTCGACTTCAGCTACCCGAGCTACGTTCAGGACATCCTCGGGCCCATGTGCTTCGATTACGGATTTGGCCCGTTCCGCTGGGTCTGCGCCAGCGGTTCCGCCGACGACCTGCGCGCCACCGACCGCATCGCCGCCGACGTGCTTCGCGCCCTGGCCGCAGCGGCGCCCGACGACATCCGCCTGCAGATGGAAGACAACCTTCGCTGGATCGAGCAGGCCGAGCAAAACCGCCTGGTGGTGGGCTCCCAGGCGCGAATCCTCTACGCCGACAGCGTGGGCCGCATCGCCATCGCCCGAGCCTTCAACCAAGCCATTGGCCGGGGCGAGCTGGGTCCCGTGGTCCTCGGACGCGACCACCACGACGTAAGCGGCACCGATTCGCCCTACCGCGAAACCTCCAACATTTACGACGGGTCGCGCTTCACCGCCGACATGGCCGTTCACAACGCCATCGGCGACAGCTTTCGCGGCGCAACCTGGGTTTCGCTGCACAACGGCGGCGGCGTGGGCTGGGGCGAGGTCATCAACGGCGGGTTTGGCATGCTGCTCGACGGCAGCGCCGAAGCCGATACCAAGCTCGAACGCATGCTGTTTTACGACGTAAACAACGGGATTGCCCGCCGTGCCTGGGCGCGGAACGCCGAGGCCCTCACGGCCATTCGCCGCGAACTCGAGCGCAGTTCCGGGCTTCGCGTCACCCTGCCCGCACTGGCCGACGATTCACTCATCGACCGCGTGGCAGCCGAACATTTTTAATCCTACCTTCACCGCCATGAAAAAAATCATTGCCCTATCTGCCGCGGCCCTGCTGGCCCTTGGCGCTGTTTCGTGCCAGTCTAACGGTTCCGCGCCGGTGAGCGAAGGCGGTGCGCGCATCGTCTACGTGCGGCTCGACAGCCTCGTCAACCTGTACGAGTACCACAAAGAAATGTCGGCGAAGTACGAAGACGCCGCCAAAAAGGCCGAGGCCGAACTCGTGCGCGGGCAGCAAAACCTGCAGGCCGAGTACGACGTGCTGCAGCGTGCCGCTCCCAGCCTGAGCAAGGTGGAACTCGAGCGAGCCCAAATGGATTTTCAGCGCATTCAGAACACCTACCAGATGCTCGAGCAGCAAAAGGGCGGCGAACTGCAGCAAATGGAGCTGGCCATCAACGAAACCGTCAAGGAACAGGTCGACAAGGCCATTGAAGCCATGAAGGGCGAAGAAGAAATCGACCTGGTGCTGATTTACGAAACCAACGTGCTCTACGGCAGCGAAGCCCTGGACTACACGACCAAGCTGGCCGAGTACCTCAACAAACTCCCGAAGCCGGAACCCAAAGAAGAGGCAGCCGCCAAGAAGTGATTCCCGGCTAAATCTACCTTCAATAAAGAAACCCCGGGCTCGCGCCCGGGGTTTTCCTTTTTTATTCGGCGCTTCGGCGCACAGCGAACACCTAGATTCCCGCCGCCTCGTTGAGCACCGCCCGCGAAATCACGATGCGTTGGATTTCGCTCGTGCCCTCGTAAATCTGGGTGATCTTGGCGTCGCGCATCAGGCGCTCCACGTGGTACTCCTTCACAAACCCGTAGCCACCGTGAATTTGTACCGCCTCCGTCGTGACCTCCATAGCCACCTCCGAGGCATAGAGCTTGGCCATCGCCGACTCTTTGTCGAAGGGCATGCCTTGGTCCTTGAGCCACGCCGACTTCAGCACGAGCAATCGCGCGGCCTCGACCTTGGTCGCCATGTCGGCCAGCTTGAACGCCACGCCCTGGTGCTCGCCGATGGGCTTGCCAAACGACTTGCGCTCGGTGGCGTACTTCGAAGCGAGCTCGAGGGCGCCGCTCGCGATGCCCAGGGCCTGGGCCGCAATGCCGATGCGTCCACCGCTCAGGGTCTTCATCGCGAACTTGAATCCAAAACCGTCTTCGCCGATGCGGTTTTCCTTCGGAACCTTCACGTCGGTAAACATCAGCGAGTGGGTGTCGCTGCCGCGAATACCCATCTTGTCTTCCTTCTTTCCCACCATGAACCCGGGCATGCCCTTCTCGACAATCAGCGCGTTGATTCCGCGGTGGCCCTTGGCCACATCCGTTTGCGCAATCACGAGGTACACGCTGGCGGAATTGCCGTTCGTAATCCAGTTTTTGGTGCCGTTGAGCAGGTAGTGGTCGCCCATGTCCACGGCGGTGGTCTTCTGCGAGGTCGCATCGGAACCGGCCTCGGGCTCGCTCAAGCAAAAGGCGCCAATGATCTGGCCCGACGCCAGGGGCTTGAGGTATTTTTCCTTTTGTTCGGGCGTGCCAAACTTCTCGAGTCCCCAGCAAACCAGGGAATTGTTGACGCTCATGGCGACCGACGCCGAAGCGTCAATCTTCGAAATTTCTTCCATGGCCAGCACATAGGAAATCGTATCCATTCCGCTGCCCTGGTACTCCGGCGACACCATCATGCCCATAAAGCCGAGCTCGCCCATTTTGCGAACGGCATCCGCCGGAAACTTTTGGTGGTCGTCGCGCTCGATTACGCCGGAAAGCAGCTCCGCGCGCGCAAAGTCGCGGGCAGCCTGCTGGATCATGAGGTGTTCCTCGGTAAGCTGAAAATGCATGATGTCAAAGGTTGAGGACGCAAAAATAACACGCGCAGGCCCCACCTTTGTTCGGTGCATCACCCAATTTGGACCCAAAACGGCCCCTTCCGCGTGCTCGGCGTCATGTCCGGCACGTCCCTCGACGGCCTCGACCTCTGCGGGGCGGAATTCCGCTTCCAAAACGGACGGTGGTCCGCGGCCATTTTGGCCTTTGAAACCGTTTCCTACCGCGGAACCCCATGGCCCGAACGCCTAACGAAGGCCTACCGCGAACGCGGAGCGGTCCGCGCCCAAACCAGCCTCGATTTTGCCGCGTGGTGCCGCGATCAATGGACCGATTTTGACCGCCGCCACGCCTTCGGCGCCCAGGCCGTTGCCCACCACGGCCATACCGTGGAACACGATCCCGCTCGCGGCATCACCGCGCAAATTGGCCACGAAGCCTCGGTTTTTGATTCGAGCCCCATTCCGGTGGTTGGCGACTTTCGGAGCGCAAGCGTGGCCCGCGGCGGCCAGGGCGCGCCCCTCGTTCCTTTAGCCGATCGCGACCTCTTCGCCGACTTCGCCGTCTGCCTCAACCTGGGCGGATTTTCCAATGCCTCGTGGACGGATTCCGAAGGCCTGCGCCGCGCCGGCGACCTTGGGCCCTGCAACGGCCTCCTCAACCCCTTGGCCGCCGAACTCGGACTCGAGTACGACCCCGAGGGCAAGCACGCCGCCACCGGCCAGGTTGCGGGTTCCGCGCTCCAACCCATCTGCCGCCTCCCCTACTACTCGGCGCCCTTCCCCAAAAGCCTGGGACGCGAATGGATGGAACGGGAATTCTGGCCTGCCTTCAACGCCATCCGCCCACCGAAACCCACCGATGCCTTGGCCACGGCCGCCGAGCACATTGCGTGGAGCATCGCCCAGGGCCTTCGGGTGGCCAAGGCTCCCCACGGTACCGCGCTGCTGAGCGGCGGCGGCGCCTGGAACAGCGACCTGATCCGACGAATAAGCGAGCACGCGCCCGAATGGACGTGGCAGGTCGCATCCCGCGAGGTACTGGAATCCAAGGAGGCCCTGGCCTTTGCCTACTTGGGCCTACTGCGGCTGATCGGCGAACCCAATGTCCTGCGCTCCTATGCCGGTGGCCAGGCCGACGGATGCGACGGCGTCGTGTACGGGGGAACCAAAAACCTAACCTGAATCAACCGCAGAATTAACCTGAAGCACCTACCTTAGGTCCACTAAACTACATTCCTAGACCTATGTACACCCTGATGATTGCCCTTTTTGTGCTTGGCTACGCGGCCATCGCCTTTGAGCACAGCATTAAAATCGACAAGGCCGCATCGGCCCTGCTCACGGGGGTTATCCTGTGGTCCGTATACGTGCTCGGCGGCGCCGACATCCACCTCATCGAACACGAGCTCCTGGAGCACTTCAGCGAAATTGCCTCCATCTTGTTCTTTTTGCTGGGCGCCATGACCATCGTCGAGGTAGTCGACGCCCACCAGGGCTTCTCGGTCATCACAGACCGCATCCGCACCACCAAACCCGTGGTCTTGCTGTGGACCCTCGGTTGGCTCACCTTCTTTTTGTCGTCGGTATTGGACAACCTGACAACCGCCATCGTCATGGTATCCCTGGTCCGCAAACTGGTGAACGACCAGCAAATGCGCTGGATTTTTGGCGGAATCGTCGTCATCGCCGCGAACGCCGGCGGCGCCTGGAGCCCCATTGGCGACGTGACGACCACCATGCTGTGGATCGGCGGATACGTCTCAACGGGCACCCTCATGACCTACATCTTTTTGCCGTCCGTTGCCGTCCTGCTCGCCCCCCTCGTGTACCTGAGCTTTACCCTCAAAGGACAGATCGAACGACCCGCCGTTGCCGACAACGAAGGGTCGGGTCACATAACCCAGCGCGAAAAAACATTGGCCCTGGCCTTCGGCGTCGGGGGACTTCTTTTTGTTCCAATTTTCAAGACCGTCACGCACCTCCCTCCGTTCATGGGCATGATGCTCAGCTTGGCCGTGCTGTGGGTGGTCACCGACCTGCTGCACCGCAAGAAGTCCGACGCCGTGCGCAACGAGTTGGGAATACTCGGTGTCATCCGCAAAATCGACACCCCTTCGGTGCTCTTCTTCCTCGGAATCCTGCTCGCCGTGGCCAGCCTGCAAACCGCCGGCCAGCTCAAGGATTTGGCGGGAACCTTGGATTCCACCTTTGACACCACCACCGAACTCGGCGTGTACCTCGTGGGCGGAATCATCGGCGTGCTCAGCGCCATTATTGACAACGTTCCGCTTGTGGCCGCCGCCATGGGCATGTACGACATGGTTCCGGGCACCTTCTTCGCCCAAGACGAGTTCTTTTGGAAGTACCTGGCCTTCACGGCGGGTACCGGCGGATCCATCCTCATCATTGGTTCCGCCGCAGGCGTTGCCGT
The DNA here is from genome assembly GCA_021298655.1 of Cryomorphaceae bacterium. Taxonomy (GTDB): domain Bacteria; phylum Bacteroidota; class Bacteroidia; order Flavobacteriales; family Schleiferiaceae; genus TMED14. The sequence goes on along the minus strand of JAJTFK010000005.1, from coordinate 93,826 downwards.
AATGGGTTTGGAGAAAATTCCGTTTGGCTGGTACTTAAAGAAGATTTCGTTTCTCGCCTTGTTGGGCTATTTGGCGGGAATTGCCGTCTACGCGGTCCAGCGCTGGATTATCTTCGGTTAATAACTTGTGGGCTTCGGCACTGTATTTGTTCCGAAGTCTTCGGAATTTAGTGCCTATGTATTTGCCCTTCCTTCAAATTGAAATGCCCGCCGACGCCGCCTCCGGTGCCGTCGCGGCAGAGCCGGTAGTTACCGAAAAAACCATGACCGTAATGGACCTTATGTTCTCGGGCGGTATTGGTGGTCAGTTAATTATGGGAACCATGGTCGCCCTTTCGGTGCTCATGGTCTACCTGTTTGTGGACCGCTACCTCGCCGTGCAGCGTGCGAGCAAGCTCGACGATAAATTCATGCGCGACATCAAGGACTTTATCGGAGCCGGAAACATGCAGTCGGCCCTCAATACCTGCGAGCGGAGCGATACGCCGGTTGCCCGCATGATTGCCAAAGGCATTAAGCGCATCGGGAAGCCCCTTCAAGACATTTCGGCTTCGATCGAAAACCAAGGAAAGCTGGAAATCCAGCAGCTCGAGCGGAACATGCCCTACCTCGCAACCATCGCGGGCGGTGCCCCGATGCTCGGATTCCTCGGTACGGTTATCGGCATGATCCTCTCGTTCCGCGAAATGGCCAATGCCGGCGCAGGAGTGCAGGTTGACATGCTCGCCGAGGGCATTTACGTGGCCCTCACCACGACCGTAGCCGGCCTCATCGTGGGCATTATCGCCTACTTCGCCTACAACTACCTGGTAATGCGCGTTGAATCGGTTATTTACAAGATGGAGGTCAACGCGACCGAGTTTCTGGATCTTCTGCACGAACCGCTGTAGCCATGAACTTACGCAGCCGCAGCAAGGTCAGCGCCGAATTCAGCATGTCGTCCATGACGGACCTCGTGTTTTTGCTCCTGATCTTTTTTATGCTTACCTCCACGCTGGTCACCAGCAGCGCGCTGGACGTCATCTTGCCCAAGAGCAAGGCCCAAAGCGTGAATAAAGCCTCGATTACCGTGACGATCAACAAAGACCTCCAGGTCAGCGTGAACGAAACGGTACTTCCGATGGAGCAGGTCGAAACCCAGCTGCTTACCCTAGCCAGCAAAGACCCTGAAGTGGTGGTTATCCTGCGCGCCGACGAGTCGGTTCCCACCGGCGAAACCGTGCGCATTATGGACATCGCCTACCGCAACCGACTCAAGTTGGTTCTCGCGACCGATCCCCGTTAAGCCCCCGCTGCATCGCCCCTTTATGAGCCAGCAAACGCACGATAAAAAGGACCGCCAAAAAGCCTTGGTGACCACGTTTTCGGTGCACGCCGTGTTGCTGGTCCTTTGTGCGTTTTTTGGGCTGACCTACCAAGATCCGCCGCCGGAATACGGCATCCCGGTGAGCTTCGGCAATTCGTTGGATGGAGCCGGCGACGATGCAGCAGCGCCCGACGGATCCGATGCGCCTTCGGCGGCCGAGCCGGTTTCGGCCGAATCCGAAGTGGTTACCCAGGATCTCGTTGATGCGCCCTCGGTGACGTCGGAGAAGCCCAAAGAAACCAAGGTTGAGCGCAGCGTAGAAAAGCCCGCGGAACAGGCACCCAAACCCTCCAACGAGCTTTCGAACCGACTCAAGGGCTTCGGCAAGCCCGGCGGCACAGTCGGAGGAACCGGCAGCGGCCAGGGAACCACCACCGGCGGCGGCGACCAGGGTTCGCCCAACGGGACCGGCTCCGGCAACGGCACCGGGGGATCGGGCGGCGGAAACTACCAGCTCGGCACACGGTCCGCCCTCGAACGACCCAAGCCCCGCTACGACTGCGACGGCGAAGGGGTCGTTGTAGTCAAGGTTTATGTAGACCGCAACGGCGTGGTGAAGCGCGCCGACGGACAAGGCCAAAAAGGCTCCACAACTTCCGAGGAATGCCTTATTCGCCGGGCCGAAGAAGCGGCTTTGAAAACCCGCTGGCAGGGCGATCCCGGAGCCCTGGAGCTGCAGATCGGGACCATTCGCTACACGTTCCAGCGCACCTAGCCATGGATCGCTTTGAGGCGGCCTGCAGTTGGCTGGTCCAGCGGCTCCCAATGTTTCAGCGCCAGGGTGGCACCCCCGCAACCTACCGACTCGACCTCGAAAAAACCAGATTGTGGCTTGAGGTGCTTGGCAACCCGCACCGCGCCTACCCCTGTATTCACGTGGCCGGGACCAACGGCAAGGGTTCGACCTGCCACATGCTCGCAAGCATTTACCAGGAGTCGGGTCGCATCGTGGGCCTACATACGTCGCCGCACATGCTCGACCTTCGGGAGCGCTTTCGAATTGGGGGCCGCTTGGTCCCCGAGCGCTGGGTTGCCGATTTTGTGGAAGCCCACCGGCCCGACATCGAAGCCCTTGAACTGAGTTTTTTTGAGGCCACCGTTGGGATGGCCTTCGCGGCCTTTCGCGACGCCCGAGTTGACCTCGCCGTAATTGAAGTAGGAATGGGCGGACGACTGGATTCCACCAACGTGGTTACCCCCTTGGTTTCGGTCATTACGAGCATTGGCCTTGACCATATGGCCTTTTTGGGGCCGGATCGCCCCAGTATTGCGCGCGAAAAGGCGGGCATCATCAAGCACCGGGTGCCGGTCGTCCTGGGTGAATGGGACGACGAAATTTTACCCGTTTTTCAGGACGTCGCCGCCGCCAATCAAAGCCTTCTCTTCCTTTGCGATCCTAAAAATGCGCCCTACCCGACCGACTTGGCCGGCGACTACCAAAAAGGCAACGCACGCCTCGCCGAACTGGCGGTGCGCTTGGCGGGCATCCCGGTGCACGAACATCAAATTCGGCGCGGACTCCGGAATGTGGTGAACAATACCGGACTGCGCGGCCGTTGGGACGTTTTGTCGCGCCGACCCTTTGTGGTGGCCGACTCCGCACACAACGCCCACGGCTGGGACCCCGCCATGAATCAATGGAACCGGGAACGAGCCGGATTGCGTTCGGCCATGGTGCTCGGAGTCGTCAGCGATAAAGACACCGACGGCATGATCGCCAAGCTGCCCACGAACGGCCGGATTTACGCCTGCGCACCGAGCATTCCCCGCGCATTGCCCTCCGGCGAATGGGCCAAGCGGTTGCGCGATGCGGGGCAGGACGTCGTCGAATGCGCTGGGGTTTCGCAGGCCCTCAACCGCGCCCTGGACGACGGCTTTCAGGCCATTTACGTGGGCGGATCAAGCTTTGTCGTCGCCGACGTTTTGGCCGCCTACAGGGATGGCGAGGTCAAAAGCCGGCGCTCGGCCTCGAGGGACTGAAGCTTCGCGCTCGCGAGGGTTCGCTTTTGAACGCACTCCAGGTACTTGGTTTCGCGGCTGGCTAGGATGAACATGGTGCTTTCGCCCAAGGCAAACCGGCGGCGCTCCTGCTGAAGCAGGGCGTAGGCCGCGGTCTCCGACGCCAACAGGGCATTTCGTTCCTGTTCCAAGGCAGTAACTTGCTGGGAAAGTTGGCTTTGGAGTACTTTCAGCTGATTTTGGGTTGCCGAGGCGTTGGCTTGGGCAGCGCGGAGCCGGGCCTGTGCGCCAGCCAAGTCCGCCCGGGCCTTCTGATTGAACAAGGGCAACGCAAGACCGACCTTCCATTGAACCGCCTCCGGATTCCAGGCGCTCCCGCCCCACTGAAGCATGCGGTAGTCCACGTAGGGCGCCGGTAGCCACTGCGCCCATGCGGTGGTGGTCGCAAGCCGTTCGCGGCGCAGGGCAGCATGAACCATGGTCAATTCAGGAACCTGCAGCTCGCCGATTGCCGGATTCGCCGCGGATCGGGGGGCCGCAAAAAGTACCGGACGCGCGTCGGGCCGAAGTCCATCCAACGACAAACGAACGTCGTCTGCCCCCCGCAGGAGCCGCTCCACGTCGGCCAATGCAGCCACCGTCATGTTTTGCTGCTTGGCCGCGTCGGCCTGCCGGTCCACCCACGATAGGTAGGCTTCCAGGGTATCCATTTCGCTCCGCTCGCCAAGGCGGAATGCTTCGCGCACCAACCTAAGCCGCTCCTCGGCAACGTCAAAAGCATCGTCAACCGCCAATTGAACCTCATTTTGGGCCTGCCAAAGGGTGTACACTTTGACGGCCTCAAGCATCACCTTGCGCTCGATGCGGTCGAGTTTGGCCTGTTCGATTTCCAGGTCGCGACTGGCCGCGCCCCACGCCAACTGCCGGTCACTAAAGATGAGCGCGCCGCCCAGTGGGGCTGAAATACCCAAGTTGGCCAACCCCTCGGTTGGCGTTTTTCGTTCGGGATTGATGAAGGCCCCCGTCGCATTGGACGCGCCGCCAACCAGGTCCATGCCCCCAGGGAGGCCGATGCGGGCCTCGGCCCGATCAAGGCGGTACTGGAGGTCGTTTCCGTAATCCTTGCCCTCGCTCGACAGGTCGATTCGGGGCTCGAAGGCTGCAAAAGCCGCCATGCGCTTGGCCTGGGCTTCGCGCACCTTGGCCTGGGCAATCCGCAAATCGGCCGAACGGTCTTGGACCGCCGTGAGGAATTCATTCCACGGAAGGACCTGACCAAACGCCGCTGGCGCCAGTGCCATCCAAAGTCCGAGGCTTCGAATCACGGCGCGGCAGCAGGTTTAGGCTCGCCCGGTCCGTTGGCGGGAAATCCGTTGAATTGGCGCCACAGCTCGAACCACATGGGGACGTCGTTGAGCAGCAGGGTGGCCGTGACGTGCGTGCCCGGACGAGCGTTGGTCGGCCACTTCTCGGTTGGCTCGAGAACCACAGCAAAAAGCCCATCGGCATCGGCCTGTGAGGCAATGTAGCGAACCTTGGCTTCAAACAGTCCCACACTCGAGCGCGGCCAACCCGGAATTTGCAGTATGGGCCAACCGTCGAGCGCACAGAGCGCCGAGTCACCTACCGACAGCAAGGGAACATCAAAGGGTTTGACCTTGGCCATCACCACGACCGGAGCGCCCTCCGGGGCCAGGTACAGCAGCGGCTGGTCCTTTTTCACCGATGCCCCCGGCGCCACGTAGCTCAACTGAACCACAAAACCATCCCGCGGGGCAAGCAAGGCCCGGTTGCTTTGGCGGCGCTGCACGCCGGCAACCTTGATTTCGGCATCCGCCAGCCCGTCCTGCGCCGAAGCCATGTCGGCCGCCGCCGCCGCGCGTTCGCTTCGTAGCTTGGCAATTTTCTCCTTCCACTCCGCGGACTTGCTCCGGGCGTTCAGCCGCGAAGACTGCCAATCCTGCTCCGTGAATTCGGCCTTAGACCGGGCTTCTTGGGCCTTGGTCTGGCGCTGTTCCCACTCCAAGCGGCTCAAGGCGCCCCATCGAAAGAGGCTGTCTGCGCGCTGGGCTTGCAAAGAGGCATATCGGGCTTCTAGGGCAGCTGCCTGAAACTTGGCGCTGTCGGCCCGAACCTTTCGCCACGCGGCCGCAACCTGCAAGGGCATAGCCATCTGGGCCTGCTGAATCTGTACATCTAGGGCGTCCATCTTTTGCCGGTACCCCACAACGGCATCCGACTTCGCATCGCGACCCAGTTCGGTGTTGCTGAGCACGTTGGGGTCCATGTATTCGGTTCGGGTCTCCTCGAGCAGGGCCAAGGTATCGCCCCGCTGTACCGCTGCTCCTTCGCGGACCAACCACGCCGCCAGGCGACCATCTTCGGCCATGGCTAGGGGCATCATGCGGTCCATGGGGTCATCAAAGACCAGGTTGCCTTCGGTAGCCACCGTTTGGGTCCACGGAAGAAAAAACGAAAGGACTACAAAAAACGACACCCCAACAATCCACCTGCGCGGCCGTACCCACTGGTCGGTTGCCCGAGTTTCCATGCAAATCTTGCGAAGTTCTTCTGGGATATCGGCGTGTTCAATATCGAAATCACTAAAGGCTTGTGGCTTGAGTTCGCGGGTCCAAAACGCCTTGTCCAACTTGACCACCGACGTCAGCATGTCAAACAAGGATTCCGCGCTCGAAACCAGCTTTTCAAGGCTCGTCAAAATGGTCAAAAAGATGATTTCCACGGCCACAAACTGGCCAATGGAAACGCTTCGGTCGACCACCAACCAGCCCCCGGCGATGAGCAGCAGGGCGGTAAAGGCCAAGCGCAGACCGACCATAATGGCGTTCATGCGGTAAACCACCTTAAAATGGTCCTGCCTGCTGCGCAAATAGCCAACCAAAAGGCGTGAAACCTCGGCGTAGGGCGGCAATTTGTCGGGGTTATTGGAGCGCTCTCGAGCGAAGCCCTCAATCTGGTCCACGATACGGTATTTCTCGGAACTTTCGTCGATGCTGAAGCCGAGTCCGCGCGAAAACCCGTAGCGAATCATGACGACGGCTGTGGCCAAAATCAGGAAGGAGACGGCCACAAACATGAAGTCGTAGAGCAGCAAGAGCAAAAAGCCAAACAGGAGCTGAAGGAGGGCCGCCGAAGCCGTAACCAGAATTTTAGGCAGCTCCTTTTGTATGGTTAGGGTGTCAAAAAACCGGTGGACCCGCTCGTACCATGTGGCCTGATCTTCGTTGGGCACCTGCTTGGGCATAACCGACATGAAGTAGGTCGCGCTGCGCACAAAAAGGCGCTGCTGTACCCACTCCGACAAGCGCATTTGAAAGAGCCCGAAAAGACCCATAAAAAGGCTTGAAACCACGACCAAAACCGTAAGAATTAGCCAGGTAGACGAAAGCCGACCCCCCATTAATTGCCCGACAAGCGCCTGAACGCCCAGGGGGAGCATTAAGCTGAAGGCTCCGCTTAAAACGGCAAAAGAGAGGATGCGAAGGATATCCTTGTGGTCCCAGCGCAGCAGGGAAAACAGCCTTTTAAATGCCTCAGGTGATTTTGTTTTTGCCATACGGCCGCTTGTACCAAACAGCGTGCCGTGTCAGTTAGAACTTCCAACTCAGGCCCGTTGTACTGTACAACGTAAATTGGGGCACGTCGGTTCCCGCAGGATAGGCATCGTAGTTCAACTGACCGATGACCACCAGGCTCAGATCGGGCCGCAGCGGGGCAGATAACCGGGAATTAATCATGGCGCGGATGTCTTCGAAGCGACCAAAGCGGGGCTGGTAGTAGGCTACCGTAGTCCAACGCCACTGATCCCACTGCCGATCGAGGCTCACGTAGGTGTTGAGTCGGAGCGCGTGATCCGTTTTGGCCGTGAAGGACTCCACATCGTACTCGTACATCAGCAGGGGATTGATGTACAGCTTGACTCCCGGTGCCGAAATGGCGGTATACCTCGGACCGCCGCCCGCGTTAAAGCGACGCGCAATGCGCATGGGCAGGTTGCTTTGCCATTCCACAAAGTACTCGGCCGTGATTTTCTCGCTGTAAATGCGGTTGTAGCGAACGTGGAGCATACCGTTTCGCTCAAAATCAAACTTGCTATCCCCCAATCGAGTAGCCCAGTTTGCGCTGGCGATGCCGTACCAAACGTGATCGCCCACGCGGCGGGTCGCGTTGACCGATCCGTTGAGCTTGAGCAGCAAGGCCTGGGTTCCCCCAAGGTAAAACCCCCCGTCAATCCGGCCGTGAACCTGCTCCGTCGTGTCCTGCTCCGCGGGTCCGCGCATGGCCTCGACGTTGACAATTTGCGCCGCAACGCGAAGCGCGCCGAAGGCCAGCAGAACGAGAAAAATGCGCTTCACAAGGCCAAAAATACCTAATTCCCGCCGCGCGTATGTTTGCAGTATGCATCGAATCCGGTTATTTCTCGTTTTTCTGGCGGCAACCGCCACCGCCACGGCCCAAACAAGCGACCTCCAGCAGCGCATCAAAGGCTTTCAGTCGGAACTGGCCGCGACCTATGCCGTGAAAACCCTAAACCTTCAGGGCGAAAGCCTGGGTGCATTGGAAAAGGAGGAGCCCGCCTTCCAAACCCACTTTAAGCTCGAAGCCAAAGAGAAAAGCGAAGACAACCTTGGCCGCAGCACCAAGCTCAACGCCCACATTCAGGTATTTGAGTTCGAAACCTCCGACGACCTCAACTGGGCCATGAAGCGCTGGATGCCGGACTTCATTGACCACAATGCCGTGAAGCCCGGCCGTGATTCCAAAAGCCTCCCGCACGCCGATCCCGCCATCGTGGTTGTTGAGGGCACCGTGATTACGGTCTTGACCTTGCCCTGCAGCCAGTTTGACCTGGATCGATTCCGCACCTGGCGCAAGCAGCTCCTCACCTACTTCGGCGGCGCTTCTTCCGTCGTCATCGAGGTCCAGGGCTGCGAAGGCCCATTGCTTTGGACCAAGAATGCTCCGGACCCCAAGGATCGGACGTGGAAGTAGTTCGAAACTGACTCGGATGAAACGACACGGCGAGCCAGGCGTCGTGGGACGTTACGCGCGATCGATGGTTCCAATCGGCCGAGGTTCGTGCCACCCGAATGGCGTGGTGAAGGGCCCGAAGCCCCAAACCGCTTTTTTTGTGCCAATTCTGAAGGGTTTCAAGGGCATCCCGTGTTAGGTCCGCTCCCTGGAGCGACTCGAGGGGTATGGCGGCATTCCCGTGCCAAGGGCCCCTGCTGCGCTGCTGCTCGACCGCATGGCGGATTTTGAACACCAGTTCTTCCCAAGGAACCTCGATGGAATCCTCGCTGTAGCGCAGGGCCACGGCCAGCTGAAATCGATCGAGAAACGGTGCCGAAAACCGTTCCTGGTAGCGCGCAATCCGGGATTGGGTGCAGCCGCATTTCACCTCCGCATGGCCCAAAAATCCGCAGGGGCAGGGATTGGTCGCGCCCAAAACCATGGGACTTAGGGTCGGTTCGCGTCCCCACAGCGCCTCCATGGGCTTTCTCAAGCATTCCAGGGTACGGGTGGGCATTTCACCCAACTCATCCAAAAAAAGGACACCCGAACCTGCGGCCCAAAACGCCCCGTTGGCTCCAACCAGCTGAATCGGACTCAGGGATGCAGGAGGTTCCACAAACGGCACGTTGGGTTCCACCGCCTCGCGAAGCGTGTGCACGGCGCGGGCAAACTCCGTCTTTCCCACGCCCGGGGGGCCATACAAAAACGTGGGGTGGCGGCCCGCGGCAGCCAAACCAAGCGCGGTGATGGCCTGTGGACTCAAGAGCAGTTTGGGCCACACGAACTTCGCCCGACGCACCTCCGGAAGCGAAACGCCCTGCACCGGGCGGCCGCTGCGGACCACTTCCAGGGCCTGGGCAAGGTTGGATACCGGCGCCCAGCTGCCGTCGGGAGCACGCCACGGAGCTTGAGCGGGATAAATAAATAAGCCCAAAGACGCGGGTGGAGCGGGACGGTCGGGGTCGACCCAGGACACGGCCGATTTCAAATCCAAGGTGCCCAAAACCCGCAATCCATCGCGGTACGGAACTTGCCCGGACGCCATTAAAACCCCCAAAGCAATGGGCAGATCCATGGAACTGCCCAGTTGCCATGGTCGTGTTGGATGAAAGGACACCGTAATCCGTTTACCGGGCCATTTGGCTCCGACCTCCAGCAATGCGGCATGTATTCGGTTCGGAGCCTCACGGACCGAAGGGTCTCGGGTTCCGACCATGTGAAAAGAAAATCCAGGGGTAGCAGCTACGTCTACACGAAGCTCATGCCATCGGGCGTCCGCCCAAACCCACGTTGTAAGTGATGCGACCATGACGCAAACCTCCGACGCACCGTGGCCGAGAGTCGGTGGCAAACGTAAGTACCCGTTTTATGCGCTTGCGCCGCGGGAACTCACTCCTCCAAACCCCAAACGCGCTGGAGTTCCGGATTCAAAAACACGTGGCTGTGCAGCTGAACGTCGGACGACTGAATCAAGGGATGACCGCCAAGTTCCAAGTGGTAGTCTACCTCCGACTCGATGCTGCGCAAAATCCACCGCTTTTGGCCCTTATTCCAGAGAAAAACGCCCAATTCCTCGGCGCCATCCGGAATCGGCTTAAACCGAACAATATCCCATTCGTACAGGTGAACGCGGAACTTGTCGCGAAGGCCTACCGCTTCGTCAACATGCGCGTAGTCAAAGGGCTTGCCCGTCCACCAAAAACCATCGGGAGAATAAAAATCCGTACCCTCGATTCGGCGTAGGTAGCCCACAATTCGATCCCCAAAACGGAGTCGGTAGCGCTGTTCCTGCATACGTAGGTAACCCGCTTAATCCGAAATTGTTGCAGACTAAACCCCCAATGCCCTGAGGGCCTCGCGCACCGCCTCCGCCTGGATCTTCTGGCGGCAGGCCCAATCCCCACGGCGGCAGGAATCTGCGCCCAAAATGCTGCAGGGCTGGCAGGAAATCCGCTCCGAATCGGGAAGGTGGCGAACCGGGCTCGGCGCCGCAAACCCACCGACCGGATGCGTGCCGGCCCAGAGCGCAATGGCCGGAACCTGGTAGCGGTAAGCCAAATGCTGGGCAGCCGAGTCGCATACCACCGCGGCCCGGGCGCTGCGCCAAAGCGCGTCTTCTTCTGAGGGACTTGAGCCCAGTTGGGCGCGAAATCCCTCGGGGGCCGCGTCGCCGGGGCCGCCCAAAAACACCGGCTCGTAGCCTTCGGCCTCGAGCTGCCGGGCGAGCTGGGCTGCCTGATCCAGCGGCCAGCGCTTGGTTTCGCGGCTGGCATGGGGCGCAATCAGCACCACGCGGCCCGATCGGGGAAGCGACGGCAGGGGCTGAATGGCGGGCCAGGCAAGCGCGGCCAGGGCCGCGCGGTGCAGCTCGTAGGCATTGGGGACCTGCCCGGCGCCCCCGCGCAGGAGCGCGCGGCGCGCGCCACGAGGCTTGGGCACCACCCCCCGGGGAATCCGCAGAAGCCAAGCAATAAACCGGCTGCTCCGGGTGCGAATGTGGTGGTGTCCGTCGTACCAGGCCGTCAAGTCCGCCGAGCGCATCCAGCCCCACCAAAACCAAAGAAGGCCAAAAAACCCGGCGTAGGGTCCGCGGTCCACGTCGAGCCCGTGCACCTCAATCTGGGGATGCGCCGGAAGGCGCTCCGCCCAACGGGGCCGGGTAAAAAGGGTGATGCGGTCGCCCGCATCCGCAGACTCCGCCAAAACGGAATGAAGCAAAACCACGTCGCCAAAGGCCGAAAACCGAACGACGCCCAAGTGGCGCTTAGCCTTGCCCGCCATAGAGCGCCGGATTGGTGGCCGGATCGTTGTACAGCTTGAACTGACGGTAGGGCGTGTAGCGCACGGCACCCGAGGCAAGCTCGGCCCAGAGGGTCGAACAGGCCGACATCAAATCAGCGTGCTGGGCGTCCGCCGCGGCCAAACGCGCCGAACAGGCCGCAACGTGCTCGCCGTCGGCATCGGAGCGCGACACCTCGGCGCGCAAATGGTAGCGCTTTAGCTGCAAAATACAGAGCCGATCCAGGGCCCAAGCCAGGGATTCGGTGCGCAGCACGCCGTTCCCCGAGGCCTCGGGCTGCAGCAGCGCGGCCATGCGCCGGTCCAGGTCTTCGACGGCGTCGGTGCGTTCCTGGTTCAGGGCGTCGATGCGCCGCTTAATGGCCAGCAGGTCCTCGGCGGCGAGGTCGGTGCGGCGAACCTCGTCTTCGAGGTGCCACTGCACGGTGTCGATCCAGGCCTTGGCGTACCAGGCCTGCTCCAAACTGCCCGCGGCAAAGGCCGGCGGACAGGGCGAATCCCAACGGTCCCGCACATGGTAGTCCTCGATGGCTGCCTCGAGCAGCCCAAGAATTCGGTCCAGCGTTGGCATTTCGTGAAGCGTCACTTGGCGCCAGCGTAGATTTTGAGCCCCGCATCAAGCCAGTTCAGAAAGACCGCGGGATCGGGGTCGTAGGCCGTGTGGCCGTTGAGTGCGTTCGGAGCCTCAACCGCCGGATCCATCAGCACGTAGTAGGGTTGGGCGTTGGCGTTAAAGTACTGGGCCTGAAGGTCGCCCCACTTTTGGCCCACCGTTTTAATCGTTTTCCCCGTGGTTTCGCTCACGCGCACCTCCGACTCCGGCAGCTTGGAGCGCTCGTCGACGTAGAGCGAAACGAGGACGACGTCTTCGGCGAGGCGGCGGCGCACTTCGGGACGCGACCAGACTTCTTCCTCCATCTTGCGGCAGTTCACGCAGCCCCAGCCCGTGAAGTCGAGCAGCAAGGGCTTGCCGGCCTCGAGCGCGTAGGCGCGGGCCTCCTCAAGGTCGTTGAAGCAGGGCAGGTTGAGCGGACAGTGGGCGTCTTCGCTCAGCTTCGCGTCGGCAGCGGGCGCGGAACCCGATCCCATTCCGTTGGGGTTTTCGGCGTAAAATGCGGGCGGCGGAAATCCGGCCACCAGCTTGACGGGTGCGCCCCAAATTCCGGGCAGCAGGTAAAAACCGGCTACCAGAAACAACAGGCCCGTCAGCATGCGGCCCACCCCAAGTCCGCCCTTGGGCTCGTCGTCGTGGGGCATGCGGAACACGCCAAAGAGGTAAAGCGCCGTCGCGAAGGCAATGGCCACCCACAGCGCCAAAAACAGCTCGCGCTCCAGCCAGTGCTGCTGCCAAACCATGTCGGCCGTGCTCAGGAACTTCAGCGCGAACGCCAGCTCGAGAAAGCCCAGGGTAACCTTGACGGTATTGAGCCATCCGCCCGACTTAGGCAGGCCCTTGAGCCAACCGGGGAAGGCCGCGAACAGGACGAACGGCAGCGAGAGGGCAAAGCTGAAGCCGAACATGCCCATGGCCGGCCCGAGCAGCTCGCCGCTCACGGCGGTCGCCACCAAAAGCTGGCCGATCAGGGGACCGGTGCAGCTAAAGCTCACCAAGGCCAAGGTAAAGGCCATGAAGAAGATGCCGAGGAGTCCGCCGCGCTGGGACTGGTCGTCGGCCTTGTTGACCCACGACGAGGGAAGGGTGATTTCAAAAGCCCCAAAAAAGCTGATGGCGAAGACCACAAACAGGGCAAAAAACGCCAGGTTAAACCAGGGATTGGTGGCCATGGCATTGAGGGCATCTGAACCAAAAACGACCGTCACCAGCAGGCCCAGTGCGACGTATATGACGTTGATGCTCAGGCCATAAATCAAGGCTTTGCGCACGCCATCGGCCTTGGACTTGCTTTGCTTGAGGAAGAAGCTCACGGTCAACGGGATCATCGGGAAGATGCAGGGCATGATCAGGGCAAAGAAGCCGCCGAGCATTCCGGCGCCAAAGAGGGCCCAAAGATTTAGGGCTTCGGGTGCTTCGGCGGGCGTTTCGGGGTTTACCGGAACATCCCCGGCTTCTGCCGCGGGTTCTTCGGCGGGCGTCGCCTCGTCGGCCGGGGCTTCAGTCGTCGGCGTTTTCGCGGCGGGATCGGTACCGGTCGAGGCGTCGGCATCGGTTGGCGACGCCGTCGCGCCGGCAGCCGGGGCTGCAGGCACCTTAAACACCAAGTTCACGTAGTCGGGCGGAAGGCAGCGCTCGTCGTCGCAGACCATGAATTCCACTTCGGCCGTGTAGGTAAAGGCCTTGGGGCTGATGCGTTGTGCGGCGATTACGAAGTCGGCCTTCTTGGCGAAGTAGGCCAGTTCCATCCCGAAGTTCTTGTCGAATTCCTTGATGGGCTTGGGCTCGCGGACCGGACCCTCGGTCTTAAGGTCCTTGGACTCCGGGAGCTTGAAGGCCGTAGGAATGGGGCCATCGCTTCCGATGAACTGGGAATACACGTGCCAGCCGGCGTCGATCTTGGCGGAGGCCACGAGCTCGAGTTTGCCGCCGTCCAGGCTCCGCACCGAAGTGGTCCACGAAACGGGCTGAAGAATTTGGGCTACCGCGGTGCCCAGAGGGAGCAGTACGGCGAAGGCAGCGAGGAAAAATCGGTTCATAGGAGTCAAAGGTAATTCACAGTCCAACGGAGCACGTGGGTTGCGTCGCTCGAGAGGGCCAAGGCTTGACTAAGTCGGATTCCCGGAATCCACAGAACCTCGCCCGGGTCGATTCCGCGCGCCAAAACCACCACGTTACGGCGAACCGGACTCGGAACCTTGGCCTCGGTCAGGGCGTCGCTTACCTTCTTGCGGCCGTTGAGCCCAAAGGGTTGGATGAAATCGCCCTCGAGCCAGCTGCGCCAGCAGGCGCCGTCGGGCAGCAGGGTGGTTACGGGTTCGGTCGCGTTGCCCAACTGCTTGGGGCGCTGACCGAGTTCCGTGTGCAGCAGTGCGGTGCGCGGGTGCCACACTTCGCCGTCCCACAGCGGAACGTCTACCCTCCCCGTTGCGCTGCGGGGCACAAACTCCACGTCGGACACCGGAAGCAGCAGCAGCCCTTCGCGGTCGGCCCAGATTTGCCAGCCGTCGCGCTCGAGGTAGGCCCCCACCTGGGCTTCCGCGAGCTGGCGCAAGGCCTCCAGGTCAAAGGGCGCGTAGGGCTTGAGCAGCTGGTGCACCATGACTTCGGAATTTGGATGGGCCAGCGCGTCGCGGTAGAGCACGCGGGCCCCGGGAAGCTGTCGGCTCATCGCCGTGTACAGGCTGGACTCGCGTTGAATGGCGACCTCAGCAAACTTTTGCAGGTGCCGCAGGCGGCGCATGGTGGTTCGGATGCCGTCGCGGGCCTGCGGAATCGCCTGCTCGAGCGCCGGGAGGGCGTGGTGGCGCAGGTGGTTTCGGGTGTACTTGTCGCCTTCGTTCGACGCGTCTTCCCGCCAAGTCAGCCCCATGGCCTCGGCCTCCACGCGGAGTTCCGATTTGTGGAATTCAAGCAGGGGACGGCGGAGCAGACCGTTTTGGGGCGAAAGCGACACCAGGCCGTCGATTCCGGTTCCGCGCGCCGCAAAAAGCAAAAAGGTTTCGATGGCGTCGTCGGCGTGGTGGGCGGTAGCCACCAAGTTGGAACCAAGCTCACTCGCCCATTGGGCGGCCGCGTCGTAGCGCAAGGCCCGTGCCCGCGCCTGCAGGTCGGGCGCGTCGCCAAAGTTCACGGGCGCCGTGACCACCTGAATCGGACAGCCAGCCCGCTCGGCCCATTCCCGCACCAGGGCTTCGTCGCCGTCCGAGTCCGCCCCGCGAAGCCCGTAATTTACGTGGAGCACGTGGACCGGGTAGCCGTGGGCCTGGAGTGCCTCGGCCAAAAGCATCGAGTCGAGCCCGCCGGAAATCAGGGCAACGACCGGCAGCGACGGCGCGCCCAGGAGCGACTCGAGCTCCGACGAAACCGCGGCCCGAAACCGGGGATCGGCCTTAGTCCACGCACTCATTCCAGACGTTTTGAGGGGTTGACGCCTTGAGCAGGCACTCATCCCATTCGGATTGCGGATCGGCCGCCAGCGTCAGGGCACTGCCGGCCCAAACCTGCCAGGACGCCGACGGAACATGCCCAAACAGCGTGCGAATCAGTACGTTAAAATCTGCGCTTCCGTCCGGGCGCACGTAGCCCATGGCGCCGCTGTACCAACCCCGCGGGCGGGATTCGTGGGCGTCAATCAACTCCATTGCGCGGAGTTTGGGCGCACCCGTCATGCTGCCCATCGGGAAGCTTGCGGCCACCGCGTCCAGCCAGTCGAGCCCCGGCCGCAGCTGAGCCTCCACGGTGCTCACCAAATGGTGAACCGTTTTAAACGAGTTGAGCTCGAGCAGGCGAGGCACCTTCACCGTCTGCTGCGCCGCCACCCTACTGAAGTCGTGCCGAACCAGGTCCACAATCATGACGTTTTCGGCCTGCTCCTTTTCGGCGCGCTGCAGGGCGGAGCCTTCGGCAGCGTCCGCCACCGGATCGCTTCGGCGGGGCGCGGTGCCCTTGATGGGCTGGCTGCGAATTCGGCCGTCGACCGAAACCTGCAGGTAGCGTTCGGGCGAGGCGCTGGCCACGGCGTAATCGCCCCAGCGCAGCATTCCGGCCATTCCGGCTTCAGCGCGCTGCTGCAATCCGTGAAACAGGCTTCCCAAGTCGCGCGCCCCCCGGGCCACCGCGTTCACGCACAGGTTGACTTCATACATGTCGCCGCGGTTCAGGTGAACCCTAAGGCGCTCTGCTTTTTCTACGTAGTCCGCAGCCGACCAATCCAGGACCCACGAAGTCGGACTCGCCCCGAGGGCTGCCGGCTGCGGATCCCGACCCGGGCGCTGACCCTCGTTTTGAAGCCAGGCTTGAGCGCTTCCGTACTCCACGACGGTTCCGTCCTGGCGGCATTCCACCACCCACTCCGGCTCCCAAAGGGCCAAATCGGGCTGACCGCACCAGGCATCGCCGCGGGCCGGAATCGAAGGCTCAAACGCATTCTTCAGGTCGTAGCCCAGCACCCCAAACCACCACGTAGGTCGGTCGCGCCAGGCCGCAGCGAGGTCTGCCCATGCTGCGGGGGTCGCCCGATCGATGCGGTGCACGGCGCGGCAACCGCCCGCCGCGATCCAACGCAGGCCGTTAAGCGGCTCCGCCGGCGCGGCCGGAGACGTTTCGTAAAATGCAAAATAGTCCGCCTCGGACCCGCGGCGCTGAAGTTCGTCCGCGAGGTCCGCCGGAGGCTTGGACCAAACGCGTTGACTCCAGCCCATAGCCCTACATGTGTATGGCCCGCTTCGCCGTTGCGTCGAGGGCGGCTTCTTTGATGGCCTCGGTGTAGGTCGGGTGACCGTGGCAAATGCGGGCCACGTCTTCAGCCGAAGCACGGTATTCCATCGCCACGGCCAATTCCATGATCAGGTCGGCGGCGCGGGCACCCACGATGTGGGCTCCGAGCACCTCGTCGGTGCCGGCATCGGCCAGGATCTTCACAAAGCCGTCGGTGTCGCCCGAGGCTCGGCTGCGTCCCAGTGCGCGCATCGGGAAGTTGCCCACCTTGTAGCCGCGGCCGCTGGCCTTGAGCTCCTCTTCGGTCTTGCCCACGCTCGCCGCCTCCGGCCACGTGTAGACAATCCCAGGAATCAAATTGTAGTCGATGTGCGGTTTCTGACCGGCGATTTGCTCGGCGACCACGACGCCCTCTTCTTCGGCCTTGTGGGCCAGCATTGCGCCGCGCACCACGTCGCCGATGGCGTAAATGTGGGGCTGGCTGGTCTGCAGGTGGTCGTTCACGTTCAGGCGTCCGCGCTCGTCGGCGGTAAGCCCTGCGGCCTCGTAGTTCAGTCCGGCCGTATTGGCCTTGCGGCCCACGGCCACCAAGCAGTAGTCGCCCTCGACCGTTACGGTGTTGCCTTTCTTATCGGTTGCGGTCACGGTCACGACGTCGCCGGTGCGCGAAACGCCTTCGACCTTGGTTCCCAGATGGAAGTTCATGCCCATCTTGCGGAGTACGCGCTGCATCTCCTTGCCGATGGAGCCGTCCATCGTGGCGAGGATGGAATCCGCGAACTCCACCACCGTCACCTCGGCGCCCAGGCGCTTGTAGACGCTGCCGAGCTCCAGGCCAATTACGCCGCCGCCGATGACGATCAGGCGCTTGGGCACCTCGGGGAGGCTCAGGGCCTCGGTAGAACTGATGATGCGCTCGCCGTCAAACTTGGCGAAGGGCAGCTCGATGGGGGTAGACCCGGTGGCCACGATGAGGTGCTTGGCCTTCACCGTCTGCTCCTCGGCGCCCGAAACCTTCACGGTGTGGGCATCGACGAAGGACCCCAGTCCCTTGAGGACCGTAACCTTGTTCTTGTTCATCAAAAAATCGATGCCCGAGCAGGTCGTGTCGACCACCTGCTTCTTGCGGGCCATCATCTGGGGCCAGTTGATCTTGGGGGCCTCGACGTCGATGCCGTGCTCCGCAAAGGCATGGGTGGCGTTGTAGTAGTGCTCCGACGAGTCCAGCAGCGCCTTCGACGGGATGCAACCCACGTTGAGGCAGGTTCCGCCGAGGGTGGGGTCTTTTTCAACCAAGGCCGTGTTCAAACCCAGCTGGGCGCAGCGAATGGCGCTCACGTAGCCTCCGGGGCCGGCGCCGATAACCAGTACGTCGTATTCCATACCGCAAAGGTAGGCCTCACGGGCGTGCGCGGGGCGCCGAAGGGGCGGATTTGCCCGGGCTGCAGATCAAGCTAGGGGCCGTTGGCACCCCGAATGCGGCGCACCAGCAAACTCAGGGACAGAAAGCCGAAGACAAAGAGGCCCCAATCGCCCATAATGTCGCCGTGGCGCGCAAAAAAACTGGGCGTATCGTAGGTAGGGACCGTGGCGCGAAGCATGCCCTCTTGGTCCCAACCCAGCGACTGCTGAATCTGGCCGTCGGGGCCAATCACGGCCGAAATTCCCGTGTTGGCGCTGCGAAGCACCGCGCGGTGCTGCTCTATGGCGCGCAGTCGGGCGTAGTGCAGGTGGGCGACGTGGCCCGAGGTGTTTCCCCACCAACCGTCGTTGGTAAGTACGGCCAAGACTTCGGCCCCGGCGTTCGAAAACTCGGCCGCGTAGGGTCCAAAATCCTGCTCCCAGCAAATCGGCGTTCCTACCCGAGGCAGGTCGGGACCCGCTTCAAACACCGCGCGCTGCTCTTGGGTGGCGAGGGTTCCGCTCGTTCCGCCCAACGAAAGGGTCAGGTCGCCCAAGATTCGGTTGAGCGTACCCGCCATGGGCATCGTTTCGACGCCGACTACCAGCTTCGACTTGCGGTAAACCTGCAGCGGAAGGCCCGCCCGGGCAAAGACCGCGCTGTTGGCCCAGCTCACGTAGCGGCGGTCGTCGAGTTTCCGAGCTGCAGGGTTTTCAGGTTCCGGACCGTGAAGCCGGTAGGTTGTCGCGCCCAAAATCACGCCCCAATTCGCCCGAAGCAGGGGCTCGAACGCGAGCAGGGAAGGCCAATTGGATGCGTAATTCTCGTCCAGGCCTTCGTGCAAAAAGGTCTCAGGCAAAACAAGCAATCCGGGGGCGGAATCGGCTTCGGCCGAAGCCAGCAAGGCCCACTTCCGCGCTTGGTCCCAGTCCGGAGTTTGAAACTTCTCGGTGTAGGGGTCCACGTTGGGCTGCACGACCAGTGCGCGCACGCGGCCGTGGGGCACTTGAGCATCGAGCCATGCGCCCAGGCCGTAACTCAGCAGTATGGGCCCCAAGACGACCACCCACACACCGGTGCGCCGAGCGCGGGTTGCGCCCGTGCTGAGCTGCCAAAACAGGGCATTGGCCAGGAGCAGCCACAGCGTTCCGCCACGGGGCCCGGTCCATGCGTACCAGCGCACCCAGTGCGGAACCTCGGCAAAGGCGTTCCCGAGGTTGAGCCAGGGAAAGCTAAAGGCCCAGTTTTCGTGGAGGATTTCGATGGCGATCCAACCGGTGACCCAAATCCACAGCGCGGTGCGCACCCCAACCTGTCGGGCAGTGTAGCTGTACAGCGTCCATACGCCGCCCATCAGAATTCCGTTGATGAGTACGGCGCCCAAAACGCCGCTCCAGTGGGCCCCGGCAACCCACCAGGTCGTTCCGAGGTTGAACAGGGCCATACTCAAAAGGGCCCAACCCGCAAACCGGCGCAGCGGGGCGGGGCGCATGCGGGCTTCGAGCACCAGCATCGGGACCAAGGAAACCCAAAGTAGGGGCGCCAGCAGAGGCCATTCGTGGTAGCCCAGGCTCCCGGGCCATGCCAAGCTGAGGAGCACGGGAGTGAGCAGGGCCAAGCCCCAATTCGGTATTCGGTTCAACGTCGCCATGACCCCAAAGGTAGCGCCGTACTTTTGTGCGATGCGATGGATTCCCAACGCCCTTACGCTGGGCAACGTGGCCTGCGGCATGGCCGCTATTTGGTACCTTATGTTTCAAAATTTTGAGTACGCCGCCGTGGCCGTACTGCTGGCCTTCGCCTTTGACGGACTGGACGGTTGGGCTGCCCGAAAACTCGGCGTAAGCGGCGAACTCGGCGTTCAGCTCGACAGCCTGGCCGACGCCATCACCTTTGGCGTGGTTCCGGGTTTTATGTGGATGCAGCTCGCCATGTGGTCCAACACCGGCTACGCATGGCCCGCGCTGCCCGTGCTCGGTTGGGCCGTTACGCTCGCCTCGGTGTACCGATTGGCGCGCTTTAACTCCGACATGAAGGACGCCAAAGGTTTTATTGGCATGCCGACGCCCGCCAACACCGCCTTCGCACTTGGCCTGATGTACGCGGCCGACGCCGGACTGCTTCCCCTTCACCCTGCCCTGTTCCTGGTCGCTTTGGCGTGGTCCGTCTACAGCCTCAATGCGCCGTTCACCGTGGCCTCGCTAAAGGACCTTCCCAAAGGCTGGGGGCAGCGTCGGTTCCGCTTGGCCTGGCTGGCCGCATCGCTTGGGGTATTTGCCTTTTGGGGCTTGGCCGCGATGGCCGTTGCCGTACCTTTGCTGCCTGTAGTTTCTGCCCTCGAAAAACGCTATTTATGAAATTCCGCGCTGAAATCAACGTGATGCCCCACAAGGCACTTTTGGATCCTCAAGGTAAGGCCGTGAGCCAGAGCATGCCCTCACTCGGCCTGCCCGAAATCGGTGGCGTCCGCATCGGCAAGCACATCACCCTTGAGGTCGAGGCCGCCAGCAAGGACGAGGCGCACGAAAAAGTAACGATTGCCTGCGAAAAACTCCTAGCCAACCCCATTATGGAAGGCTTTGAGTTCGAGCTGTTCAACCAAGCGTAAAACAATGGAATACCGTCGGTTAGGTCGCTCTGGCTTGCAGCTTAGCGAGCTGTCGTTCGGTACTTGGATTACGTTCGGGAACCAGATCCCCTACCCCACCGCGAAGGACCTCTTTATTGCAGCCTACGAGGCCGGAGTAAACTTTTTTGACAACGCCGAGGTCTACGCCCACGGCGAGTCCGAGCGGGTTATGGGCCAAATTCTCCGCGAAGTGGGCTGGGCACGCGACAGCTACACCCTGTCGTCCAAGGTGTTTTTTGGCGCAGGCGGCAAGCTTCCGACCCAACGCGGACTCCACCGCAAGCACGTTGTCGAGGCCTGCCACCAAGCCCTGGATCGGCTGAAGGTCGACTACCTCGACCTCTACTTCTGCCACCGCCCCGACAAGCAAACGCCGATCGAAGAAACGGTCTGGACGATGCACCAGCTCGTCATGCAGGGCAAAATCCTGTACTGGGGAACCTCCGAATGGAGTGCCGAAGAAATCATGGACGCGCAACGCGTGGCGGACCAGCACCACCTGATCGGTCCGACGATGGAGCAGCCTCAGTACAACCTGCTGCACCGCGAAAAAATGGAATCGGAGTTCCTGCGACTTTTTGACCGCATCGGACTCGGAACCACCATCTGGTCGCCCCTGGCCTCGGGTATTTTAACCAACAAGTACCGCAGCGGACTGCGCGACGACTTTCGCCTTAACCGCGACGAATTGGCTTGGCTCAAGGACCGCAACGTGGTCGACGAAAAGCTGGCCGTTGCAGGGCGACTCGCCGATTTAGCGGCGGAACTTGGAGTGACTCCCGCCCAGCTAAGCATCGCTTGGTGCCTAAAAAATCCGCACGTTTCCACCGTAATGTTGGGTGCAACCCGCGTGGAGCAGCTGCGCGAAAACCTGGCCGCATCCGAGGCGGTAGCCTCGCTCACCCCCGAAGTCATGGAGCGCATCGAGGGCATCGTACTGAATAAGCCCATTTTAGCACCGTACTGAATTTTAGGGACGTGGCCTCGCGAAGCGTTGGCTTGCGTTTAACCTCGGCTTCGCAAACCGTTGGAACCGACTGCGCGCCACGTGGCTTCGGAGTTTTGGTCCGTTCCCCGCGGTGGGGGACGCTAACCACTAAATTCCAATTTTATGCGTACGATGATTTTTACCGGATCCCTTTTGGCGGCGTGTGCCGCTTCAGCTCAAAATGCCGATTTTGTGGATGCCGTTTTTGAAGTTGACGAAGCAGCCATGATCCGCGCCGTAAATGCCCAAGGGGGCAACCTAACCAACTTGACGTTTCAGATCACGGCTCCGGGTCAGGCGGGCGCCGCCTTCCCGGGTGTAGCCAGCCAAGTGATGTACCTGCAGTACACTTCGGTGAAGTCCGCAGCACCCGACGACCAGCGGGCACTGAGCGTGGACGTGGTGGGCGGTGATTTTCCCGCAGGAGTAAGCCTCTCCCTGGCGGCCAATCCAGCCGGAACCGGGAGTACGGGTTCAGGGCACGAGGTCGTACTCAGCAACAGCCAGCAGTCGGGGGTACTCGTAACGGGCATCGGATCGGCCTACAGCGGCACAGGTGCAGGTCAGGGAATACCCATTTTGCACATGGTGAATTTCGCAACCGAAAACCTCGACGCCGCAACAGCCGGCGTGGTCTCGCTGCAGTACACCCTCAGCAACTACTAGCATGCAGCTCGCTCGCTTGCGGGGCAGCCTCCTTGGGGCTGCCTCGCTGGCTTGCCTTTGCGCCCAGGGCCAAGTCGTCGTGCGCAACGGGCTCAGCCATTTTCATACCTTAGGCGAATCCGCTACGGGCGTCATTGAACTCTACAATGCCAGCGACCAGCCCGTTACCGCATTGCTCTCGGTAGACAGCCTATGGGGTACGCAGCGCAGCATTCAAATTCCGAGTGAAGTGGGCCTCGACGCGGGGGAGCGAATGGCCGTACCCTACAACTGGCCAAGCGCGGACTCCAGCAGCCAAGGCACCCGCATTTACGTGACCACCGCCGCCGTGGAAGACGCTCTGATTGAGGTGGCGGGAACGGTACGGTTCAAGGTTTCCATGCGCTATGCGGTCGATTTGTACCGCGGCCCCATTGGCGACGAAGTAGAACTTACGTGGTTAGGTGATTCGGTGCACGTGACCAATGCAGGGCCCAACTTTTGGGTGGGAACCTGCTTTACGCTCCAAGGGCTCGAGCGCGGAACCCAGCGAATTGCGAGCGGGGTACTGCGTCCGGGCGACCGCCGCACCTGGGTCCTCCCGCCGGAATCCGATGGGGTCTGGCTCGAAAACGTACGCGGACAGGTTACCGCAAGCCTTCGGCCATGAGCTTCGCGCTATGGTGGGCCTTGAGCACGATCCCGGGCGGACTTTGGCCGGCCCTTGGGCTGTCCTGGTCGGATTCGAAGCACTCCCTGTGGTTTCAGTCATCGCCCACGCGCTTCGGAGGCCGTCCGCAACTTGCGGCACGCCGCGGCGACTGGTCCCTGGTGTACGGAAGCCAAATGGCGGGATGGGGCTGGAGCCTGACACGCCGAGGAACGGGTATTTGGCACGCCCAAAATGGAGGCGTGGGTGCGATGTGGTCTGGTGAGGGGCAGCTTGCATCCAAGCCATGGTCTGCTAAAGCTACCTGGCAGCGCCACGGCTGGGTAGGCAGCGCCAGCTGGAACGGCATCAACCTGCAGCGGACCCTTGGAGGTACCCAATCCCTGACCTGGCGAACCGGCAACCAGTGGATCGAAGCCAACCAGAACGGCTCCAACCGCAGCCTGGGTTACCACGACCAAAGCGTTGATGCCCGATGGCTGTGGGGTCCGGAGCTGCGAGGCCACGTGCTTCGCCTGCACACCCAGGAATCTAGCTTGGAATGGCGGCGAACCCAAACGCCTCATTCCATCCAGCAGCAGCTAACGTGGACGCTAAACGTCCGAGACCACCGAATGTGGGTTCACCTGTCGGAGCGAAACGGCAGCCCCCAATTGAACGTACGGGCTTGGATCCAAACCCCCGACGCCGGCGGATGGATGGCCGGTTGGTCGACGGGGCAGGCCACGCTTCGATGGAGTGCTCCACGCCAAAGCCCATTTTCGGGAAGCTACGTCGAACTGGGCAACCCCCATCGGGCGTGCTTAAGCTACCGAAGCATGCGTTTTTTCGGCGAGTGGAGTGCACAAAGCCATGCATTCGCAGCCGGCATTTCGGCCCGTCACGGGTTTCGCCCCAAGGAACCCCGTCCGGCCGACCGCGAAGCGGCAAGCGCGCCCGCCTGGATCGACCTCAACGTCGAGATGACGGGCTCACCGCCTGCTCTTTACCTGGAATTTTGCGGAACCCAAACCTACCGCGTCCAGGTTCTGCCCCAGGAACGGCAATGGAAGGACCACATTCCGCCCGGAACCTATGCCGTGCGCGGATCGGCGCCGACCGGATGGGATTGGAAACTTCCAACCGACAGCGTCCGACTTGAATCCGGAAAAATCAGCCAAGTTTGGGTACGGCTGGAACGCCCCAAGGGCTACATTCGGTGGATTAACGCGCCAGGTGGAGCTGCGGGATCAAGTAGCCCATAGCCGCGCCCACAGCAAGGCCCACCAACACATCCGAAGGATAGTGCTTGCCGGCCTCCACGCGCTGCCAGGCCACGTAGGCCGGAAGGGCAGCTGCAGCCGTCCAAACCCAGGGCTTTAGCTTGGAATCGGGATGCATATCGGTCCAGATCTTGGCCGCAAAAACGGCATTGCAGGCCGTGATGCTCGAATGCCCCGAAAAAAACGACTTGCGCGCGTCCGACTCCATTCGGTCGGTCAAGGGCGCTCCGTCGTAGTAGACAAAGGGTCGGTTGCGCTTCACGCTGTTCTTGACCAAATCCGTCAGCATCAGCGTACTCAGGTTGGTCTGAAACCACAGGCTACCCAGTACCGCCCCATCGCGCACCCACTGTTCACGGGGGGTGTTGGCTAAGACCGTAAGGCCTGCCGCGCCAAATGCCGCAAACATGCCCAAGTCCGAACGGGTTCCGGCCGACGGATTCCATCGGTTGAGGGCCACCGCATCCCAGGCGGGTACGTTACGGGGCTCCAGAAGCTGCAGTTCCGCCTCGGTCCATGAAGTAAGCCGGTCGCCCAGCTGACCGTTTACCGCGACCAATCCAAGCGAAACCCCATAAACGGGCACATCGACCGCCGGGCGGATGCGGTACGGAATCTGGGCGCTGGCCTGCAGCGAAGCCAGCACGGCTAAGGTTACTAAGTAGGTACGCACAATGCTTAGGGTTGAATCTGAAGGGCATGCCGCTCCAAAACGCCGTCGCGCTCCAAAACCACCACGTACCAACCGGCCGGTACGGAACCCAAATCATAAAACTCTTGGCTCAGGCCGCTTCGATCCCAGGTGCGCACCACACGGCCTTGCGCATCGACCAGCGTGAGGCGCCCGCCTGGGCCGGCGGATTCAAACCAAAAACCGTTCGCCGCCGGATTGGGGTATACCCGCGAGGCCGAAGCCGTAGGGAGTTCCGCGACATCCAGCGCAATCTGCGGCTGCGCCAGCTTAACGCTGGTGTATACCCGGTAGGCACCCGGCGCGAGCGAAATGCTGGCGTTTACGTCCAAAACCGTAATCGAATCGCCGCTGAAGTAATCGTACCAGGTGCCGGCACTCGGAAAGGCTGGAATAATGGACTGGGTGGTTACCGCAAAATTGCCCAACACCACCGCGTCCATGCCCGAACTGTTGAACACCATGCGCTTGGTATTTCCCGAGAAGCTGTAGGTGAACTGTCCGTCGCGGAAGGTCGCCGGATGGGCCCGCCGCAGATTAAAAATGGCCGAGGTTACGTCATACAGCCGCCGGCGCTCCGGTACCTGGTAGTAGTTCCAGCGAATCGGTTTGTTGCACACGCGGCAGGGGTTGTTGATGGATACGTCGTAGCCGAGCTCGCCGAACATCCAAATCATTCGGGGACCCGGAATCAGGTAGGCAAACAAATTCACCGCCTCGGCGCGGCGCAGCCCGGTGGCGAGCTGGCGCGGATTGTGGTTCGGGTTGGCCGTACTGCCGTAGGTCAGCACCTCGTACATCAGCCGTTCTTCGTCGTGGCTTTCGGGGTAGGAAACCAAACCCGGCTTGGTCCAGCCGCGCGCGCCGTGGTAGGCCCAAGAAAAATTACTTTGCGTGTTCCCCTGCCCCGCTTGGTGAAAATTGTAGGTGGAATTTCCCCAAAGCATAAACCCATAGTCCGCCAAGGCCTTTTCTTCGGAATTGTCCGCCCAGTGCTCCAAAATCAGGTGGGCGTTGGGATTGACCGACCAAATCGTATCGCCGATGCGCTTAATGATCGCCTGCCGCACGGCCGAAGCCCCCGCGCTACCGTTCATAAAGCCCTTGGTGTAGTCAAAGCGAATGCCGTCGATCCGGTACTCCTGCAACCAGAACGTGGTCACGCGGTCCACATAGTCCTTGGTTGCCTGCTTTTCGTGGTTGAAATCGTAGCCCCAGCAGTACGGCGGGTGCGGACACACCGCATTAAACCAGGGACTGTTCGACGCCGGCCGACTGTTTACTTGATCCCAGTACATATTCACCATCGGATTTTGCCCAAAGGCGTGGTTGAGCACCATGTCGGCAATCACCGCAATCCCCTTGCTGTGGCAGGAATCCACGAACTCCTTGAACTTCTCGGGCGTCCCGTAGTACTTGTCCAGCGCCATGTGGAAGCTCGGATTATAGCCCCAGCTCTCGTTGTTCTCAAACTCGCTGTTGGGCATCAGCTCGATGGCGTTGATGCCCAGGCGCTGCAGGTAGCCCAACGTATCAATGAGCGCTTGGTAGTTTCGGGCGGCGATAAAATCGCGCACCAGCAGTTCGTAAATAATCAGGTCGGCCTTCCCGGGCGGGGTAAACGACGAGTTCTTCCAGGCGTACTCGGGCGCCCCAGGGCGCAGCAGGGCGCAAAACCCCGTGGTCTTTCCGGTCGGATACGGATGCAAGCCCGGCCAGGTTCCCGCCGGTATTCCGCCGTCGGAATTCGGATCCAAAATCAGCTCCGCCAAGGGATCGGCCACCTTAATCGCCCCGTCAATCCAGTACTGGTAGGCGTACTGCTGGCCAGCCGCCACCGGAATGGTCAACCAAAACCGCTCCCCGTCGGTGCTCTTATTCATGAAGTAGCTCGTGGACGGCAAAAAATCGTTAAAGTCGCCCAGCACATACACAAACTCCTTGAATGGCGCCCTCAAGACCAAGCCCACCGTGCTGTCGTTGAGGTAGTTGGCGCCATCCAACCAACCCTGCGGGACCGGAGCCACCATTTGAATCGGGTTCCCTGTGTAGTGAATCGTGTCGTAGGCGGTCGACGTACCCGAAACCGCTTCGAGCACCACGGTGTGCGCGCCCGGGGTCGTTGCAATGAGGTTGTAATTCAGCGATGCAGTATTGGCTACCGTCGTCTTTAGTACCCCGTTGTCGTAGATCTTGAGTACCGCACTTTGGTTCGCTGCAGCCACCAGCTTGAGCGTGTCGCCGGGATTGGCGATTTGCGGTCCGCTTGGCGCAAAAAAGGCCGCGAGCAAGCCGGAGTTCGCCGGATAAATGGGGTAGTAAATGTCCGTTCCGTCGGCGCTGCGCCCCACCACCGTACCGGCTGCGTTGCGGAACACAAAAGCCAGTTGCTGAACCTGGGTCCCGCCCGGAAACCCATAAAAAGTCGGAATATGGTACTTGATCTGGTGCTTGTTGTTGCCCAAATTGGTCATCAGCACCTTGGCCGTCGGCTGCCCCCAGGTGCCCTGCACAAACTGCCAATTCGTCGGCGAAGTCGACGCACTAGTAATCAACCCCGCGTGGGCATACACCGGCGAAACACCCGTCAACGCCGCATTGCCTTGGGTCGCGTCGTACACCACCGTAACCGTATCGTTTTGGGTCGGGAAGGCTGGGGTGACGCTTAAAATCTGCGCACCCAATGGCACACTAATCGCGGCAGTAAGGGCGACGAACATGTTCTTCATGCCTTAAAAATACTAAGCGTACTCCGTACACTTTATAAAAACTTTTTAAAATACCTGTAGATTTCGTTCATGAAACCCAGAATTCTTGCCCTCGCCCTCGCAATTTGGGCGTCCGTTCTCGGGCTCGCTGCCCAAACGCCGCGAATTCAATTTGAACTCGGATATCTCCGCACCTGGCACGCAGACGACGCCGTGACCCGCCGAGATTGGATCCAAGTTCCCGGAACCTGGCGCAACCCCGCCACGTTGCCCGGAGAGAGCCAGTACGCC
Organism: Cryomorphaceae bacterium; assembly: GCA_021298655.1. Lineage (GTDB taxonomy): Bacteria > Bacteroidota > Bacteroidia > Flavobacteriales > Schleiferiaceae > TMED14. The sequence continues at coordinate 66,047 of JAJTFK010000005.1, read as the reverse complement.
TTCACCTTTCGCGACACCTCGTGGGCGTACCGATTCAACCACAACCACCCCATGTTCACTACTCGGATTCGTCTTGGAGCCAAACCCTACTCGCGCTGGCAGTTTTGCCTCATCCAATCCGCCATGTGGAACTCTTGGCACCAGCTCTCCTTCATGCTGGGCGGCGAGGTAAGCTATACGCCAAATCCAACCTGGCGCCTTGGTCTTCAGGCAGGCGGACTTTCAGGCTACCACCTCGTGCATACGCTGGAGCGTCCGGCACTGCTTTCGGTCGACGGCCCAGAGGGCGGAGTATTTGCCGGTGCCAACCTCACGGTCGATTACCGAATCAACCCGCACTGGCGGGTTCGGCTCGCCGGAAACCACCTTATTGCGGGGCTTGGCCTGTTTTACGCTTGGTCGCCGAAGGCGGATCCAGCACCACGTACTTAACCCACGTGACCGAGGGCTGCACGCGACGGTCGTCCAGGTCGTACCAACCTCGAATGCGCAGCGAACTCGCACCCTCCCAGGCCAATCCGAATCCGAGCATTCGGCGGTCCTGCGCATGCCAACCCAGCGGCGCTTCGGGGTTCCGACTCTGAAAAAGACCCTGCCCCAGCGGAGCCTGAAAATTGCGCCCGTCCCAGTAGCTAACCTCGGCGGCGAGCCGCTTCGACATGCGCCAAACACCCTCCACCGAGGTACCCCGACCCGACGACTCCGGACTGAATGAAGCCAGCGGATCCGCGAAGTATAGCTGTGCCGCGCGCAGCGACCACGATGACCCCAGATGTACCCGTGCGAACGCCCCGTAATTCAAGCGGTTACCATCTGAATCCGGCGACGTATCAATTTGTCCGCCCACGTGGTGGTACTGCAGCACTCCCTTGACTTCGAGCCACTCCGCCGCATATCCAGCGGTCACTCCGCCGTGAATCCGCTCCTTAAACGGACTGCCGTAGTTAATGGCCTTCAGCCATTCCACCCAATAGTGGGCGATCCAGTGATTTTTTGTAGCGGAACCCTCCAGGCCGTAGACCATCGGGACCGCGTAGCGCAAATCCGGATTAATCAGGTAGCGCGGAAGCCCGTGGCTTCGGTCGCGGATGCTACCGAAGGCCATCGTCGCCTTACTGTGCCGGTATTCCAGGCGAATCCACGGAACTAAGCGTGGCTGCGCCCCAAACTCCTGGTGGATGAAGCCGCCGAGTTCCGCACTTCGGCCCGGAGCAAAATCGTAGCGTCGGCGCATTCCGTCGGCGCATTCCTGCGAGCACCCCAATTCGCGTACGCCCCTCTTCGGCGGGATGAAAAAACTCCGTGTTCCGCACGTAAGCGAGCACTTCGGGACGCCAAGCGGTGTCGGGCTGACAAATTAATACTGCTAAATGATTCTGTCCCTCAACCTTAAAAACTGTTAGCAGTCCAAGAAGAATTAGAAACCAATTCCTCATTCGACTTTAGAAATCACTGAATACAATCGCTTAAGTTCAGACTCCGGGATGATATACTTCATACCATCATAGAGTAGTCCTATTTCATCTCCATCATTGGTTAATTCCAAACCAAAAGATGTCATTAATCGAATGGCGAAGTCCGCATTCCCCGCAATTTTAAAGGTTTGAAATGCAACAAATAAATCATTAATCGCTTTACTCAACTCACTACTCTGAATTGAATCTAGGTACAATGTACCCGAATTACGAATGAGCTTCGTATTTAACGACAATCCTAAAGCGCTTCTTCCTGCAGACGTTGCTGCACCATAACTAACCCCCATCGCCTCAGATTTTGTAGACTGAAACTGCAACAATGCGAACTCTTTACTCGATTTCTTACTGATGCTTCCTGCGTCAACATCAGTCAACTCACAAACCTTGAGGTGACTTACTTCAACAAAAAATGATTCTGAACCAAAGAACTTATTCAGCTTAATCTGCTCATATCTAATTCTCTCGACAATCTCTAGCGTCTGCCCAAATGACAGAAATGAAACAAACCAAAAAGCTATGCAAATTCCCTTTTTCATATCAACCTTGAATCAAATGATTATATCCAAAGTACGGGAAAATTGAAGAAAGAAGTGCGTGCCCAAGGCGGGAATCGAACCCGCACGGCCATCACTGGCCAAGGGATTTTAAGTCCCTCGTGTCTACCTATTTCACCACTTGGACAGGTGGATCGCGAAAATACGGCGCGAATCCGCAGAAAATCCCACGACTGCATCGAGATTCGGCGAATACTACCGCGGACCGAGCCCCGCAATTGCAGATATTTGAACATGGCCGTTCGACCGCACTACGCCCAGTCCTGGGAAGACCCCCGACTCCTGCATGCCTTATGGCAGCAGTACCCGGCCGAACACTACCACCTCATCGCCTCGGGCGGTGACCACGCCCTCGACCTTTTGCTCCGCGGGCACCAAAACCTGCAGCTCTACGACCTGGAATCCGCGCAGCTCGCCCACATCGCCGCCAAAATCGAGGCACTTAACCGCCCCGAAACGGAGCGCAACCGGCGCTTTGGCTACCGAAACGGCCCCCACGGACTGCTGCACGACGGCCGACTCGAAGGCTTCCTGGGGCTTTTTGCACGCCGCATCCTGCCGCTGCTGTTGGCAAACCGCGCGGTGGAAGTGGGTCGCCCACCGCTACTTTGAGCCAAAAAGGGTCGACGAGTCCGCGCGACACCCCGGCCTCACGACCGACGGCTCGGCCAACGCGAGCCGAACCAAGCACCCCATCAACTACCTCGGGCAATTCCGCACGCTGCTGGGCACCCACCCCCTGGCCGACAATCCCTTCGCCGAATACCCACTTTTTGGCGGCTACCGGGCTTCGGGGATTCCCTACCTCGACCAGGGACTGAGCGGACCGGTGCTGAAGCAGCTGACCCTGAACCACCAAAGCCTCGACGACGCCTTGCGCACCGCTCCGGCGGCCCGTCGCGGGATCCACGCTTCCGACATCCTTGAAGGCCGCAGCGCGCGCGAAGTCGCGACGTTCTTCGAAACCGTCGACCGCGCCTGCGCCCCCGGGTCTACCCTGATTTTTTGGGACCACCGCTTTCGAACCACGCCGCCGCCCAGCTGGCTCGAAACCTGGAAGCCCGCAACCCCGCTGCCCGCCGACCGCGTACCTTTTTACCACTCCGTCCATGCCTACACCAAATCCTAAACCGCTGCTGCGCCGCCTTTGGACCTATCAGGCCGAGCGCTTTCCGCTGATCGCCCTGATTCCGACCACGGCCGCGGTACTGTATTCAACCTGGGCCATCATGGCGGACCAGGGTCTAAGCGAACCCCTGTGGAAGTTTGTCACCTTGGGCGTGGCCGGCATCAGCTTTTTGCTGCACACGCGCATCATTGATGAGCTGCGCGACCGCGACGTCGACGACCTGCACCACCCGGACCGTCCCCTGCAGCGCGGACTCGTCACCGAGCGCGAACTGACTCAGGTCGGTTACGCCAACGGCGGAATCTTCGTCACGCTGCACAGCCTACTTGACCCGCTATCGGGCCTTCTTTCGGCCGGACTCCTAGTCTACAGCCTGGCGGCGCGCTACGAAATCGGTCCGCTTCGCTGGCTAAAACCCCGATTCTACCTCTACAACGTGGTGATGCTGGCCCAAATGCTCCTGCTTCAGTGGGTGGCCTACGCCGCGCTCACCCAAAGCCTCGATTGGTCGTCGGCCCTGTGGTGGCACGGTTGGTCCATCTGGGCACTGAGTGCCCAAATAGAAATTGCGCGCAAGTGCCTGTCGCCCGACCAAGAAACCGACTACCGCGACAGCTATTCCGCGCGGCTGGGCACCTGGGGCGCCGCCGCCCTAACCGTGGCCGTAACGGCGGTGGCCGTAGGCGCCATGATGAACGCTGATTCCGACCCGAGCCTGCTTGCCGCAGCCCTCGCCCTGGGAATCGCCGCCACCGGCGCAATCGCCTACGCACTCCAGCCCAACAAAGGGCGAAGTCTATTCCTTCAGGGCTGTGCGGTGCTCGCCTACCTCTTGACCAACCTGATTCCCTAAGCGTGCTGGGTATTTTTGGCAACAAAGCGCGCGGACTCGATCGACTGAAATCGGGCGGATTCCGGGTACTCCCCATGGTCAGCGTGGACGCCGACGCCCTGCGTGCGGGCCACAGGCCTCCCGTAGCCGAAATCGGCCGCGAGCTGGGTCAGCCCCGGTGGTTCGCCGTGCGCAGCTCCTCGGCAACCGAAGACACCGAAACCAGCGCCGCCGCCGGTGCTTTTCGGACCGAACTCGGCGTCCCGATGGCCGACCTGGGCGAAGCCCTGCGTCGCGTCGCCGAAGGCCTTCCTTTGACGGGTGGTCCCCACGGCGTAGTAATTCAGCCCATGGTTCCCGACGCCACGGCCTCGGGCGTGCTCTTCACCCACCCCGACCGCTACGCAGTGGCCCTGGCCCCGGGGCTTTGCGCCCACGTCGTCGACGGGCACCCCGTAGAGGAACGCGGCTTTTACCGAAGCGGGACCCCGTGGTACGCCCGGCCCGACGACCGCAGCGCCTTGGAATGCCGGCGCATGGACCCGCGCACCGGGGAATTCCGAACGGAACCGGCCGGTCCCAGTCCCTGGAGCCCGGCCCTGCACCGCGCCCTAAAGCGCTGCGCCCGCGACCTCGAACGCCACTTTGGCCGCTCCATGGACGCCGAGTGGACCTGGGACGGCCGCCACCTGACCCTGCTGCAGGCCCGGCCCGTTACGGCAGATTGGCACCACGAGCCCTGGCTGCTCGACAACTCGAACCTAGCCGAATCCTATGCCGGCGTGGTGCTTCCCATGACCGTTTCGGTGGCAACCAACCTTTACCGCAGGGTGTACCAAGACCTCTTGGCGGCCAGCGGGGTTTCGAAGCCGACCATCGCCGCCCATGCGAACGTCTTTGACCACCTGGTGACCGCCGTCGAAGGCCGCATGTACTACGTGATGAACCACTGGTACGCGATGATGGCGTTTTTGCCCGGCTACGGACGCAACAAAGTCAACCTCGAGCGCATGATTTCGGCGCAGACCAAGGCCCACCCCTTCGTGCCCGAGTCGCTTCAGCCCTCGTGGTCGCTGCGGCTGACCTACTACCCACGGGTGCTGCTCAAGTTATTCACCTTCAAGTCCAAACGCTTAGCATTTGCCGAAGACGTGCGCCGCGGATTCCGCGAGCTCGACGCCCTCGATTGGGACCGCCTCGATGCCCACGACGTGCAGCGCATTTGGCGCGGACTGGAATCGGATTGGCTTCGCCGCTGGTACCTGACGGTCGAAAACGACACTGCGCTCATGACCCTCTTGGGCTGGGCCGAGAAAAAGTTTGGCCCGGAGCAGCTCGAATCCCACCTGCGCATGGAAACGCCGAGCGGCGCCCAACTTCGCGCCCTGCAGCACTTGGCCCGCCGTTGCGTCGCCCTGCCCGGTGCCCGCGAAGCCCTTACGGCCGCCGACTCGGAGGCGTTCGCAACCGCCCTGGCCGCAGATTCCGGAACCGAACGCGACCTCAAGGCCTACCTGGCCGAATACGGCGGGCGATTCCCGAACGAGCTCAAACTGGAACAGGCCAGCCCCTTGGATTCCTTTGCCTTGCTCGCGCAAACCCTGCTCGCGGCCGCCGCACAGCCCATTCCGCCCGAACCCCAAACCGAGGCAGCGGGCCTGCCCTGGGGCATCCGCAAGCTCCGGCAGTTTATACGGCAGCGCGAAGAACTTCGGCTGCTCCGCTCCACCGCCTTTGGTTGGATGCGCCGACTCCTTCTGCGCGCCGGTGACCGCGCCGTAATCGACGGACACCTCGACGACCGCGACGACATCTTTTGGCTCGACCGCGAAACCTGGCTCGACGAAAACCCCGCCAGCTGGAGGTCCCAGGCCGCAGCGCGCAAAGCCGAATACGCCGGGTTCCGCAGCGAATCCTTGCCCCGTTCCTTTGCCTGGATGCCCGGCGAAGCACCTCCGAATGCTCCGACCGAAACCGCCCACGGCCCGCTCCACGGCCGCCGCGTGGTGCCCGGCCGCATTACCGGTCGTGCGCTGGTCATGCCCGAGTTCCAGCCCGGTCCCTGGCCCGATTTTGACCTCTTGGTGGCCCGCCACACCGACCCGGGCTGGAGCCTGCTGCTCGCGCAATCCAAGGGGCTCATCATCGAACAGGGCGGCCTGCTTAGTCACGCGTCGATTGTTGCGCGCGAACTCGGAATTCCCACCCTGGTGGGCGTGGACGGCGCGACCCAGCAGCTGCAAACCGGCAGCATGGTTACCTTAGACGCGACCGCCGGAACCGTGATCCCCCTTGGCCATGATATTCGGGGTTTGCGGACTACGACCCCGAGGAACCCGTGCTCCGCAGCGCCTGGGCATTCTTTACCGAGCAACCTCAAGCCCAATGGTACGACGGCAACGGCTTCGTTCTCGGCCTCTACGCGCTAACCGAGGAGCCCGCGGCGGTCTGGGCATTCGGCTACCTCGAAACCGAACCCGACGTCGACCCGACGGCGTTCGCGGCGGAATGGTCCGCGCTCCGCGCCGCCGTTCCCGGACCCTGGGTAGGACCCTTGCTGGGTTCCACGTTTCTGCCCTACCGCGTGGTAACCGACGACTCGGGAGCCCCCTACTTCCCCGGCGAGTGGCGCACCCGCCCCGAATACGCCGCCCTGCTCGAGGCCCAGGGCCCGTCGAAAACCATCCACTACCGGAGCGCCGAGCGCAGCCACTTCCAAAACGTGATCGACGTGTCGCAGCCCTTTCTCGACCGCTGGAAGGCCGAGGGATTCGCCCTGGATCCGATGAACCCCGCCGATCCCGCCCAAATGGAGGTTCTTCACGAGGTCATCGACCGGATTTTTAGCGGAAATTTTGGCTACCAACGGCTGAGCCCCGCGCAGTTTGGCCGGTGGACCGCCAGCTTGAGCGACCTGCACCGCGGCACCCCAATCCTCCACTGGGTATGCCTTGGCGCCCAGCGTGTGGGCTTCACCTACCTCTTTGCCCTTCCCGACGGGACCGTCGTGTTCAAAACCATTGGGCTCCTGCCCGAACATCAGGCGCAAGGACTGGGGAACGCTGTGGCCGGTGCGCTGCACCATATGGCCAAAGACCGCCGGGCACCGCGCTGCATTTATGCGCTGGTGCACACCGAAAACCGGGTCAACCGCATGCCCGACCCCGACATCCACCTCATTCGCAGCTACGCGGCCTACTACTACCCCTAAACCCATGACCTACCCTCCGTTCGCATTTTGGGCCTTCTCCGGCCTGTTCGGAATCCTGTTCGTCCTCATGGAAGCCGTCAAGAGGCGCAGGCAGATCTCCGGAACCGTCACCCGTAAAATCCTGCACGTCAGCACCGCCTTAATCAGCATGGCCTTGCCAAGCTACCTCAGTCCGGGATGGATGCTGGTACTCGCTGGAACATTTACGGTGGTCCTCGGCCTATCCAAAGCGTTTAAAGTATTTACCAGCATCCACGAGGTGCCGCGCAAGACCTGGGGTGAAGTGGTTTTTCCTTTGGGAATTGGGCTGGCCGTATGGCTCGTATACTATGCCCTGGGTTTGGACCACGGACTGGCCACCCGCGCACTGCGCTTCGGCCTGCTCACCCTGGGCATCCTGGACGTGGCCGCGGAATGGGGCGGTCAAATTCCGTCGCCCAAACTCTGGTTTGGCAAGTCCGTGGCCGGCAGCCTCAGCTTTTTTGCCGCGGGACTTGTTCTGTGCGCCGCACACGGAATTCCGCTGACAGGAACCGCCGTCGCCGCCGTGGCCGGCTTAAGCCTGAGCGAATCCCTGCTCGGGCGCGGAATCGACAACTTGGCCCTGCCCAGCTTGGGCGCATTGGCGTATTTGCTTCTAGTAACTAGCAACTAGTTACCAAAAAAAAACCGCCCCAGGTTTCCCCAGGGCGGCCGTGTTTACTCAGAACGAGCGGGTGGATTACATCATGCCGTCCATTCCGCCGCCCATGGGAGGCATCGGAGCCTCCTTCTTGGGAAGTTCGACGATCGTCGCCTCGGTGGTGAGGAGCAGCGATGCTACCGAAGCCGCATTCTCCAGCGCCACACGGGTCACCTTGGTCGGATCAATGATGCCGGCCTCGTACATGGAACAGTACTCCTCCGTCTTGGCGTTGAATCCGAAGTCGGCCTTGCCCTCCTTCACCTTGGCCACAATCACCGAACCCTCAAGGCCGGCGTTGCCCACGATGACGCGAAGCGGCTCCTCAATGGCGCGTGCCACGATTTTGATGCCCGTGTTCTCGTCGAAATTGGCCCCTTCGAGCTTCGCCAAGGCCTCCGACGAGCGCACCAGCGCAACGCCTCCGCCCGGAACAATGCCCTCCTCGATGGCTGCGCGCGTCGCCGCAAGGGCGTCGTCCACGCGGTCCTTCTTCTCCTTCATCTCCACCTCAGAGGCTGCGCCCACGTAGAGCACGGCCACGCCACCGGCCAACTTGGCCAAGCGCTCCTGAAGCTTTTCGCGGTCGTAGTCGCTGGTCGTGGTCTCGATTTGAGCCTTGATTTGCTGCACGCGCGCCTGAATGTCCGCGCTGCTTCCGGCTCCGTTTACCACGGTCGTGTTGTCCTTGTCGATGGTCACCTTCTCGGCGGTACCGAGCATGTCCATCGTGGCGTTCTCCAGCTTGAATCCGCGCTCCTCGCTGATGACCGTTCCGCCGGTGAGGACGGCGATGTCTTCGAGCATGGCCTTGCGGCGGTCTCCGAAGCCCGGAGCCTTTACGGCCGCAATCTTAAGCGCACCGCGGATCTTGTTCACCACCAGCGTACCGAGGGCCTCGCCGTCGACGTCTTCGGCAATGATCAACAGGGGCTTGCCCGTCTGCGCCACCGGCTCAAGAATCGGAAGCAACTCCTTCATCGTGCTGATCTTCTTGTCGTAGATCAAGATGAACGGACGGTCCAAGTCCGCCACCATTTTCTCGGTGTTGGTCACGAAGTAGGCCGACAGGTAGCCGCGGTCAAACTGCATGCCTTCCACCACGTCCACGTAGGTTTCGGTACCCTTAGCTTCCTCTACCGTGATGACGCCTTCCTTCTTCACCTTGGCCATGGCTTCGGCAATGAGGGCCCCAATTGCGGGGTCGTTGTTGGCCGAAATCGTGGCTACTTGCTCCACTTTTTGGTTGTTGTCGCCCACTTCCTGCGACTGACTGCGCAGGTTGGCCACGACGGCCGCAACGGCCTTGTCGATGCCGCGCTTGAGGTCCATGGGGTTGGCTCCGGCGGCCACGTTCTTATGGCCTTGGCTCACAATGGCCTGGGCGAGTACCGTGGCGGTAGTGGTTCCGTCGCCGGCGATGTCGGCGGTCTTACTGGCCACCTCCTTCACCATCTGGGCGCCGAGGTTTTGAATTTTGTCTTCAAGGGTAATCTCCTTGGCTACCGTCACGCCGTCTTTGGTTACGTGCGGAGCGCCAAACGACTTCTCGATGATTACGTTGCGTCCCTTGGGGCCTAGGGTCACCTTAACGGCGTTGGCCAGGGCATCGACGCCAGCGCGCATTCCGTCGCGGGCGGCTACATCAAACTTGATATCTTTTGCACTCATGATTTCTTCGGTCGTATTAGATAATTGCTAAAATGTCGGACTCGCGCATGATCAAGTAGTCGGTTCCCTCGTACTTGATTTCGCTTCCAGCGTACTTCGCGTACAGCACGGTATCGCCAACCTTTACGGTCATCGGCTCGTCCTTCTTGCCGTTACCTACCGCACGAATGATGCCGCGCTGGGGCTTCTCTTGAGCGGTATCGGGGATGATGATGCCCGATGCCGTCTTGGTCTCTGCTGCCGCGGGCTCGACAATCACCCGGTCAGCCAGCGGACGAATGGTCAAATTAGCCATAGTGTCTATCTAGTTTGGTTATCTAAGGTTAGGTCGGATTCCGAAATCGGAACCCGGACGCGTACACTGCACAGGTTGTGCCACAGCCCGAAAAAGGCCTAAAACACAAAAAGGCGCGACAATCTGTCAGCGCCTTTGGTAAAAGTGTCAGTTTGAGCTTACTCGGCCGACTGGGGCAAATCCGCCGGTTGGGCGGGCTGCGCCGGAGCCTGACTGGGCGTTTGAACGGGCGCCTGAGCCGGAGTTTCGTTGAGCTGCTCTTCCATGGCCGACTCCTGAACTTCAGCCGAAGCGGTGCCCGGATTAATCATGTTGACCAGCAGCACCAGTACAATCAAGGCAATAGCGAGTACCCAGGTAGCGCGCTCCAAAAAGTCCGCTGTGCGCTTTACGCCGCCGAGCATGTTGGCATTGCTGCCCCCAAAGGCACCGCCCATACCCGAACTTTTGGGGCTCTGTACCAGTACAACCAGCATGAGCAAAAGGCTCACTACAGCAATCAAAATCACAAACAACGTAGTCATTCTATCCTAATTTAAGAGTTTCGCAGCGCTTCGATGCGGGCGGCAAATATCGGACTTTTCTCCGGAACTCGAAGCTTTAAAATTTCGTAGGCTTGAATCGCCTTGGCCACATGCCCCTGCTCGGCATACATCCGCGCCAGGGTTTCGGTAACCAATCCGGTCACTTGGGCGTCGGGCTGGGTGCGCACGTCGATGGGCGGAGCGTCCTTGGCGACGGGCGAAATCCGTGGGTTGGCGGTTAAAAACTGATCAATCAGATCACTTGACGTTGGGCGATCGGCAGACTGGTCCGCCAGTTGGGCCACGAACTGCGCGAAGGGACTCAAATCGGACTCTGAGGCAGGCGCAACCTGTGCTGCGGGCGGCGTTATTCGGTCGGGCGACGTCTGGGCCGGAGGCGATACGGGCCGTTCGGTCGCTGCGGCGGCGCGCACCTTGGGTTTGGCAGGTTTCGGCGCCACAACCGGAGGTTCGGCCGCTTGGGGGGATGGCACCGAGGTTAAAGCGGTAGCCGACCCGTGGATCGGTGCTGAAGCCGACGCCGGCGCGGCAATCCCAGAAATCTTGGCCTTCAGGGCCCGAGCACGCAGGATTTGCTCCCGAACCTTTTCCGGGAGGGAATCCAGATTCGGTTCCGCCGCAGGTGGCGCGGGGCGCGGCACCGCAGGCACAGCGGGTGGAACGGGCACAGCGAGTGCCGACGCCGGCTTGGGCTGCTCGGCAATCTTCGGCGCCTCGACCGGCTTCGGCGCCTCGACCGGCTTCGGCACTTCGACCGGCTTCGGCACTTCGACCGCTTGAGCAACCACCGCGCCGCGGGCACCCTGCGCCGTACTTACCGGGAGCAGGGGCGCCTCGACCCAAGCCATTAGGGCGGCTCGATTGGGACTTAAGGAAGCACAGCGCTGCAAAATTTGGGCGAACTGGGGAGCGTCCGCACGCTGAACGGCGCGGAGGTAAAGCCACCACAACGGAACCGCAGCGGGGTAATCCGCCACCAACTCTTCGAGCATCGGGACGTCGCCCGCCGAGACCAACTCCGGATTGGACCAGAGCTCGCGCACCCTTGCCGCATCAGCTGCTACCATTGGACTAAAGCTCGGTTAAAAATCTTGTCGCTGAGTTCGCTAACCAGCTCTTCAACCAGGGCATCTTCGACGCTGCGCAAATCCGTCGACGCCGGAAAGTTTCGGAACGCCGAAAACCTTTGGGTAAACGACTTGGAATCGTCTAAGGTGTTTACAAAAATGACCTCGACCGACATATTCAGTCGGCTCTGGCCCACCTGGTCGTTGGCGGCCGGCGCTTCGGAACGCACGCTGTACTCGACCACGGCGCCACTGAACTGCAAATCCCCCTCGCGCGAAACCAGCGACAGCGGGGTCTGGCGCACCATAACCGCCTGAAGCTCCGTGGTAAAACGCTGCGCCAGCATGGGGTTAATCAAATCGGCCCGGTTGCCGAAGGCTTCGACGCTCAGCGTCTTGGCGTTGCCCACGTCACCCCCGGTAAACGAATAGCCCCCCTTGCACGAAGCAACCAAAACCGCGACCACGGCCAGCACCACCAACCGCCTCATTCCAGCCCGAATTGCTTGATTTTTCGGTACAGCGTGCGTTCGCTAATCCCCAACTCGGCCGCGGCGTTTTTGCGGCGGCCCTTGTGGCGCTCGAGCACCCGGCGAATGGTATCCAACTCCAAATCCTGAAGCGAAAGGCGCTCATCGGGCTCCACCGCCGAGTCCACGTCCAGGGTTTCTTCCTCGTGGTCCTGCGCCAAATCGACGTAGCGCGGACCCTCTGAGGGCGGCGTCGGCTCGGTGGCGCGCAGCACGGGCAACGAAGCTTCCGCTGCGGGAACCGGAGCGGCTTGAAAGCTGCCGCCGGCCAATCCGGCGACCACCTGCTTGAGGTTGTTCAGGTCGTTGCGCATGTCAAACAAGACCTTATACAGGATTTCGCGCTCCGTTTGGAATTCCGACTGCGAAAGGGCGTCGTCGCGGCGCACGGGAACCGATCGCCGGTCGATCTCGGGGATGTACTGCCGCAGCACCTCGGCATTGATTTCGCGGTCGCTCTCAACCACACAGAGCTGTTCGACCAAATTCCGAAGCTGGCGAATGTTGCCGGGCCAGCGGTAGGCCTCAAGCACCCGAACGGCTTCGTCCGAGAGGCGAATGGCGGGCACGCGGTATTTCTGCGAAAAATCCTGGGCGAACTTGCGGAACAGCAGATGGATGTCGCCCTTGCGCTCGCGAAGCGAGGGCAGCGAAATCTCCACCGTGTTCAAGCGGTAGTAGAGGTCTTCGCGAAACTGGCCCTTGTCGATTTTCTCGAGCATGTCCACGTTGGTCGCCCCCACCACCCGAACGTTCACCTTTTGGGCCTTGGACGAACCGACCTTGATGAACTCTCCGGTCTCCAGCACCCGAAGCAGGCGCACCTGCGTACCCAAGGGAAGCTCGCCCACCTCATCCAAGAATATGGTGCCGCCGTCCGCCTCCTCGAAGTAGCCCTTGCGGGCCCCGGTCGCGCCGGTAAACGAACCCTTCTCGTGGCCAAAAAGCTCGGAATCGATGGTTCCCTCGGGAATTGCGCCGCAGTTAACCGCCACCAGCGGAGCGTGCTTGCGGTGCGAAAGCTGGTGAATGATCTTGGGAATATTCTCCTTGCCGACGCCGCTCTCGCCCGTCACCAAGACCGAAATGTCGGTGGCCGCAACCTGCACCGCCTTAAACAGCGCCCGATCCAGGGCCGGATGCGTTCCGATGATTCCGAACCGAAGCTTGACGTCCTGTAGGTTCATTCCAAAACAAATTCCAGTTCCAGGGGCTCGACCGTCCAAATCGGATTGCCGGTGAGCTTGTTCACCACCTGGGGTGCCACGGCCTTCACCACCACACGGTGCGCTGAAGGCAACGGCTTCTTAAACTTCAGGTCAAGCGTTTGTCCGGTCCAAATGGAATTCCAGATTTCGGTGCCCTTGGCGTCGTAAATCCGCACCGTGAACCCGAGGGTCAGGTTTTCGATGCATTGCCCTTCTTTGGCCACACAAAGGCGCAAAATGCCCGCCTCTTTAATCGCCTCGGACCGCAGCCCCAGCTCCAGCGAGCGGTCCTGCACCCGGCCGTCGGGCAACCGCGTCTGCGCCTGCGCCGCCAGCCCAGAAACCAGCAACCAGCAACATATGAGCAGCTTGTTCATGAGCGTGGAGGGCGTGAATAGCCAACCGCCGCGCCCAGGAGCGTGGCGGCCGTGCTGCGTTCGATGCGGACGTTGACCCACTGTCCGGCCTGGTAGGCTTCGCGCGGAAAAACCACCACCGTGTTCTGGGTGGTGCGGCCAAACAAATCGTCCTCGCTGCGCTTGGAGCGGCCTTCGACCAAAACTTCGACGGTTTGGCCCACGTAGGCGGCGTTGCGCTCGGCGCTGTGCTTTTGCTGCAGCGCGATGATTTCGTTCAGGCGGCGCTTCTTGACTTCGAGCGGAACGTTGTCTTCGAGCTTGCGGGCGGCAAAGGTGTTGGGGCGCTCGGAGTACGCGAACATGTAGCCGAAGTCGTACTTCACGTACTCCATCAGGCTCAGCGTATCCTGGTGGTCCTCTTCGGTCTCGCCCGGGAAGCCGGCAATCATGTCCTGGCTCAGGCCGCAGCCCGGAATAATGCGTCGGATGCGGTCAATGAGCGCGAAGTACTCCTCGCGGTTGTGGCCGCGGTTCATCTCCTTAAGAATGCGCGAGGATCCGCTCTGCACCGGAAGGTGAATGTACTTGCAGACGTTGGGGTGCGCGGCAATCGCGTGCAGCACCTCGTCCTTCATGTCCTGAGGGTTGCTGGTCGAGAAGCGAATGCGCATGTCGGGCACCGCGGTGGCGACCAAGTGCAGCAGGTCCGCGAAGTGCACCGCCGTCGCCTGGGCCATGGCGCTGGCCTTGGTAAAGTCCTTTTTGAGTCCGCCCCCGTACCACAAATAAGAGTCCACGTTTTGACCCAGCAGCGTCACCTCCTGGTAGCCGTCGTTCCAGAGCTGGGTCACCTCTTCGACAATAGTTTGCGGATCGCGGCTGCGCTCGCGGCCCCGGGTAAACGGAACCACACAAAAGGTGCACATGTTGTCGCAACCCCGGGTGATGCTCACGAAGGCCGTAATGCCGTTGCCGCCGAGGCGGACCGGTTCAATATCGTGGTAGGTCTCTTCCTTGCTCAGGATGACGTTGACGGCCTTGCGCCCCCCGTCGAGCTCCTCGAGCAGGTTGGGCAGGTCGCGGTAGGCGTCGGGGCCCACGACGAGGTCGACCAGCTTCTCTTCCTCAAAAAACTTCTCCCGAACCCGCTCGGCCATGCAGCCCAGCACGCCGATTTTCAGTTCCGGATTCTTGGCCTTCAGTGCGTTAAACTGATCGAGGCGGTTGCGCACGGTTTGCTCGGCCTTCTCGCGAATGGAGCAGGTGTTGAGCAGCACCAGGTCGGCTTCTTCGAGCTTGTCGGTGGTTTCGTAGCCGTCCTTGTGAAGGATGGACGCCACAATCTCGCTGTCCGAAAAATTCATCTGGCACCCATAGGATTCCAGGAAGAGTTTCTTACCGCGACCCAGGCCTTCGCGCAGCAGGACTTCGCCCTGGCGTTCTTCGCCCAGCGGGGTGCGTTCGATTTCGGTCATTTTGGACATGCCGCAAAAATACGGACTACGTCCGAGCCAACGCGACAAAATGTCAGCCTCATTTTTTAAACGTTTTGCGGAGATTCCGGCCGTTACTTTGTACGCGTAAACCCCGGATCATGGCCCAAAACCTCGTCATCGTCGAATCGCCCGCCAAGGCGAAGACCATCGAAAAATACCTCGGCAGCGCCTTCACCGTGCGCTCCAGCTTTGGGCACATCCGCGATTTGCCCGAGCGCGGAATCGGAATTGACGTCGCCAAGGGTTTCGCCCCCGAGTACGTGGTGAGCGACGACAAAAAAGATGTGGTCGCCCAGCTCCGCAAGCTGGCCAAGAGCGCCGACACCGTGTGGCTCGCGAGCGATGAGGACCGGGAGGGAGAAGCCATTTCGTGGCACCTGGCCGAGGCCCTTGACCTCGACACGACCAAGACCAAGCGCATCGTGTTCCACGAGATCACCAAGACGGCCATTCTTCGCGCCGTCGACAACCCGCGGACCATCGACATGAACCTGGTCAACGCCCAGCAGGCCCGCCGCGTACTCGACCGCCTGGTGGGTTTTGAGCTGTCGCCCGTGCTTTGGAAGAAGGTGCGCCGCGGACTCAGCGCCGGCCGCGTGCAGTCGGTCGCGGTACGCATGATTGTCGAGCGCGAGCGCGCCATCGAACACTTCGTTTCCGACATCGACTTTCGCATGGAAGGCCGCTTTACGGCCCCCAACGGCGCCGGATTTGCCGCCGAGTACCACGGAGACCTCAAAAACCAAGCGGCCGTAGATGCCCTGGCCGCCGCCTTGGGCCTAGGTGGATTCAGCGTGCGCAGCCTCGAGCAGAAAACGGCCCCGCGCAAGCCGGCCGCCCCGTTCACTACCTCGACGCTGCAGCAAGAGGCTTCGCGCAAGCTGGGCATGGCCGTGAGCCGCACGATGAGCTTGGCCCAAAAGCTCTACGAAAACGGACACATTACCTACATGCGTACCGACTCGGTCAACCTGTCGGACGAAGCCGTGAACGGCGCCCGCCACGCCGTCACCGAGCTCTACGGTGCCAACTTTGCCCAAACGCGCCGCTACACCACCAAGAGCGCGGGAGCCCAAGAGGCCCACGAAGCCATTCGCCCGACCAACATGCTGGTGAAGTCCGCCGGCAACGACGCCGCCGAGAAAAAACTCTACGAGCTTATTTGGAAGCGCACGCTGGCCAGCCAAATGGCCGACGCCCAAATCGACCGCACCGTGGCCCACTTGAGCAATTCCGCCGCCGAATTCATCGCCCGCGGCGAAATGATTGCCTTCGAAGGCTTTTTAAAGGTGTACCGCGAAGGCGTGGACGAAGAAGAAGATGAGGCCGGCATGCTTCCGCCGCTCAAGCAGGGAGACTCCGTGGCCCTCACCACCGCTACCGCTACCCAGCGATTCACCCGCCCTCCGGGGCGCTTTACCGAAGCAACGCTGGTAAAGGCCCTCGAAGAAGAAGGCATCGGACGTCCGTCCACCTACGCCCCGACCATTTCTACCATCCAAAACCGTGGCTACGTGGCCAAGGGCGTGCGCGAAGGCGAAGTGCGCCAGGTCGCGTTTGCCGAATGGACCGGCGGCAGCCAATGGAACTGGGGGCAGCGCGAAGAAAAATTCGGTTCCGACAAGGGGCGCTTGGTTCCCACCGACATCGGCAACCTCGTGACCGACTACCTGGTCGCCAACTTTGGCGGCGTCATGGATTACTCCTTCACCGCCAAAATGGAGGCCCAGTTCGACGAAGTGGCCAGCGGCCGCGCGGAATGGCAGTCCGTGCTCCGCGACTTTTACGCCAAATTTCACCCCCTGGTTCAGGATTCCGAAGAAGGTGACCGGGTTCGCTCGGTGCGCGTTCTCGGAACCCACCCCGAGAGCGGCCGTCAGGTATCGGCGCGTCTGGCCCGATTTGGCCCGGTCGTCATGCTGGGCGGCGGCGACGGGGACGAGGCCGACGCGAAGTTTGTCGGCATTCCCGAACCCTACACCCTCGATAAAATCACGCTGCCGGATGCCCTGCAGCTGCTGCGCCTGCCGAGGCTCGTCGGCGAATACGAAGGCAAGCCGATGCGCGCCAACTTCGGTCGCTTTGGACCCTACATTCAGTGGGACAAAACCTTTGCGAGCATTACGCCGCCCGCGACGCCGCTCACCGTGACCGAGTCCGAGGCCATTGAATTCGTGAAAGCCAAGCTCGCTGCGGCCCAAGCTTCGCTGATGAAAACCTACTCCACGCCCCAGGGCGAAGTCGAGTTGCGCAAAGGGCGCTTCGGCCCCTACCTCAAATGGGGCAAGGAAAACGTGAAAATTCCGCGCGGAACGGAACCCGAAGGACTTAGTGTCGACGACGTGATCGAACTCTGCGCCAAGCACGCGAGCGCCGCGCCGGCCACCAAGGGCCGTGGACGCAGTTCGGCCAAACCCAAATCCGCCGCGAAAAAAACCGCACGCAAAACCAAAACCAAGTAATCCATGGGAACCGAATGGCTTGAACCCTTAGGCCCGGAATTCACGGAGGCATGGCCCCAAGAGACCCTAGGCGCCAGCTTGCTGCTGCACGCCGACGGCCTGCCGGACCTGCGCGGCGTGGCCGTTGCGCTGATTGGGGTTCCGGAGCAGCGTGCAGCCGCCCACGACGTCGCCGACAGCGTTCGGCGCGCGCTCTATCCCCTGTTTTGGGGTTCGTGGGACCTTCGGGTTGCCGACCTTGGAAACCTTCGGCCCGGGCGCGACCGCGTCGACACGATGGTCGCCGTGGAGGAATTAGCCGTAGAAGTCCTTCAGTACGGGTGCATTCCCGTTTTCCTTGGGGCCGATTCGGACTGGCCCCTTGCGGTATACCGAGCCTTTGGCCGACTGGAGCGGACAATAAATGCCTGCTTCGTCAACAACCGAATCGCGCTGGGCGACGACCAGGTGCTCCCCGATCGGAGCAACCTTCTTGCCCAAATGCTCACCATGAAGCCGTTTCGCTTGTTTCACGTGAGCCACCTCGCGCACCAGAGCTATTTTGTGGCGCAGTCGGTCCTGGACCTAGCTGAAAAAATGCACCTTGAGGTTCACCGCGTCGGGGAACTACTCCCCATTCAGCGCGCGGAGCCCTGGATCCGCGACGCCGATTTGGTCGTCGTGCACAACGCCGCCGTTCGCGCCGCCGATGCGCCCGCCCAACACGAAGCCAATCCCAACGGCCTCACGGGTGAGTCGTTTTGCGCCATATTGCGCTATGCCGGGTACAGCGACAAGCTCGCTGCCCTCTGCGCCGCCGACTTTGTTGGATCACGGGACCTCGACGGGCAGAATGCCCACCTCTGGGCGCAGGGCATTTGGTACTTTTTGGATGGCGTGGCCGGCCGCGTAGGCGACTTCCCCCTCCGGGCCAAGGCCGAATACCTCCGGTTTACGGTGCTGCTTCCGAACGAAACGGGTGAATTGGTTTTTTACAAATCGCCTTGGAGCCAGCGCTGGTGGATCGAAGTCCCCAACCACCCCGGCGAAGACGCCCGACACAGCCTGGTACCGTGCAGCATGGACGACTACAGTTTGGCCCAAAATGGAGAAATTCCCGCCGTTTGGTGGCGCATCGTTCGCCGCGGCATTTAGAAAAGTTTGAGGAGCAATCTAATTTTTTCCTACTTTTAGCGCTGATTCGCTTGACCCTGAACACCCGGATGATTCGTTTTAAACACCTTATTGCAGGCGTAATTGCACTCAGTTCCAGCGCACTATGGGCGCAACAGGACGTGCAGTTCACCCAATACTACCACAACCGTCTTGGGTTCAATCCGGGCGTTGCGGGAAGCGGCGAAGGCATTTGTGTGAACATGGGGCAACGCCTGCAGTGGGTCGGATTCGAGGGTGCGCCGACCACATTGAATGTGAACGCTTCCATTCCGGTAGAGGTGCTCCACGGCGGACTCATGGTGAACATCGTCAACGACCGGATTGGTTTTTTTGAAGACGTATCTGCCGCTTTGGGCTACGCCTACCAGATGGACCTTGGCGCCGGCCGCCTTGGTTTGGGCCTTTCGGTGGACTTCAAAAACAAAAACGTGCGCAACGCGCAGTGGATTTACCCCGACAACCCCAGCGATCCCGCGGTTGCTGGAACCGGCGCTACCTCCTTCACCCCGGAACTGAACTTCGGAGCCTACTACACCACCGACACGTGGTTTGCCGGCCTTTCCACCTCGCGCCTGCTCCAGAGCGACGCCACGTTTTCGGGCAGCTCCGCTCGGTACAAAAGCACGCTGCACTACTTCCTAACCGGGGGATACAGTTTCGACCTTCCCACTTCAACTCCCATTCGCATCACGCCCAGCGTATTGATTAAGTCGGACCTCAATTCCAACCTTTCGCTCGATCTGAACGCCAATGCCGTAATCATGGACAAGCTGTACGCGGGCCTCGGATACCGGAATCAGGACGCCATGAGCATCATGCTCGGATACCAAATTATGCCTTCGCTTCGGGCTTCGTATTCATATGACCTGACCACTTCATCGCTAAGTGCTTATTCTTCAGGCTCTCACGAGCTATTTCTGACCTACTGCTTCACCATAGAAATTCCACCGCGCATCAACGGTAGCTACCGTAACCCAAGATTTTTGTAATATCGCGCCCTCAACGACGTTAGACCAAAACCATGAAACACTTCAAAATGGTTAAATCCTTTTCCCTGACCGCACTAGCCGCGGTCCTTCTCGCTGCCTGTTCCGGCGGCGACCACGGGGAATTGGTTGGCGTTCAAAACCGCCCCGACTTTTACCCGTCAGACCCCTACGGAATGGTATTCATTCCTCAAGGACAGTTCGCCATGGGCAACTCCGACGTAGATGTACCGGCAACGCTTACGGCTTCCACCAAGTCCGTTTCGGTTCCCGCCTTTTACATGGACGAGACCGAAATCACCAACAACGAGTACCGTCAATTCGTCGATTGGGTTCGCGACTCCATCCTGCGCTTCCGTTTGGCCGAAGGCATGGTTGAGGGCTACGAGTACATCAACTACGCGGACATGAACAACCCAACGTTCTACGAAGAATACGTAGGACTGAACTACCCCGACTCGATGCAGACCTACCTGGACTGGACCCGTCGCCTGGTTTGGGATGTCGATCGCTACCCGTCTGAGGAGTACACCGAAGTGATTGAGTCCATGTACCTGTCGCCCGAAGAGCGCTTCTTGGGCGGCCGCAGCATCGATTCGCGCCAACTTAACTACCTGCACTTTTGGGTTGATAAGCAAAAGGCGGCCTCCAAGGAGAACCGCTGGCAGAAGGACTTCCGCGATGCCAATGGCGACGGAAAAACCTTCTCCTACCGCGACTACATCAAAAACGGAAAGAAGGAATCCGATCGCTCGAGCTTCTTTGTGAGCGAAATCGTAAACGTTTACCCGGATACGCTCGCCTGGATTTCGGACTTCACCTACTCGTTCAACGAAAACCTGCACGACAACTACTTCTGGCACCCCGCCTACGACGAGTACCCCGTAGTTGGTGTTAGCTGGAAGCAGGCCACGGCCTTTGCCAACTGGCGCACGCACTACCGCAACACCTACTTGAAGCAAAACAACGACTTCATTGAGAACGAGTTCCGCCTTCCTACCGAAGCGGAATGGGAGTATGCAGCCCGCGGCGGACGCGAACTCACCACCTACCCTTGGGGTGGACCCTACACGACCAACAGCAAAGGCTGTTTCTTGGCCAACTTTAAGCCCGGACGCGGTAACCTCGTTGCCGACGGCGGCATGTACCCGGTGCGCGTTCACAGCTACGAACCCAACGGATACGGCCTCTACGACATGGCCGGAAACGTGGCCGAATGGACCAGCACCGCTTGGGACGAAGCCTCGTACTTCTACGTGGCGGATTTCAGCCCCGACTTCAAGTACAACGCCGCAGAGTCGGATCCCACGACGCTCAAGCGCAAGGTCATTCGCGGTGGATCGTGGAAGGACGTAGCCATTTTCATGCAAAACGGCATGCGCGACTACGAATACCAGGATACCGCTAAATCCTACATCGGATTCCGCACCGTGCAGAGCTTCCTCGGACGCGACCGCCGCGACTTCTAAAAATTTTATTCAACAACCTCTCTCTTAACCCCCTTAACTCCCTTCACCATGGCTTTAATCGACGTTAACGGCAAGCGCTTCAAGAATTTCATGACCAAGCTTTACGGTTTGGGTGCAGCGGTCGTTATTATGGGTGCGCTGTTCAAAATCCTCCACCTCAAGGGTGCGGATTTGATGCTCATCATCGGTCTTACCACGGAGGCGGTAATCTTCGCCATCTCTGCGTTTGAAGCCCAACCCAAAGACTACGATTGGGCCTTGGTGTACCCCGAGTTGGAGAACGAGCCCGCTACCGAAAAGAAGGCCCGCAAGGGATCGAGCGGAACCGTAACCCAGGAGCTCGACCGCATGCTCGAAGAAGCCAAAATCGGACCCGAGTTGCTTGAAAGCCTTTCAGCCGGAATGCGCAAGCTGAGCGAAACCGCCGCTTCACTCAACACCGCAACCGACGCTGCGGGTGCTACCGCTGCCTACAGCCAGCAGCTGGGTGCCGCCGCCAAAAATATGGAGGCCCTGAACGCCCTCTATGCCGTTCAATTGGAGAACACGACCAGCCAGGTCGACATCCAAAACACGGTTATGGAGAAGTTGAGCGCATCTGCCCAAAATACCGAAGCCCTTGCTGGCGAAGTCACGAAGTTGAGCCAAAACCTGTCGCAGCTGAATTCCGTGTACGGAAACATGCTCGCCGCCATGAACGTTCGCTCCTAAGCGATAACGTTCTGTTCAACCTATTGATAATTGGATTAGTAAAAAATAATGGCTTCAGGTAAAATTTCTCCACGTCAGAAGATGATCAACATGATGTACCTCGTGTTGACCGCCATGCTGGCATTGAACGTATCGAAAGACATCCTCCGCGTCCTCGCCAAGCTGGACCTCGGGATGAACGCTACGGTCAGCACGGTAGAACGTGGAACAGCCACTATGTATCAGGCCATTCAGGCCCAGGTTTCTGAAAATCCGCGTGCTATTCCCGTGAACGAGCGCGCCAAAGAGGTTCAGAAGCAATCCGAGGAAGTTTTTGCCATGATCAAAACGGCCAAGGAAGAGATGATCACCCTAACGGGCGGCATCGACGAAGAAGGGCGCTACAAGGGTGCAGACAACCGCGACATTGCCGAGAACTACCTGGTGAACGACAAGAGCATCGGAGGTAAAGGCATGGCCAAGGAAATCAAGGAGCGCCTTATTGCCTACCGAACCTTCCTGGAGTCGCAAACGGACGGGGATCAAACCATGAAGGCAGCGATTGCCGAGACGTTTACGTTTGACGACGAGGTTGTTGAGGGCAAAAAAATGTCGTGGGAGCGCGCCACGTTTGCGGAACTTCCGTTGGCGGGCATCATCCCGTTCTTGACCGACCTGCAGTCGCGCGTGCGCCGAATGGAGGCCAAGACGGTAGAGCACCTTTACGGCCAAATCGACGCCAACACGCTGAAGTTTGACAACGTGCGCGCCGTGGTTATGCCCAAGAGCACCTACGTAACCCAAGGAGACTACCTCGAGGCGGACGTGTTCCTGGCTGCCTACGACAAGGGCCGCAACCCGCAGTTCATCGGCGTTACGCCGCAGTCTGTGGAAGAGGGCGTGGGTAAAATCCGCATTCAAGGATCGGGCAACGGCAGCAAGACGCTCAAGGGCAGCATGCGCGTTCCCGGCGGCGACAAGGACTACCCCTTTGAGCTGACCTACACCGTGGCCCCGCCAAGCGTGGTTATTGCCGCCACCAAGATGAACGTGCTGTACCGCAACGTAGACAACCCCATCGAGGTTTCGGTTCCGGGGGTTGCTCCCGAAAACCTTATCGTGTCGGGTCCCGGTATTTCGGGCAAGGCCGGCAACTACGTCGCCGACGTGACGAAGGTCGAGGGCAAGGAAGTTACCATTTCGGTTTCCGTGAAGGAAAAGGATGGCAAGACGCGCAAGGCCGGACAGAAGATCTACCGCATCAAGGGCCTTCCTCAAGCCGTAGGTACGGTCTACAAGAAAAAAGAGGGCATGATTTCGACCAGCCTGCTGGCCAAGGGCATTGTGGAGGCCGAGTACCAGGATTTCCCATTTGACCTACCGTTGAGCGTTACCGCGTTTGAAATCAAGCTCGAGGGCAAGCCCGCCATTCAAGTAAAAGGCAACAAGGTTCCCAACGACCTGCGCGACCAGATCGAGCGCCTGCGCCCGGGATCTTCGGTATCTATTCGCAAAATCAAGGCACAAACCCCGCAGGGTGCGCGCATTGAAAACATTTCCAACGTAGTTCTAGACGTTCAGTAGCATGAAAAAGTTCGCTTCTTTAGTTGCGCTGCTTTTCGTAGGGGTAACCCTCGAGGCGCAAGTGCTTTCGCCGCAAGACGACGGGTTGATTCCGAAGTCCGAAATCCATGTGGGCCAAGCCCGCGTGATTCCCTACCCGCACCTGCGCCAAGACGACATGTTGTGGTCGCGCCGGAACTGGGAGCGCATTCACACCCTGGAGAAGCTGAATCATCCGCTGTACTACCCTATTCAGGCCTTGCCCGACCGCAAGTCGCTGTTTGATGTGATGAAGGACGCCATCCTGAGCGAGGGCAGCATCACCGAGGTATACGACGACGATTTGTTCCTGCGTCCGCTGACGATGAGCGAGGTGGGCAACCGCTTGTTCCGCATTGACACGATTCGCGACAACGACGACGGCACCATTCTGGCCATCGACTCGATCGAAATCAAGGCCAACAACATTCTGGCGTGGGACATTAAGAGCGACTGGTATTTTGACAAGCAGCGCGGCGAACTGAAGAACCGCATTATTGGCATTTCGCCGGTAATTAAGGATCCGCAGGAAGGCGACATCATCAACTTGTTTTGGGTATGGTTCCCCGATGCGCGCCAAGCGTTCGCAACGAATGTGGCCTACAACCCCAACAACAATACGCGCCGTTTGACCTTTGATCAGATTTTTCAGATGCGCTACTTCAACGCCATCGTGATGAAGGAAGACAACGTCTACGATCGGGAGATTAAGGACTACAAGGCCAACAACCCGATGGAGCAGCTGCTCGAGTCCAAGCGCATTCGCGAAGACATTCGCAACCGCGAACACGATTACTGGCAGTTCTAAATCGAACTCAGGTTCAGCTAAGGCCACCCCGTAGCGGGTGGCTTTTTTTTGAACCGTAGTTGGGTAAACCACATGAAAATTGCCGTCGTTGGAGGAGGAATAGCTGGCGTGGCCGTGGCGCGGAGTGCGCCGGATGGCGCGCAGATCAGCGTGTACGATGCCCACCCCGAGCGGAGTTCAACCCGTGTGGCCACCGGGATTGTGAATCCGGTGGTGCTCAAGCGGCGGCGCGTGGTTTGGCGGGCCGCCGAAGCCCTTGCCGTGGCTGCAGACTTTTACCCCTCGGAATTCCGGAGTTCCGAGCCCATTTATGAGGTGCTGCGCAGCCCCGACGAGGTCAACGACTGGAACGCCTTGGCCGATCATCCGGCCCTTGGCGCCTACCTCGGGGCGCTATCCGATGTTCCGGCGGGGATTTCGGGTCTTTGCCTCGGCGCGGGCGACCGGGTATTTGACGTGGTGGTGCTCTGCGAGGGCTATCAAGCACGCTGGGCGGAGCACTTTTGGGGAGAACTGGGCTTTGCCCGGACCTCAGGGCAGGGGCTGCGGGTGGCGCTCAGCAAGGAGCCCGGGGTCATGATGCACCGAAGTCATTTTTTGCTTCCGGAAGGCGACGGGACCTACCAGTTGGGTGCGTCCTACGGTTGGGGGATATCCAGCGGCACGGTGGCTCCGCCGGTCCCGCAGCCAAGCCAAACCAACGAATTGCTGGAATCGGCCCGGTCGTGGATTTCGGCCGACATCGAGGTGCGCAGTGCGTGGACGGGAATTCGGCCCACGATGAAGGATCGGCGTCCGCGTTGGGGCTGGAACCCACAGCACCCAGGTCTTGGACTGCTCAACGGCTTGGGCTCGCGCGGAACCCTGCATGCGCCCCTGCTCGCCCGCGAGCTGTGGTCCTCGCAAGCGGTTTAGCCCTTGGCCTCGGGATCGTAGGCTACAAAAATATTGAGGTAGGTCACCCGAGCGATGCGAAAAAGCCAGGGTCCGAGCCCCACTAGGGTCGCGGCCAGTGCGCCCACGGTAGGCCACATGGCCCAGTCCAGCCACACGCCAAAGATGACGTATACGGCCACGAACAGGGCAACCGTGTACCCGTAGGAAACGTACATGGCCCCGTAGTAAAAGTTGGGCTCTGGCTCGTATTCCTGACCGCAAACGCCGCACGATGCGTGCATTTTATCCATGTTCCGGAGGTTGTAGGGATTGGAATCCACGAACATTTCGCCTTCGTGGCACCGGGGACATTTGGCGGTTAAAATGCTGTAGGGCTTGCTGCCTTTGCCAATCAACTTCATGGGGTATGGGGTGTAGGGGGTTATTGGCGCAAATTTACCCCGCACGAGGCCGGTCAAGGTGGTACTTTTGTCACCCATATGTTGAGCGTACACCAAGTTAGTTTGAGTTTTGGCGGATCGGACCTTTTTAAAGGCATTTCGTTTCAGGTAAATCCCGGAGACCGCATTGGTCTGGTAGGGCGAAACGGGGCCGGGAAATCGACCCTACTCAAGCTCATTGCGGGCCGCTTTGCGCCGGATTCCGGCAAAATCAGCTTTCCGAGCGACTTCAGCATCGGCTTTTTGACCCAGGACATGCCCCCTGCGCCGAACGCGAGCGTGTGGGACGAAGCGGCCTCGAGCTTTACCGAAATCAAGCGCCTGGAGGCCGAAATGGAATCGATGACCGAAGAAATGGGCACCCGCACCGACTACGAAAGCGATGCCTACATGGCCCTACTCGACCGATTTCACCACGCCCAGGAGCGCTTTCAGCACATCGGCGGCTACACCTACCAGGCTGATTTGGAGCGCGTGCTGCTGGGGCTCGGCTTTAAGGCGACCGACTTCCACCAGCCGTTGAATTCCTTTTCGGGCGGATGGCAAATGCGCGTCGAGCTCGCCAAGATTCTGCTGCAGCACCACGACGTGCTGCTGCTTGACGAGCCCACCAACCACCTGGATATCGAGTCCATTTTGTGGCTCGAAGAGTTTTTGGCCGAAAGCAACCAAGCCATCATTCTGGTTTCGCACGACCGGACCTTCTTGAACAACGCCACCAACCGCACCCTGGAAATTGTGTTGGGCAAGGGCTACGACTACCACGTTCCCTACTTCAAGTACCTCGCGCTGCGCGACGAGATTCGCGAGAAGCAGCGCCAGGCCAAGGCCAACCAGGACAAAGAAATCAAGCACACCCAGGAGCTGGTAGACCGGTTCCGCGCCAAGGCCAGCAAGGCGGCGTTTGCCCAGTCTTTGATCAAAAAACTGGATCGAATCGACGTGATTGAAGTCGACGACGAAGACACGCGGCAGATGCGATTTAAGTTTCCGCCCGCACCGCATTCGGGCAAGATTATGGCCCGTTTGCATGGGATTCAAAAGCACTACGGCCCAAAGCACGTGCTGCGCG
Organism: Cryomorphaceae bacterium; assembly: GCA_021298655.1. Lineage (GTDB taxonomy): Bacteria > Bacteroidota > Bacteroidia > Flavobacteriales > Schleiferiaceae > TMED14. Next base: position 39,412 of record JAJTFK010000005.1, on the reverse strand, counting down.
GGCTCGATTTAGAATTTGTGCGCGGACAAAAAATCGCCTTTGTCGGCCAAAACGGACAGGGCAAGTCCACGCTGGTTAAGATTCTCGCCGAAGGCCTGGCCCACGAGGGCCAAATCGAATGGGGTCATCAGGTGCAGCTGGGCTACTACGCCCAAAACCAAGCTGAGGTGCTCGACGGCACCAAGACGGTCCTGGAGACCATCGAAGACGCCGCACCCGACGAGATTCGGAAGAGTGCGCGAAAACTCCTGGGCAACTTTATGTTTGGCGGTGACGACGTCGAGAAAAAGGTGCGCGTGCTGTCGGGCGGCGAACGCGGACGCCTCGCGCTCTGCCAGCTGATGCTGAACCCCATCAACCTTTTGGTGCTGGACGAACCCACCAACCACCTCGATATGGCGGCCAAGGACGTGCTCAAGCAGGCGCTTTTGCAGTACGACGGAACCCTGATCGTCGTGTCGCACGACCGGGAATTTCTGGAAGGCCTGTGTACGCTGACGTTTGAGTTCCGCGAAGGCCGCATCAAGCCGTATTTGGGTGGCATTGAGTACTTCCTCGAGCAGCGCAAAGTGGAGTCGCTTCGCGCCATGGAGGTTGCGGGCGCGCAAAAGGCGGCGGCGGCGGCGAGTGCCGTGGCGGCCGCTGCAGCCGCGGGGGCTGCGCCCAAGCGGAACCGGGACGAGCAAAAACGCCTGGAATCCGAGCTGCGCTCGGCCCAAAAAACCATGGATGAGGCCGAAAAAGCCTACGAGGCAGCCCAAGCAGCCCTGGATGCAATGGACGCCGAGGTTTCGAATCCCGAAACCTTCAAGGAACGGAGCATGGACCCGGCTTTTTTCAAAAACTACGAGGAGCTGCAGCACGCGGTGCACGCCCAATTTGAGGTGTGGGCCGAGGCCCAAGAGCGATTTAACGCGGCGAAAACAGCGGCAGAAGAGGCCTGAGTTACCTTTGGGGCATGCGAATTTTGCTTGCCCTTAGCGTTTCGGTGCTGGCCCTGGTTCCGGCGGGCGCCCAAAAAAAGAATCCGGGTGCCGGGTCCCAACCCAAACTTGCGGTTTCCATTGTGGTCGACCAAATGCGGGCCGACTACCTGACCCGGTTTGCGCCGCTTTACACTGGCGGATTTAAACGTCTGGTCACGGAAGGCCAGGTGTTCCGCAACGCGCACTACACCCACACGCCAACCTATACCGGGCCCGGTCATGCCGTGGTGTACACGGGCACCGACCCCTCCAACCACGGAATCATCGCCAACGATTGGTACGACCCCGCCCTTGGCCGAGAAGTGTACTGCGTGGAAGACCTTGAGGTACAGCCCGTGGGGAGTACGCGTGATGCCGACCGGCGCAGCCCAAAGAACATTTTATCCACCACCTGGACCGACGAACTGGAGTGGGCCAGCGTGGGCGCCGCCAAGGTATTTGGCTTTTCGCTTAAGGACCGCGGGGCCATTACGGCCGCGGGGCACTACGGCGACGCCGCATTTTGGATGGACGACCAACAAGGTTTCGTGACTTCATCGCACTACGCGAGCGAGCTGCCCCAATGGATTCGGGCGTTTAACGCGCAGCACGCCCCGGCTAGCTACCTGAAGGGCACCTGGGACCGCCTGCTGGAACCTTCGGTTTATGCGGCGTTTACGGGGCCCGACGAGCGGCCATTTGAAGGGAAGCTGCGCGGTTCCGCCGCGGGCTCGTTTCCCTACGATTTAGCCACCCTGGGCGCGGGCAATCCGGGCCTGATTCGCTACACGCCGCACGGAAATCAAATCCTGATCGACGTGGCGCTGGCTGCGGTGGATGCCGAAAATTTGGGCCGCGGTACGCACACCGACGTGCTGGCGCTGTCCTTCTCGACTCCGGACCACCTGGGGCACCTGATGGGTCCGCGTGCGCAGGAGTTAATGGATGTCTACCTTCGCCTCGACCGCCAACTTGGGCAACTTTTTGACGCACTGGACGCCCGACTCGGCCGCGGAGCCTACTACGTTTCGCTCACGGCCGACCACGGTTCCTGCGACAATTCCAATCAAGCCGCGCTGGACGGATTTGCCGTTCAGAACTGGTCCGGCAAGGACCTCGACGCCCAATTTGGGGCCCTGATCTCGGGACTGGACTTGAACGTTCCCGGAATTCTTCACGTGGGCAACGACCAAATTCACCTGAAAAGCACGGACGACGACGATTGGGAGCGCGTGCGCGATGCCCTGATGAAGCACCCCGCCGTTCGCATGGCCTGGACCGCCGACGAAATCCGCAATGGCTGCGACCCCAAGGCGGAAATGCGCCGCAACGCCTTCGACGCCCGAAGCGGACAGGTTTTTTATGAGCTGGCGTCCGGGCACATGGACTACGGAACCGACGGATGCACCCACGGTTCAGGCCACGCCTACGACACCCACGTTCCCGTGGTATTTATGGGCCCGGGGATTCCGGCCAATTCCCAGCGTTGGGAGCGCGTGCACCCCCGCGACATCGCGCCAACCTGGTCCATGCTTTTGGGAATCGCCCTGCCTTCGAGCGCCACCGGCGACCCTTTGCCCCTGAAATAGGGGTCTAGCGTTCGATCCGGCACACGGGTATCGGCCGCATTTTGTGCAAATTCGCCCGATGGAATCGGGTAAAAATCAAAAAAACCTCGAGCGAACGGGCGGAGCATCCGCGCGATTTCGCCCAGGCTTCGTCTGCGGCCACGGATTCCGGAGACCAGCCTTGGGTTCGCGCGAACTCCATCGCCGCTTCGAGTTCGGCGTAGCTGGCGCCGAGCTGGTCCTCGTCGGTGCGGCCGTCGCTCCAGAGCCCGTCGGTTGGGGGCGCATTCAGGATGGCGGGCACTACGCCCAGGTGGCTTCCGAGCGCAAAGACTTCGGACTTGTAGAGGTCGGCGATGGGGCTTAGGTCCACGCCGCCGTCGCCGTACTTCGTGAAAAATCCGACGCCAAAGTCCTCAATCTTATTCCCGGTTCCGGCGACCAGGAGTCCGTGGTTTTGGGCCTGCGCGTAGAGCGTAGCCATGCGAAGCCGTGCGCGGGTGTTGGCCAAAGCCAGTTCGGTGTGGCCCGTGGGGCGCAGTCCCAGCGCCTCGGCATGGGCATCAAAGACCGCCGTAAGGTCGATCCGGTAGGCCTCCACCGCGGCATGACGCTCCGCCAGCACGCTCATCCACTCGCGGGCCCGGGTAACCTGGTCGCTTGCTTGGTGGATGGGCAGTTCCAGTAAATGCACGCTCAGGCCGGTTTCGGCGCACAAGGCCGCCGTGACCGCCGAATCGATGCCGCCCGAAACGCCGACGGCAAAGCCTTTGGCGCCTGCGCGCTCCGCGTAGTGGCGAAGCCAATGAACGATTTGTTGGGTTACGGCGGGGGCGTTCACGAGAGTACCTTTGGGGAATGCTTAATAGGACGCCAAAATTAGGGCTTTTGTTCGCGGCAACCTGCCTCATTTCTGCCGTTGGCTGCCAAAACGACCCCTGGGTCGCGGCCGGCGAAGAGGCCGAGGCCCAAGCGCAGTCGTCGGTGCTCGCGGAGCGCGACCCTTTGCGCGTGGTGCATTTTGCGGACTCGGTACTCGGGCTGGATTCGGTGGCGTTGCGTGGGAAGCTCGAGGCCATGGCCCCGCGGCACCCGCTGATTTTTGAACCGCAGTGGCGCGAAAACCTTCCTCCCTACCTGATGGACGAGGGCGTTCGGGCGCTTTGGGCCGACGCCAAAATGGTCCGTCCGCCGTTAGCCGACTTCGACGCCTTGGTGGGTCGAATGCTTGATCGGGTCGACGGGCTCCAAGGGCAGGCAACCGGGCTGCGCATTTATACCTACGTATCGCGCGCTGAGGAATTTGAGGTCCTGCGTGCCAACGGTGCCCTGTTTGTCGCCTGGGACCGCTTTTTGGGTGCGGACCACCCCCTCTACGCCAACGAATCCGCGTACTTGCGGCAGCGGCATGATCCCTACCGAATTTATTCGGTGCTCGCCGCCAACCTCTACGAACCGACTTCCACCGGCGGCGGGCTGCTCCTGGACGAAATGCTCCGCAAGGGAAAGCAGCTGCTGTTCATTCAGACCGTACTCGGCGAAGAAGACGTCTACCGCTACCTCACCTACACGGCAACGCAGCAAGAATTCGTCGCCGCCAACGAGCGCCAGCTCTGGGAAACCTTGGTGCGCGAACGGTGGCTGTTCGACAGCCGCGCCGACCTCAAGCGCAAGTTGATTGAGGTTGCGCCCTTTAGCAAATTGGGCAGCGAACGCGACCAAGAAATTCCGGGACAAATCGGGGCATGGTTCGGCTGGCGCATCATGCAAGCCTACTGGAAGGAGCACCCCAACCTAAGCCTTTGGGAGGTACTCGAGTCCAGCCCAAAAAGCGCAGAACTCCTTCAGCAAGCAAACTTTCGACCATGAAATCTACCATACATCTTGACATCGAGCTCGACGAAAACCGCGTGCCCGAACGCATTCAATGGTCGGCCCCCGACGGCGGCGTGGATCAGTCCGAAACGCCGGCGATTATGCTGTCCGTATGGGACGAACGCGTCGAGGAACTGCTGCGCATTGATTTGTGGACCAAGGACATGCGGGTAGACCACATGAAGAAAATGTACCACCAGACGCTGCTGGCGCTGGCCGACGGATTGGAGCGCGCCACGAGCGAGGCCGAGGCCGCCGAAGACCTGAGGCTTTTTGCCCGGCACTTCGCCGAACGCCTTAAGCTAATGGATCCCGCCCGCTGAGTTCGGCATTGACCGACTCAATGTAGGCGAGCAGCTTGTCGCGTCCGTAGCCGGTTTCGGCACTGGTTTGGAACCAAGGCGGAAGCTCGGCCCAGTCCTTCAGGAAGGCTTTTTCGAAGGCTGCTCGGTTTTTCATCAGCACGGAACCCGAGATCTTGTCGGCCTTGGTGTACACCAGCGCAAACGGAACACGCCACGCCCCGAGCTGCTTGAGAAACTCCAAATCGACCTGCTGCGGTTCCAGGCGCCCGTCGATCAAGACAAACACCAGGGCCAAATTCTTGCGCTCGCGCACGTAGCGACCAATCATGGTGCTGAAGCTGGCGCGCTGGGTCTTGCTCACCTTGGCGTAGCCGTAGCCCGGGAGGTCCGCGAGCACCCACGTTCCGCGGTCGATTTTAAACAAATTGATGAGCTGGGTTTTGCCCGGGCGACCCGAGGTCTTGGCCAGATCCTTCTTTCCTACCAATTTGTTGATGAGCGAGGACTTGCCGACGTTGGATCGGCCAATAAACGCGTATTCCGGGAGGTCCCAGGCCGGACAGTCCTCAACCTTGGGCGAGGACAGTACGAATTCGGCGTGAAGGCTTAAGCGACTTGGATTTTCTGAAGCCACTTTTCCACAATTGCGTTGAACTCGTTGGGATGTTCCATCATGGCTGCGTGCCCGCAGTGGTCAATCCAGTTCAACTCCGCGTTGGGGAGAAGTTCGTGAAACTTTTCGGCCACATCGGGCGGCGTGACGGCATCTTGCCTTCCCCAAACCAAGCAGACCGGTACGTTGAACTTCGTGATGTCTTCGGCCATGTTGTGGCGGATGGCGGACTTCGAGATGGCCAAGGTTTTGATGGCCTTCATGCGGTCGTTTACGGTATCAAAGACCTGGTCGATGAGTTCGTCGGTGGCCACTTCCTTCACGGCAAACACGTCGCGGACGCGCTCCGCAATGTAGTTGCGGTCGCCCCGGCGCGGGTAGCTGTTGCCCATGGCCGACTCGTAGAGTCCGCTCGAGCCCGTCAATACAATGCCCGCCACGCGTTCCGGGAAGAGCTTTTCAAACAAGAGGGCAATGTGTCCGCCCAAGCTGTTGCCCACCAAAATCACCTTGCCGTAGCCCTTGTGGTCAATGAACTTGCGGAGGTATTTGGTCAAGCTGGTCACCGAAGTGGTTGCCAGCGGCATCGTGTACAACGGCAGTAGGGGAACAACGGCCTGGTACCCGCGCTCGCTGAAGTAGGTAACCTGGCTTTGGAAGTTGCTCAGGGTACCCATGAGTCCGTGAAGGAAGATGATGGGGGTACCGCTTCCTTCAGAAAGGTACTCGTGGGGTCCGTCGTGGATGAGCGTCGACATAGGCGCGTTTTAGGAATTCGGCAAAGATAGGGAATTCAGCAGGAGCGTCTGGCGCGTCCTGCGCGGCACACCGCAATCCGGGGTCTGCGTAGGTCCCCAAGGCCGCGGTTTGGCCATGCCCTGCGCCTGCGAATTCAATTGGCCGTATTCATCTGTTTATCAGATTATTAAATACGAAAAGGAAAAGTTATTCACAATTGTGGGAGAAAGTGGGCAATTGTGGGAGACTCGGGGTACTTTTGGTGCAAGCAACTGCCAAAATCCCATGAAATCCGTACTCGGAGTATACGAATGCAGCATGGACGCCAAAGGACGCGTCCTTCTTCCCGCTGGCCTGAAGCGCCAGCTGGATGCCGCTGCTCACGAGGGTTTTGTGCTCAAGCGCAGCGTGTTCAGCGGCTGCTTGGAGCTGCACACCATGGAGCAGTGGCGGGGCATTTCGGAGAAAATTGGTCGGCTGAACCGGTTCGTTAAAAAGAACGCCGACTTCGTTCGCCTTTTTCACGCGGGCGTTAAAATGGTCGAGCTCGACGGGTCGGGGCGGATTTTAATCGCCAAGGACTTGGCCGCTTTTGCGGGCTTGGAACGGGAGCTGGTTTTTTCGGGCACGCCCTTCGGTGTGGAAATTTGGAGCCGCTCGGCCTACGAGGCGGCAGTTAACCCTTCGGATCTGGACTTCGCTCAGCTGGCCGAAGATGTGATGGGCGGCCAAAATGGGGACCATGAGCTACCATAGCCCCGTTTTGCTCGCCGAATGCCTTGATTTTCTCCACCTCCGTCCCGACGGGACCTACGTCGACGCCACGTTTGGCGGAGGCGGGCACAGTCGGGCCATTTTGGAGCGGCTTGGGCCCCAGGGGCGGTTAATCGCCTTTGACCAGGATCCCGACGCGCAGGCCAATGCGCTGGACGATCCGCGGTTTACGCTGGTTCCCCACAATTTTGAGCACCTCAAGCGCTTTTTAAAGCTGAACCGCGCACCCCAGGTCGATGGAATCTTGGCCGACTTGGGCGTAAGCAGCCACCAGTTGGACGTTCCGGAACGGGGTTTTGCGCACAAGTACGACGGCCCACTGGACATGCGCATGAATCCCGAGGCCGGCCAACCGGCCAGCGAGTGGCTTAACGAAGTGGGCGAATTGGAATTGCGCAAGGTGCTTGCCGAGTACGGCGACGTAGAGCGGCCTGCGGCGGTGGCGGCGGCCATTCTGCGCGCCCTGCCCGTTGCGACCACCGCGGAACTCAAAGCCGTCCTGGAGCCGTTCAGCCAGCGGGGGCGGAACGCCAAGCTCCCGGCGCGGGTGTTTCAGGCGATTCGCATCGCGGTAAATCGCGAAATGGACGTACTCGACCGTTTTTTAACCGATTGCGTGGATTCGCTAAAACCAGGGGGACGCCTGGTGGTCATGAGCTACCACAGCCTTGAGGACCGCCGAGTCAAGAACCTCATGCGCGAAGGGCGCCTGGACGGCGAGGCCGACCGCGACGACTTTGGTCGCCGACTGGTTCCGTTCACCCTGCTGACGCGTAAACCGGTCAGCGCCGGGCCTGAAGAGTGCGCCATCAACCCCCGGTCTCGGTCTGCTCGATTGCGGGCGGCTCAAAAAATCGATGCCCACCATGGCTGAAGCACCCCAACGCGTCAACGTAACCTCCGTCCTGCGGGGCAGTTTTTTGGGGCACCCCTACGTGGTGCGCAACCTGCCCTTTGTTGGGTACCTGAGTTTGCTGGGGATGATCGCCATTTTCATGGCCCACCGAGCCGAGCAGCAGGCGCGATCCATCAGCAAGCTGTCGGCGGAACTCAGCGAGGTGAAGTCCGAGTACCTCGAGGCCAAGTCAACCCTGATGCGCATGGGCACCGAAAGTTCGGTGCGGGAGCGTGCGCAGCTGATGGGACTTGTTCCGCCCACCAAAGCCCCCGAACGCATAACCCTACCCGCGGATGAAGCCGAATGATCCCGACCGCCTGAGTTCGCGTTGGGTCGCCGGCATTACGGCGATGCTTGCGCTTTTTGCCGTGGCCGTTCTGGTCAAGCTGTACGTCGTTTCGTTTAAGGATGGCCCAGCTCTTCGCGCCAAGGGCCGGGAACGCGTCGTGCAGCAGCGCGAGGTTCAGGCGAGCCGCGGAAACATTTATTCTGCGGACGGCCAGCTGCTCGCCACGTCGATGCCGGTCTATGAACTGCGTTGGGATGCCTCGGTCGTGGACCAGGAGCGCTACGACGAACGCATTCAAAAGACCGTACTCGGATTAGCTCGGCTGCTTCCCGAAAAAACGGCGTCGGAATGGTTGGTGTACTTGCGCGAACAGCACCGATCGAAGAAACGCTATGCGTTCATTGCGAAAAATCTGGGATTCAGCCTGTACCGAAAAATCAAGGAACTTCCGCTCTTCGAGGGCGGACCGTTCAAGAGCGGACTTATCGCCGAGGAGCGCTATACCCGCCTGATGCCGATGGGCATGCTGGCCCAGCGGACCATTGGGTACTGGAGGCCCGACGCCAAAGCCGGTTTGGAAGCCACGTTTAACGAGGTACTGGGCGGGCGAAACGGACTGCGCTGGATGCAGCACTTCGGCAAGGGACAGTGGAAACCCCTCGAAGCCGAATTCGAAGTGGACCCGCGCGACGGAGCCGACATCGAAATCACGCTCGACACCCGGATTCAGGATATTGCGCACCGCGCCCTGCTGCAGCGGCTCGAGCAGTTCCAGGCCGACCACGGAAGCGTCATCGTGATGGAGGTGGCCACCGGAAAAATCCGCGCCATGGTCAACCTGGGCCGCGAAGAAGGCGACTCGGTGTACACGGAGCTTCGCAACTACGCCGTGTGGGAGCGCACCGAGCCCGGTTCGACCTTCAAGTTTGCCGCGTTGCTGGCCGCCCTAGAAGACGGGATCGTGGACACCGCGACCCGGGTCGACACGGACGGCGGGGTGTACGTCGTCCACGGGAAGAAGGTAAACGATTCCCATAAGGGAGGGTACGGCGTGATTTCGCTGGGGCGCGCACTCGAAGTTTCGAGCAACACCGGAGTGGTTAAGGCCATTTACCCCAAGTATGCGGCCGACCCCCAGGAGTTTGTGGACCGCCTGTACCAAATGGGCCTGGGTGAAAAGACCGGCATCGAGGTGAACGGAGAAAGTGCGCCCTTTATTCCGAACCCCGAAAGTCCGCGCTGGTCGGGCACGACGCTTCCGTGGATGATGTTCGGCTACGGCGTTCAGTGTACGCCGCTTCAAACGCTTGCCTTCTACAATGCCCTGGCCAACGACGGCAAAATGGTGCGGCCGCGCCTGTGGGAGCGGACCATTGACCGCGGCCAGGTGGTGGCGGAGTCCGAGCTCGACTACATCCGCAGCAGCATTGCGTCCAAAGAAAACGTGATGAAGGTGCGCGACCTGATGGAAAAGGTGGTGATTCGCGGCACGGCGTCGAACATCAAGCTCGATTCGCTGAAGTTGGCGGGCAAGACGGGCACCTGCCAGCTGGAGTACTGGAACCCTGAGAAAATGGGCTACCAGGCGTCGTTCGCGGGCTACTTCCCGGCGGACAACCCCAAGTACTCCTGTGTGGTGGTGGTTTCGCGCCCCATTAAAAGCATGGGCTACTACGCCAACATTGTCGCAGCGCCGGTGTTTCAAGACATCGCCCTTGGCATTACGCGGTTTATTCCCGACGACAAGACGCCGCCCAAGGGATACTGGAGCGACGGCCTAGAGACCGCCGCCAGCAAGCAGGCCGCGAGTCAGGAGAAGCGCTGGGCCGAGGCCGAAGACGCCCTGGAACGCGGAAGCATGCCGAACTGGACCGGCTGGAAGGCCACCGACGCGCTGCAGCTTTTGGAGCGCTACGGGTATTCCGTGCAGACCAAGGGCAACGGCCGCGTGCGCTCGTGGGTCCCGGGCGGCGGACGGAAATCCATAACGCTGATTTTGGGATGAAGCTGCTGAAGAATTTGCTGTACGGAGTGCGCCTGGTCGACGTTCAGGGCAGCACCAACCTTGCCGTCGAATCGGTGACGACCGACAGCCGAAAAGTGCGCCCCGACAGCCTTTTTGTGGCGGTTCGCGGCAGCCACGCCGACGGACACGCCTACCTGGATCAGGCGGTGGCCGCGGGGGCTAAGGCCTTAGTGGTCGAGGAGCTTCCGGCCAACCCGGCGGCGGGCGTGACCTGGATTTTGGTTGCGAGCAGTACCGAAGCCTACGCCCAAATGGCCTGTTCGTGGTTTGACCACCCCAGCCAGTCGATGCAGGTCGTGGGCGTCACCGGGACCAACGGCAAGACCACGACGGCCACCCTGCTGTACCACATGTTCCAAAACCGCGGAGTGAAGACGGGGCTCATCAGCACCGTGAAGGTCTGCGTGCATACCGCCGAAGAAGCGGCAACCCACACCACGCCCGATGCCTGGGTGCTGCAGGGACACCTGGCCCGCATGCGCGACGCCGGCTGTAAGGTGGTATTCATGGAAGTCAGCTCACACGGACTGGTGCAGCACCGGGTCGCCGGACTAAAGTTTGCGGGAGCGGTGTTCACCAATATTTCGCGCGACCACCTCGACTACCACGAGACCATGGACAACTACGTCGCGGCCAAGAAAATGCTGTTTGACGGGTTGGGAGCCGATGCTTTTGCCCTGGTTAATTCCGACGACAAGCACGGTGAAACGATGCTCATGGACTGCCGCGGACGCCTGCGAACCTACGCGCTTAAGCGACCGGCCGACATTAAAGTAAAAATCCTCGAGTCGCACCTTCAGGGCACGCTGCTGAGCATCAACCAGCGGGAGTGCTGGTCGCAGTTGATCGGGGCGTTCAACGCCTACAACATGGCGGCGATGTACGGCGTGGCCGTGGAGTTGGGAATCCCGGCCGACGAAGCGCTTCAAGCGCTTAGCGCCGTGCGCAGCGTGGACGGGCGCTTTCAAAAAATTGCCGGTCCCGAGGGGCGCATGGGCATTGTGGACTACGCCCACACCCCCGATGCGCTCGAAAACGTACTTAAAACGCTTCAGGAGCTGAACCAGGGGGCGCAGCAAATCATTACCGTGGTCGGTTGCGGCGGCGACCGCGACAAAGGAAAGCGGCCCGAAATGGCCCGTATTGCCGCCGACCGGAGCACCAAAGCCATTTTGACCAGCGACAACCCGCGCAGCGAAGATCCCGAAGCCATTCTCAACGACATGGAAGCGGGGCTCGACCCGGTTCAAAAGCGCCGCACCCTGCGCATCAGCGAGCGGGCTCAAGCCATCAAGCTCGCCGTACAGCTCGCCCAACCGGGTGACGTCATCCTCGTAGCCGGTAAAGGCCACGAAACCTACCAAGAAATCGCCGGCGTCAAGCACCCGTTTGACGACGTCGCGACCCTCAAAGATCAGTTTAACGCCCTGTAAATCATGCTCTACGCGCTGTTTGACCTTTTGAAACCCTACGACCTCCCGGGCGCCGGGTTGTTCAGCTACCTGACGGTTCGGGCGGCCCTCGCCATTTTGCTGTCGCTGACCATCAGCTTGGCTTTTGGCGGACGCCTGATTAAACTGCTTCGCACGCTTCAAGTGGGCGAAACGGTTCGCGACCTCGGACTCGAGGGCCAGCTGACCAAGGCGGGTACGCCGACCATGGGCGGCCTGATCATTTTAGCGGCCATCGTAGTACCCGTGCTGCTCGTGGCGGACCTCGGCAACATTTACATCCAGCTGCTGCTGCTCACCACGGTATGGATGGGCGCCATTGGCTTCGCCGACGACTACATCAAAGTCTTTCGCAAAAACAAGCAGGGCCTGCGCGGAATTTTCAAGGTCATTGGCCAAGTTACCCTGGGCGTAGTGGTGGGCGCCGTGCTGGCCTTTCACCCCGACGTGACCATGAAGGAAGAGCTGCCCGCTACCGAACTCAAGGAGCTGTATGGCGAAGTGGGCGGCGGAAAACCCCAGTTTGGGGCGGCGGAACCGCACCTGCGCACCACGATTCCCTTCATCAAGGAATCCACCTTTGACTACGCCGACTTGGTGTTTTGGACCGACGCCCAAGCGGAGTGGGCCTGGGTGCTGTTTATTCCCATCGTGATTTTCATCATTACGGCGGTGAGCAACGGCGCCAACCTCACGGACGGCCTGGACGGACTTGCGGGCGGAACCTCGGCCATCATTGCCTTCACCCTCGCGGTACTGGCCTACGTAAGCGGCTCGGTGGTGTTCGCCAGCTACTTAGACATCATGTACATTCCGATGTCGGGCGAGCTGATCGTGTTCGCGGCGGCCTTTTTGGGCGCAGCCATCGGCTTCCTTTGGTACAATACCTACCCCGCCCAGGTGTTTATGGGCGACACGGGCAGTTTGTCGATTGGCGCCATCATCGCCGTTTTTGCGCTCATCATTCGCAAGGAGTTGCTCATTCCCATCCTCGCCGGCGTGTTTTTGGTCGAAAACCTGAGCGTCGTCCTGCAGGTAGCCTACTTCAAGTACACCAAGAAGAAGTACGGCGAGGGCCGCCGCATCTTCTTGATGTCGCCCCTGCACCACCACTACCAAAAGAAGGGCCTCCACGAGTCCAAAATCGTGACGCGGTTCTGGATTTCGGGCATCTTTCTGGCCATTTTCACCCTGATCACCCTTAAACTCCGCTAGGACCGTGCGCGCTCCCCTTCCCCATCGGATCGCCGTACTCGGCGGCGGCGAAAGCGGCATCGGCGCCGCCCTTTTGGCCGCCCACCGCGGGGTGCCGGTTTTTTTGAGCGAAGGCAAATCGCTCGGACCCGGATTCCGCGCCGAACTCGAGGCCGCCGGGATTCCGTTTGAAGAGGGCCAGCACAGCCTGGACCGCTTGCTCGCAGCCGAGGCCGTGGTAAAGAGTCCGGGTATTCCGCCCAGCCACCCCGCGGTGGTCGCGCTCAAGGAAGCGGGAGTGCCCATTTGGTCCGACATTGAATGGTTTTACCGCAACTGCCCGCGCGAAGCGAAGATTGCCGCCATCACCGGCAGCAACGGAAAAACCACCACCACGAGCTGGCTCGGCCACATCCTTCGCCAAGCCGGAGCCAACGTACAGGTCGGGGGCAACATCGGGGTGGGCGCCGGACGCCTGCTGCTCGAGCCCGACGCCGATATCTACGTGCTGGAGGTGTCGAGCTACCAGCTCGAAGACTGCCCGAGCTTCAAGCCCGACGTGGCGGTGCTCACCAACATCACGCCCGATCACCTGGACCGATACGGAAGCCTTGAAGCCTACGCCGAAACCAAGTTCGCCATCGCCCAGCACCAGGGCGCCGACGACGCCTTTGTCTTTTACGGCGAAGACCCCGTAAGCCGACGCTACCTGGAGCGCGTGGCTGCCAGCCTCTACCCCATCTACACCTCGGAGCCCGCCGAAATGCCGGCCCAAGGTGCCGCCCCTGTTCCCCCAAAGTACCTCATACGCACCGCCGATTCCGACATGACCATTGACGAACTCGCCCTTCAGGGCAAACACAACACCTTTAACGCCCTTGCTGCGGGCCTATCTGCCCGACTCTTGCACGTTCGCGACGAGGCCATCCGCGAATCCCTCGCGCACTTTGAAGGCCTGGAACACCGCATGGAATCGGTGGCCCACGTCGGCGGCATTCACTTCATTAACGACTCCAAGGCGACCAACGTCAACTCGACCTACTACGCCCTGGAAAGCATGACCACCCCAACCGTCCTGATTCTCGGGGGCGTAGATAAAGGCAACGACTACAGCGAGCTGTTCCGCCTCGTCGAGAAAAAAGTAAAGGCCATCGTGGCCATGGGCACCGACAACCAAAAAATCGTCGACGCGTTTGAGGGCCGCGTGCACTTCCTCGCCGAAACGTCGAGCATGGACCAGGCGGTGCGCACCGCCTACCAGTTCGCCAGCAAGGGCGACACGGTCCTGCTGAGCCCCTGCTGCGCCAGCTTCGACCTCTTTCAGAACTACGAAGACCGCGGTCGCCAATTCAAAACCTGCGTTCGAGCACTGTAAAAAATGGAAGATCAAGGCTTTAGCAAGTACTTTCAGGGCAGCACCCAAGTCTGGGTCAGCCTGATTTTGCTTTCGCTTTTTTCGCTGCTTCCCGTCTACAGCGGCGGCGGCGCCCTGAGCTACTTCGCCTACGTGGTGCTCAGCTGGGGCCTTGCCTTCGCGGTTCACCGCACCCCCTACCGTTTTTTTGGCAGCTTGGCCGGACTGCTCATGGTCGTCAGCATCGCGCTGCTCGCCCTCACGCTGGCCCAGGGGCGCACCATCGGCGGCGCCAACGCCAGCCGCTGGCTCAACATCTTCGGCATCTCATTTCAAACCAGCGCCATGGCCAACGTGGTACTGATCATGTTCGTGGCGCGGCAACTCGCCAAGCGCAAGGAGGAATGGACCTTCTGGCAGTCCTTTCGAAAGGTGCTTTGGGCCATTTTTCTCACGGTCGGACTCATTCTTCCGGCCAACTTTTCCACAGCGGCCCTGGTGTTCATCAATGCGAGCATCGTGCTCGCGCTGGGCGGATACCCGTTCCGCTACCTGCTTGGAATCGCGGGCATCGGCGCCGGATTCTTGGCCCTGTTTGTGTCGGCGGTCCTCATTGCCCCCGACCTCATGCCCAACCGCGTACAAACGTGGAAGTCCCGCATTGAAACTTTTTCTGGCGGCGGTTCCGAAGACGACACCTACCAAACGACGCTGGCCCAAACCGCCATCGCCGAAGGGGGGATTTTTGGGCAGGGTCCCGGCGGCGGACTGCACAAGCACTTTTTGCCGCAAAACAACTCCGACTTCGTGTACGCCCTGATTGTTGAAGAATACGGCCTCGTCGGCGGAACCGTCATCCTGGCGATGTACGTCTGGCTGCTGTTCTCGGTAGTCCGCGTCGCCAAGCGATCCAAAGACCTCTTTGGCAAACTGCTTTCCTTGGGCATCGGCTACGCCATCGTGCTGCAGGCCTTCATCAACATGGCGGTAGCCACCGGGCTCTTCCCGGTCACGGGCCAAACCCTACCCCTCGTCAGCGCGGGCGGCACCTCCTTAGTTATAACCAGCTTCGCACTGGCCATGGTGATTGCCGTGAGCCGGGGCAAAGGCGACGGCGAACAGGTTGACCCCGAGCTCGCCGAAGCCCTGGCCAACGACTGGAATGACCCCACCGAACCCCTAACCAAAGCCTAGCATCCCACTACCCACCATGGCGGAACAACTGCGCATCATCATCTCAGGCGGCGGCACCGGCGGACACATTTTCCCCGCCGTGAGCATCGCCCGAGAAATCCAAGCACGCTACCCACAGGCCCGCATTCTGTTTGTGGGCGCCGAAGGCCGCATGGAGATGGAACGCGTACCCGCCGCAGGCTTCCCGATTGAAGGCATTCGCATCGCCGGATTCCAGCGCAAAAAACTGCTGGCCAACCTCAGCCTGCCGGGAAAGATTTGGTCGAGCCTCAAACGGGTGCGCGCCATCATGGAACGCGAGCGTCCCCACCTGGTCATCGGCACCGGGGGCTACGTCAGCGGACCCACGCTGTGGGTCGCCCAGCGCATGGGGATTCCGACCCTGATCCAGGAACAAAACAGCTTCGCCGGATGGACCAACCGCTGGCTGAGCAAAAAAGCGGGCGCCATCTGTGTGGCCTACCCCGGAATGGAATCGGCCTTCCCCGCGGACCGCATCCGCTTCACCGGCAACCCGGTGCGCCCCGACCTCGCCGCCTTGGCCTTTGAACCCACCACCAACGCCCTGCGCGCGGAAGCCAAGGTGAAGCTCGGCTACGACCCCGCCAAGCCCCTGGTCCTCATCTTGGGCGGAAGCCAGGGCGCGCGCGCCATCAACGAAGGGGTGGCCTCGTGCGAAAACATGTGGCGCTCCAGCGACATCCAGATCTTCTGGCAGTGCGGACGCTTTTATGCCCAAGACCTCATCGCCCGCTTCGGACAAGGCCGCGGACGCCAGATCAGCGCCTTTATCGACGACATGCCCAGCGTACTCCGCGCCGCCGACCTCGTGCTGTCGCGGGCCGGAGCCGGCACCCTGAGCGAACTGACCTGCGCCGGTTCGGCCTCGGTACTGGTGCCGTCGCCGAACGTGGCCGAAGACCACCAAACCCACAACGCCCAAAGCTTGGTGGCCTCGGGCGCCGCCGTCATCATGCCCGAGGTGAACATTGCGAACCTCTGCGGCCACGTACACGGACTCCTGTACCGCCCCGACGAACTGGAACTGCTCCGCGGCAACGCCCGCAAGCTGGCGAAGCCCCACGCCGCAGCCGACATCGTAACCGAATGCGAACGCCTCTGGACATGGCGCAACTAACCCCGCAACCGACGGCGATCGGCGCCATTCCGGCCCTCGACTTCGTGGGCATCGGCGGCATCGGCATGTCGTCGCTTGCCCGCTGGGCCATGGCGCGCGGAATTCCCGTTAGCGGATACGACAAAACGCCCTCGGACCTCACCGACGCCCTGCAGCGCGAAGGAGCCCGAATTCGCTTCGACGAATCGCTCGAGGCCTGGAACGCTCCCGCGACCGCCTGGGTGATTTACACCCCCGCCATTCCCGCGGACCACCCCCAGTTGGTGGCCGCCAAAGCCCAAGGCCGCGTCCTGCTCAAGCGCGCGGAACTTCTGGGCCGAATAGCCAACGCCGGAACCTGCCTGGCCGTAGGCGGAACCCACGGGAAGACGACCACTTCGGCCATGCTCGCGTGGATGCTGCACCAGCACCAACCCATTCAGGCCTTTTTGGGCGGAATTGCGACCAATTTCGCTTCGAACTGCCTGCCGGGGCCGGCCGACCTCAGCGTGGTCGAGGCCGACGAGTTCGACCGATCGTTTTTGCACCTGCACCCCAAGGCAGCCGTCATTACCAGCACCGACGCCGACCACCTTGATATTTACGGCGAAGCCGACTCGGTCGTTGACGGATTTCGCGCCTTTGCCGGCCAAGTCGCGGGACCGCTTTTTGCAGGACCCGGATGCGCGGAACTCGAGGGCGCCGAGTCCTACGGCAGACCCGGCGACCGCTACAGCTACCGGGACGTGCAGGTAGTGAACGGAATCCAGCATTTCACGCTCCTGGTCGACGGCATCGAGGTGCGGACCCAGGCCGGTCTTCCCGGCCTGCACAACGTCGAGAACGCGGTTGCGGCGGCGGCGCTGGCCCACAGCGTGGGCATGCCCGCGGCGGCGATCGGCGAAGCCATCGCCGGCTTCCGCGGGGTAGCGCGGCGGTTTGAGCGCCGCGCGAGCGCCGCCGGCCGCCACTACATCGACGACTACGCCCACCACCCCACGGAACTCACCCGATTCATTGAAGCGCTTCGGGGCATGTTCCCCGGCGAGAAAATTGCCTTGCTCTTTCAGCCCCACCTGTACAGCCGAACCCGCGACTTTGCCGCCGGCTTCGCCGAGGCCTTGTCGGGCGCCGACTTCGTCGGCATCTTGCCCATTTACGCCGCCCGCGAGCGCGCCATGGCCGGGGTTGACAGCGCCATGCTGGCGGCCCGGATCCCGGGCGCCCAGCTCGTGCCCTACGACCGCGGCGCGCAATGGCTGGCGAGCCAGCCCGCCACCGTGGTGGCCACGGTGGGCGCGGGCGACATCGACCGATTGGTTCCCCGCGTGGAACACCTAATCCGCGCCAACGCATGAAACCCTGGATGCGCCAAACCGTCGTAGTAGCTTCCTGGTTGCTGGGGATCGGCAGCCTCGCAGCCGGCATCACCTTGGGGCTGCAGCCACGGGGAACAGCCGCCGTGCGCGAGGCCAAAATCCGGATTCACCAACCGCCCGAACAGGTCCTTTTGCTTGCTTCGGATTTGCATCCCATTCTGGCTGAGGCCGGTGCGCCATGGAAGGGCCAAAACCTCAAAGAAATCAACATTCCGCTGTTAGAAGAAAAGCTAAAAAGCCACCCGCAGGTGAAAAACGCCGAGGTATTTTCATCGTGGGATGGAACAGTCTACAGCGTCGTGAAGCAAAAAGTGGCTAAGGCACGTATTTCCAATGGGATACAAAGCGCGTACTGCGACGCTTCGGGCAACCTATTCCCCATTTCGAAGCACGACAACCCCCGGCTCCCGCTCGTAACGGGCACCTACACCCGCGCACGACGCGTGGAAGCCCTGCGCCTTTTGGACCGCGCCGCCCAGCATTCAAGCTTCCGCGGCGGGTGGTACGCCCTCGATTTTGCCCCCGAAACCGGATTCACCGCCTTCCCCGAATGGCACCCCCACCGCATTGTTTGGGGCGACGCCTCGGAGTTTGCCGGCAAGGCCCACCGCGCCAAGGCGATCTACGCCTACGCCCTTCAAAACCAATTTTTGGACCAGCTCGACCGCCTGGATGTGCGCTTCGAGAACCAAGTGGTCTTCACCCGAACTTCACCTTCCAGCCAACCATGAACACGCACCGCATCGCCGTAGGGCTTGACATCGGCACCACCAAAATCGCCGTGCTCGTCGGCCGACTTGACGCCTACCGAAAACTTGAAATCCTTGGCTACGGTACCGCCCCGAGCATGGGCGTGCAGCGCGGGGTCGTGGTGAACATCACCCAGACCATCGAGTCGATCCAGCAGGCCGTGGAAGCCGCCAAAATCGATTGCGGATGGGACATCAACGGCGTGGTGGTGGGCATCGCCGGCCAGCACATCCGCAGCCTGCAGCACAGCGACTACATCACGCGCATGGACTCCGAGGAAGTCATTGACGAGCTCGACCTGGAGCGCCTGACCGAGAACGTGCACAAGCTGGCCATGATGCCCGGCGAAGAGATCATTCACGTGATTCCGCAGGAGTACAAGGTCGACGGCCAAGGTGACATCAAGGAGCCCCGCGGCATGTACGGCGCCCGCCTCGAGGCCACGTTCCACATTGTGGTGGGCCAGGTAACCAGCATCCGCAACATTGCGCGCTGCGTGAAGTCCGCCGACCTCGACCTCAAAGCCATTAACCTCGAGCCGCTCGCGAGCGCCGAGGCCGTGCTGAGCCAGGAGGAGAAGGAAGCTGGCGTGGTGTTGGTCGACATTGGCGGCGGAACCACCGACATCGCCATTTTCAAGGACGGCATCATTCGCCACACGGCCGTGATACCCTACGGCGGCAACATCATTACCAACGACATCAAGGAGGGCTGCAGCATCATCGAGAAGCAGGCCGAGCAGCTCAAGGTGAAGTTTGGCTCCGCATGGCCGGGCGAAAACAAGGAGAACGAGATCGTTTCGATTCCCGGATTGCGCGGTCGCGACCCCAAGGAGATCAGCCTCAAGACCTTGAGCCGCATCATCCATGCCCGAACGACCGAAATCATCAACGCGGTGTTTACCGAGATCAAGAACTACGGCTACGACCAACCGTCGCGCAAGCTGATCGCCGGCGTGGTGATTACGGGAGGCGGAAGCCAGCTCAAGCACGTGAAGCAGCTCGTCGAGTACCTGACCGGCATGGACACGCGCATCGGCTACCCGAACGAGCACTTGGCCGCCTTGCCTTCGGACCACAGCCTGAATTCGCCCATGTACGCAACCGCCGTAGGCCTGCTCATGAAGGGCCTTGAAGGCCGCGAGGTCGAGGGTTTTGTGCGCGAATCGTCAGAGGCCCCGGCACCGGCCGAAGGGGCTATGGAAACGGCCTGGGATTTCCCCGTAGCTGCAGCGACCGAAGGGCCCGCGGTTCCGGTGGCCGAGCTCGACGAAGTGCCGGAACTCGAAGCCGTTCCCGCGGCGAACGCCGAGGCCGAACCGGCCCAAAAATCCAAAGCCAAAGGCGATTTCTTTAAGCGCTGGGCCGACGGATTCCTGAAACTCATTGACGACAACGATTTGAACTAAGATTATGGACCTCAATCCCCTAGATTTCGACCTTCCCAAGCATCGTTCGTCTGCCATCAAGGTGGTGGGTGTAGGTGGTGGCGGCTCCAATGCCGTCAACTACATGAAGAACCAGGGCATACGGGGCGTGGACTTCATTGTCTGCAACACCGACGCCCAGGCCCTTACGCACAGCCCCGTTGAAACCAAAATCCAACTCGGAGCCACCTTGACCGAAGGACTCGGCGCCGGCGCCAATCCCGAAGTGGGCGAGCAAGCGGCGCTCGAGAGCTACGCCGAAATCCAGGCCGCCCTCGGCGCGTCGACCAAAATGGTCTTCATCACGGCCGGCATGGGTGGCGGAACCGGAACGGGCGCGGCCCCCGTGATCGCCAAGGCATCGCGCGAACTGGGCATCCTCACCGTGGGCATCGTTACCGCTCCGTTCGGGTTTGAGGGCAACATGCGCCTCCGCCAGGCGGAACTGGGCATCGAACGCCTTCGCGAGCACGTGGATTCGCTCATCGTCATCAACAACAACAAGCTGCGCGAGGTCTACGGAAATCTGGGATTCAAGCAGGGCTTCATGAAGGCCGACGAAGTGCTGTCGACGGCTGCGCGCGGAATCGCCGAAGTCATCACGCACCACTACAGCGTCAACATTGACCTGCGCGACGCCAAAACGGTGCTGCACAACAGCGGCACGGCCATCATGGGCAGCGCCAAGGCCGCCGGTTCCACCCGGGCCCTTTCGTCGGTGCGCAGCGCACTCGACAGCCCGCTGCTCAACGACAACCACATCGAGGGCGCACGCTACGTGCTGCTCCTGATTGTGAGCGGAAGCGGCGAACACGAAGTTACCCTGGACGAAATCGGCGAAATCAACGACTTCATTCAGGAGCAGGCAGGCCGCCAGGTCGACATCATTATGGGCATTGGCGAAGATCCGCACTTGGACGACGCACTGCAGGTTACGGTGATCGCCACGGGATTCAGTGCGACCAACCCCATCGGCACGGTGAATCCGGCGGAACCCGAAAAGGTGGTTTACGAACTGCGTCCCGATTCTTCGCCCGGATCGCAGTTCAATTTGTTTGAAGAACCGGTGCGCAGCAAGAGCCCGCTCGAGGCCGAAGCGGTGAGCCCGCTGGATGCCCCCATCGCCAGCGTGCTGGAACCCTTAGCCGAGACCAGCACCCCGGAAGAGCCCGAATCCGATTTTTCGCTTGCCTGGGAGGCGCCCGTTTCTTCGAGTGCGCCCGAAGAACCGGCGATTGCGGCACCGGTCGCCGAGCTCGAGCCCGCCGAAGACGACTTCGTTTTTGAACTGCGGACCGAAGAGCCTTGGGATTTGACTCCCGAAGCCGAGGTGGACTCCGTCGTGGACGCGTCGCGTTCCATGGAAGCGGAAGCAGCGGTTGAGGTTGCACCCGAAGCCCAAGCCGCCACCGAGGCAGACCTTGCCGTTGACGAAGCCAGTCCCACCATGACCTGGACGCTGGACTGGAACGACGAACCCGCGCGTCCGGCGAAGTCCGTGGGTCTGGACGAACTGCTCGCTTTTGAGGCGTCGCTGCGCGGATCGGATGCCGAAACGCCCCTAGCCACGGATGCCGAAGTTCCGTTTAGTGCAGATTTTGCCGAAGCTGAAGCGGTCACCGAATCCGTTGAAGAACCTGCGGCGTTCGACGCACCCGTTGCGTTTGAAGCGCCCGATGCGTTTGAAGCTGCGGACGCCTTCGAGGAACCCGCCGCGATCGAGGCGCCCGTTGCGTTTGAAGCGCCCGCCGCATTCGAGGAACCCGCCGCATTCGACGCGCCGGCAGCCCAACCGCGCCAAACCCCTCGTACGGAAGACGTGCGCTTTGAGGTTCGTACCGCACCGGCATCAGCGATCCTGGCTCCGGAGATTGACCCCGACCGCGACAGCCTTGAAGAAACCATGCGCCGCATGGCTCAAGAGCGCCGAGCCTACCTGCAGGCCTTTAGCCACCGCTTCGGCCAAAACCAAGCGCGCATGCAGCAAGGCGATCTGGACCGCCCGGCCTTTGAGCGCCAAGGTTGGGACCTCGACCCATCGACCCGTTATTCGCAGCAAAACGCGCTGGGCGACCACATGGTCCGGGGCGAAAAAGGCGACCTTGAATTCCGCCAGAATAACTCGTTCTTGCACGACAATGTCGATTGAAGCGTTTGAAGCCCAATTGGGCGAAGACATGAAGGACGCGATGCGCGCCAAAGACCAAGTCCGCCTTGAAGCGGTGCGGTCGATTCGCGCAGCGCTTACTACCGAAAAGACCTCGGCCGCCAACCAAGGCACGCTGAACGACGCTCAAGTGCTCGCGGTGCTTCAGCGCCTTAAAAAGCAACGAATCGAAGCGGCGGAGATTTTCAACGCCCAAAACCGCGCGGACCTTGCCCAGGTAGAAGAAGCACAGCTCGCAGTGATTCAGACATACTTGCCCGAAGCCCTCGAGGGCGAGGCACTCCACAACGCAGTGAAGGAATTGCTCGCCGCCAACGGCATTACCCAAGCCGGCCAATTTGGTCAGGCCATGGGCATCGCTTCAAAAGCCCTTGCGGGCCGTGCTGACGGCAAGGCCATTTCGGCTGCGGTCAAGGCCCTGCTCCAAGGCCAGGGGGCCTAGTACATTCCGTACAGCAGGCGCACCGAGAGCACATCGGCCTTGTCGACCGCCTTTACCGGCACCCGCCAAATTCCGGCCGAGAGGTTGATTTCGTTGCCCCGGTAATCGTAGCGAACGCCGATTTCGGCAAAAGGCCCCGTGGACCCGTCGCGGATGAATGCGGGACCAATACCGCTGTAGTTGCGCACCTGACGCGCAAAGCTTCCGTACCCGAGGTTGACGAAGGCCCCGACCCATGCGTCCGATTCGAGGGTGCTGCCCAAGCCCGTCTGAACGGTGGCCGCCAGGGTGTAGTGGTACCCTAAACTCAGGTTGCCCGCCGAACCTTGGGCCAATGCAATGCCCAGGGGAGCGGTAAGGCCAAACGAGAGTTCATCGCCAACCGGAACCGTAAATCGCGGGGCGTAGGTGATTCCGTTGCTCGAAAACGGCAGCGTCATGGTACTCAAATCCACCCCAACCGATAAATCATACCCCACGGCATGAAACCACTGTCCTTTTGTTAAATCCAGCTGCTGCGCCGAGAGGTCGAAGGCAGCGCACGCGATCGCCGCGGTAATAAGCCATTTCTTCATAGGCTAAAGGTAGTACGCGGTACCTTTGGTGCGTTGTGTACATACCCGTAATTAGTTGGATCACCCGCCAGTACCGGGCTGCCTTTGAGGGCCTCAGTACCGAAGCTTGGGTCCTCGCTACCGTGATGTTCATCAACCGAGCGGGCACCATGGTGCTCCCCTTTCTGGGACTTTACCTGCGCGAAGGGCTCGGCTTTAGCCTTTCGGAAACCGGGTGGATCATGGCCTTTTACGGCGTCGGCTCCATGGTCGGAGCCTTAGCCGGCGGCAGCCTTTCGGACCGATGGGGCTCCTACCAGGTTCAGACAACCGCGCTCTTTGTGGGTTCCGTGCTCTTTTGGATGCTCAGTTTTTTGACGGAATTCTGGTCCCTCGCCCTGGGTGTGTTCGTGCTCACGGCCGTGGCCGACATGGTCCGTCCCGCGAACTCTTCGGCCGTCTTTGAGTACGCGAAGCAGGGTAACATCACGCGGGCTTTTTCGCTAAACCGCATGGCAATCAACCTCGGATTTTCGGTCGGACCGGCCGCGGCGGGCATCATTGCGGCCTGGAGCTACCAGGGGCTTTTTTGGGCCGACGCCGCCACCTGCGCGGCCGCTGGTTTTTTGTTTGTCGGCTTCTTTCGCAAGCGCCGGCCGCGGAGACCGCCGGAGCAGCGGGTGCGGGGCAAGTCGCCCTACCGAGACCGCGGCGCGCTGGCCTTCTCGGGCTTGGTGCTGCTTTTTGCGGTGGCGTTCTTTCAGCTCGTGTCCACACTTCCCCTGTACTACCGCGATGCCCACAACCTGGGCGAGGAACAAATCGGACTTTTGCTCGGCTTTAACGGGCTGCTCATCGTCGCCGTGGAGATGATTTTTGTCAACTGGGCCCAAAACCGCATCGCCCCGCGGCACGCCATTGCCCTGGGTGTTTTGGTTATGGCCCTGGCCTTCGCCAGCCTAAACTGGGCAACCGGCCTGCCGGGGCTTTATGCTTCCATGCTGATTTTAAGTGCCTCCGAAATCCTCGCCATGCCCTTTATGATCTCGTGGATCACCCTCCGGGCAGGCGACCAATCGCGCGGCCGCTACCTCGGACTCTACGCCGCCACCTACGCCCTAGGGCACATCCTGGCCCCGCTCGTCGGAACCTACGTAATTGCGCACTACGGCTACGCCCACCTTTACTACGGGGTCGCCGCACTCTCGCTGTTTACGGCCCTGGGATTCAGCCAGCTACCTCCCGCGATTGGGCGTCAATCACCGCCATCGCCGTAGTATTCACGATTTCGCGCACGCTGCAGCCGAGCTGAAGTACGTGGGCCGGGTATTCCAAGCCCACCAGCAAGGGACCCACGGCCTCCATTCCGGCCATGGACTGCAGCAACTTGTACGAAATGTTGGCCGACGAAAGCCCGGGGAACACAAAAACGTTGGGACCCTTGCCAACCAAGTCACTAAAGGGAAACTGCTCCGCCAGCAATCCGTTGTCTACGGCGAAATTGGCCTGCATTTCGCCGTCCACGATGAGGTCCGGATCGGCGCTGCGAATGCGTTTAAGCGCAGCCCGCATTTTGCGAGGCGTAACGCCGTCGCTCGAACCAAAATTGGAGTAGCTCAGCAAGGCCACGCGCGGTTGAATGTTCATCTTGCGCACCATTTTGGACACCTCGCCCACAATCTGCGCAATGCGTTCCGAATCCGGATCCTGGTTGATGGTGGTGTCGGCAAAAAACTTCGGTCCCTGCTTGGTCAGCATCACGTAGACCCCGGCCACCGTGGTGCCGGCGCCCTTGGGCCCCAAAATTTCCATAACTGGCCGAACCGCCCGCGTATACTTCACCGTTGCCCCGGTAACGTAGGCGTCGGCATGACCGCAGCGCACCATCATGGGGCCGTAGTAGTCGCGGTTAAACATCAGGCGGCGCGCCTCTTCGCGCCCCACGCCGCGGCGCTGCCTCAGCGAATACAGGGTCTCCGCGTAGTCCGCCAAATGCGGTGCTTGGTTGCTGCGCGGATCAATCATCGGAACGTCCTCAAGCCCCAAATGGTATTCCTCAATCAGGGCCTTGATTTTCGCGACATCGCCCAACAAAATGGGCTGGCAAATGCCCTCCTCCATGGCAATCTGGGCCGCCTTCAGTACGCGGTAGTGGTCGGCCTCGTTAAACACAACGCGCTTCGGGGCGGACTTGGCCTTCTCCACCGCCAGGCGGATGAACTTGTCGTCGCGGCCCAGGCGGCTGCGCAGATCCTCTTCGTAGACCTCCCAGTTCGTGATGGGCTTTTTGGCAACGCCCGTCTCCATGGCCGCGCGCGCTACCGCCGGGGCTACCGTGTAAATCAAGCGCGGATCAAAGGGTTTCGGAATAATGTAGTCCGTGCCAAACGCCAAATTGCGGCTACCGTAGGCCAGGTTGACGATTTCGGGCACGGCCTCCTTAGCAAGGTCCGCAATGGCCTTAACGGCCGCCAGCTTCATGGCCTCGTTAATTTTGGTAGCCCGCACGTCCAGCGCCCCGCGGAAGATGTAGGGAAAGCCCAGGACGTTGTTCACCTGATTCGGATTGTCGCTCCGCCCGGTGGCCATGATCAAATCCTTGCGCGTTTTAACCGCAACGTCGTAGCTGATCTCCGGATCCGGGTTCGCCAACGCAAAAACCACCGGATTTGCCGCCATCGACTGAATCATGTCGGGACTCAAGATGTTCCCCTTGGACAGGCCAACAAAGACGTCCGCATTCACCAAGGCCTCGGCCAGCGTTCGGTGCGGCGTCGCCCGCTTGAAATCCATTTTCTCTTCGGTCAAATCATCGCGTCCGTCGTGAATAACGCCCTTCGAGTCACACATCATGAGGTTTTCGGGAGCCACGCCCAAGGCCAAGTACAGCCGCGCGCAGCTTATGGCCGAAGCCCCCGCTCCATTGAATACCACGCGCACCTCGCTGAGCTTTTTGCCCACCAACTCCGTGGCGTTCAGCAGCGCAGCACCCGTAATGATGGCGGTACCGTGCTGGTCGTCGTGCATGATGGGAATGTCCAGTTCCTCGCGCAAACGTTTTTCGATGTAGAAGCAGTCCGGTGCCGAAATGTCTTCGAGGTTGACGCCGCCGAAGGTGGGCGCCAGAATTTTCACGGTCTCCACAAACTTATCGGGATCCTTGGTGTCGAGCTCAAGGTCAAATACGTCGATGTCTGCAAAAATTTTGAACAAAACGCCTTTGCCTTCCATCACCGGCTTCGACGCAAGAGGACCGATGTCGCCCAATCCCAATACCGCCGTGCCGTTGCTGATTACGGCCACCAAGTTGCCTTTGGCCGTGTAGCGGTAGGCGTCTTCGGGATTCGCTGCAATCTCCAAACAGGGTTCGGCCACGCCCGGTGAGTAGGCGATACTGAGGTCGCGCTGGGAATTCGAAGGCTTTGTGGGCACCACTTCCACCTTTCCGGGGCGGTGTCCCTCGTGGTATTCTAATACATCTCGCTTGCGAATCGGCGTCTTTTTCATAGCTGCAAAGGTCTGCCGAAATTTAACATACGAGGTGCCTTGGGCGACTTAACTTTGGCGTAACAAACGGAATCACCCATTTAATCCGAATTTAACGTGTACACTGGATTGCTTCACAGCCACCGCAGCCTTGCCTACCTGTTTCTTATCGCAGCCCTTGCTACCGTCCTTGTCGCCCTATTCAACCGGCTCCAAAGCAAGCCAACAAGTAGGGCATTAAACGGATTAACCCTGGCCACCTTGATCACGGGTCACCTTCAGCTCCTCTTTGGCTTGGCCCTGTACTTCGTTGGACCGTGGTTCGGACTCCTTGCCGAAAACGCCGGCGAAGTCATGCGCACCCCGGAACTCCGCCTGTTTGCCGTCGAGCACCTGAGCGTAAACCTCATTGGCATTGCCCTGGTCACCGCGGGACGCATCCGATACAAAAAACTCGACAGCGACCACCGCAAGCACCAAGCCGTCATTGCCTACGTCGGACTCGGACTCCTTCTCATCGCCAGCCGCGTTCCCTGGGACCGACTGTTCTAACTTTGGGGCATGATTGATCGGCGACCCCGACAGGGGCCAGAGCGCTGCGTGCTCGTTGGCGCCGTTACCCGCACCCAGGACGAAACCAAAGCCCAGGAATACCTGGACGAACTCCGCTTTTTGGCCGACACCGCCGGAGCCGAGACGGTGGCCGTGTTTACCCAAAAACTCGACAAACCCGACCCCACGCTGTTTTTGGGTTCCGGCAAAATGGACGAAATCAAGGCCTACGTCGAATCCGAAGACATCGACCTCATCATCTTTGACGACGAACTCACGCCGTCGCAGCTCAAAAACATCGAACGCCTCTTTGAGCGCAAGGTGATGGACCGGACCAACCTCATCCTCGACATTTTTGCGGCCCGCGCCCAAACGTCCTATGCCCGCACTCAGGTAGAGCTGGCCCAGTACGAATACCTGCTGCCCCGACTGACGCGCATGTGGACCCACCTGGAGCGCCAAAAGGGCGGCATTGGAATGCGGGGTCCCGGTGAAACCCAAATTGAGACCGACCGCCGCATCATCAAGCAAAAGATTGCGCACCTCAAAGAAAAACTGACCGTCATCGACCGCCAGATGGCAACCCAGCGGGGCAACCGCGGCGCCCTGGTGCGCATCGCGCTGATCGGCTACACCAACGTGGGCAAATCCACACTCATGAACGCCCTGAGCAAGAGCGAGGTGCTGGCCGAAAACAAACTATTCGCCACCCTCGACACCACGGTGCGCAAGGTCGTGATTGGCAACCTGCCGTTCCTGCTGACCGACACCGTGGGCTTCATCCGCAAGCTGCCGACGCAGCTGGTTGAATCGTTTAAATCGACGCTGGACGAGGTGCGCGAGGCCGACATTTTGCTGCACGTCATTGACGTGGCGCACCCCAACTACGAGGACCACATGGAATCCGTCGCCGGAATCCTGCAGGACTTAGGCTGCCAAGACACACCGCAAATCGCGATTTTCAACAAAATCGACGCGTGGACGGCTCCCACCGACGAAGAAGGCCGCCCTGCGGGCAGCCTTGACGAGCTCAAGTCCGCTTGGGTGCGCCGCACCAACGGCCAGTGCGCCTTCATCAGCGCCCTGCACAAGGATCAGTTCGACGCCCTGCGCGAGATGATCTACCGCAGTGCCGCGACGATCCACGCGGCGCGCTTCCCGTTCGACACCTACCTCTACTAACCTTGGCGCGGAACGCTCCGCGCTACCTTTGCCCCATGCAGTCCCGCAGCCTTGACTTCGCCCCGGAACACCCGCTGTTTCGATCGCGCCCCATCGAGCACCCCGCCGAAGTACCCTTCGCGCTGGTCGCCGATGCCGAGGGCAATATTGAAGAGCACCCCCAGCTGCGCTGCATGGGCCGCACCGGCAACGACCTGGTCGCGCTGCGCCCCGAGGACTTTATTCCGCTGCCCGAAGGCTCCGAATTTTTTGCCCTGCCCGGCCGCAAGCCCCTGGGCTGGAACCCCGAAACCCAGCAGTCCGAGCTCATGGACGGCGACGCCGTGGCCGCCTTTGTGAGCCCGGCCCACACCCAAACCTACCTGGCGGCCTACGAAAAGCAGGGGCCAGCGCCCATTTTGCCGCTCTACGCCTACACCGCCCTGGGTTGGTTCGACGGGCGATTTTGGACGACCGCCGTGCGCGTCGACCCCGACCTGCGCCAGGACGTCAGCCAGTTCCACGCCCCGATGATCGAGGGCGCGGTGGACCGCATGAAAAAGCGCTTCCCCGACAACCGCCTGGTGGAGCACCTTGCCACGCAGTGCGCCGGGAGCTACCAGTGCCGCGCTGCCCAAAACTTCTTCTTGGAGCGCTGGGAACTGCCCATTCCCTCGTCGCCCGCCTGCAACGCGACCTGCCTCGGCTGCATATCGCTCCAAGAGGACGAGGACGTGTCGAGCGCCCACTTTCGCCTCAAGTTCATCCCTGACCCTCAGGAGATTGCCGACATTGCGCTGCACCACCTCGAGCAGGCCCCCTACCCCGTCATGTCGTTTGGCCAAGGATGCGAGGGCGAACCCTTGCTGGTGGCCGACACGCTGGCCGAGGCGATGCGCCGCGTGCGCGCCGTGACCGACCGCGGAATTTTTAACATCAACACCAACGGATCGCGCCCCGACGACGTGGCCAAGCTTTGCGAGGCCGGACTGCGCAGCATCCGCGTGAGCATGAATTCCGCCCAAAAAGACTGGTACACCGGCTACTACCTGCCGCGGAACTACGAATTCGAGGCCCTCGCCCAGAGCCTCAAGGTCGTGCGCCAGCACGGCGGATGGGCGAGCATCAACTACTTCGTGTTCCCCGGCTGCACCGACACGCCCGCCGAGTGGGACGCCCTGCAGCGCCTCATCGAGGACACCGACCTGAGCATGATTCAGTGGCGGAACTTCAACATCGACCCCGACTGGTACTTCAAAAAGCTGCGGAAGCAGCCCGACGGCAACCCGTTTGGCGTCCTCGAACTGATGCACCGCGTGCGCGAAACCTACCCGCACATCGCCTACGGATACTTTAACCCGGCCGCCGAAACCCAGGCCTACTACAACGCGAAGCGATCATGAGCCTGCGCATCGACGTGGCCGTTGCGCCCTGGACCGACTACGAACTGATCGACAGCGGCAACTTCGCCAAGCTCGAGCGCTTTGGCCGCCAAACCCTGTGGCGCCCGGAGCCCCAAGCGGTGTGGACGCCTTCTCTTTCGCCCGCCGAATGGTCGAAGCGCGCCGACGCCCACTTCACACGGTCCAAGCAAAATCCCGAGTCGGGCGACTGGTCGCTCAAGCCCGGAACCGCCGCTCAATGGCCCCTGACCTACGACCTGCGCGGAACCCAGCTTCATTTTGACCTGGAGCGCACGGCCTTTAAGCACCTCGGAATCTTTCCCGAGCAGGCGACCAACTGGGAATGGATTTTTGACCAAGTGGCCGTCACCGGAACCGACTCAAAAGTGCTCAACCTCTTTGCCTACACGGGCGGAGCCAGCCTAGCTGCCCGCGCCGCCGGCGCCGACACTACGCACGTGGACTCGGTCCGCAAGGTGGTCGATTGGGGCCGCCGCAACATGGACGCCAGCGGCCTCGACGGAATTCGCTGGGTGGTCGAAGACGCCGCCGCCTTTGTGCGCCGCGAAGTCAAGCGCGGCAAGACCTACCAGGGCATTTTGCTGGATCCTCCGGCCTACGGCCGCGGACCCGCCGGCGAAAAATGGGTGCTCGAAGAGCAAATCGACGACCTACTGCGCGACTGCGCGGCCCTGCTTGCGCCGGGCGGATTCCTCGCCCTCAACCTGTACAGCATGGGCCTGAGCGCCGTGGTCGCCCACACGCTCATCAGCCAGCACTTCAAGCGCGAGCCCGAACTGCTCGAGCTCGCCGTGGCCGACTCGTTTGGCAAGGTGCTGCCGTTGGGCACCGTAGCTCGGTTGAACGCGTAGTTCGTTGCTCGACCTGCCACGGTCTTCGCACCGAATTACGCTCAACTTTTCATTGAATACCAGAAACCCGAAGTCGGTGCAACCGCTGACGAAGGCGCGTAGTTCGTTGCTCGACCTGCCACGGTCTTCGCACCGAACTCCACTTTACTTTGGTGCAACCGCCTACGCAGGCGCGCAGTTCGTAGCTCGAAGGTTAGCGAACAAAAGAAGCATCGATTGATGCTCAGACCGCATCAGGTCCCGAACCGAACAAATCAATGAGCGAAGCTTGGTGCGAAGACCGTGGCAGGTCGAGCCCCGAACAGATCAATGAGCGAAGCTTGGTGCGAAGACCGTGGCAGGTCGAGCACCAAGCTGAGCTACTGGCAAGTCCAGGTCGTCACCTGCGTCGCCGTCACGCCACCCATATCTAGGGTTTGGGTGAAGGGGCCCGCGAGTACGGAATCCACTTCGGTTCCGCACAATTCAAGCGGACCAATCGGCACCGTGACCGGCTGCTCGCCGGGAATCGTCGTCACCTGAGATGCTTCGCACTCCAGGCAGGTATTCTCTACTTCACAGGCCACCAAAAGCGCGGCAGAACCCAGTGCGAGGGCTGAAAAACGAAGGAACTTCTTCACGACTTAAATGCGTTAAGGCCGGTTACGTCCATGCCGGTGATGAGCAGGTGAATGTCGTGGGTACCCTCATAGGTCACCACCGACTCGAGGTTCATCATGTGGCGCATGATGGGGTAGTCGCCGGTAATGCCCATTCCGCCCAGCATTTGGCGGGCTTCGCGGGCAATGTCCAGGGCCATGGCTACGTTGTTGCGCTTGGCCATCGAAATCATGGCAGTGGTGGCGCGGCCTTCGTTCTTGAGCTGGCCAAGGCGCAGCGTCAGCAACTGAGCCTTCGTGATCTCAGTGATCATCTCGGCCAACTTCTTTTGCTGCAGCTGGAATCCACCGATGGGGCGGTCAAACTGAATGCGCTCCTTGCTGTAGCGCAGCGCCGTGTCGTAGCAGTCCATGGCTGCGCCCAAAGCGCCCCAGGCGATGCCGTAGCGCGCCGAATCCAAGCAGCCCAGCGGAGCCCCGAGGCCCGACTTGTTGGGCAGCAGGTTGGCCTTAGGGACCTTCACGTTGTCAAACACGAGCTCGCCGGTGGCTGAAGCACGCAGCGACCACTTGTTGTGGGTTTCGGGGGTAGTGAAGCCCTCCATTCCGCGCTCCACAATGACGCCCTGAATGCGGCCGGACTCGTCTTTGGCCCAGACCACGGCCACGTCGCAGAAGGGCGCGTTCGAAATCCACATCTTGGCTCCGTTGAGCAGGTAGTGGTCGCCCATGTCCTTGATGTGGGTCACCATGCCGCCCGGATTTGAGCCGAAGTTGGGCTCGGTCAAACCGAAGCTGCCCAGCCACTCGCCGTTGGCGAGCTTAGGAAGGTACTTGCGGCGCTGCTCCTCGTTGCCGTAGGCGTAGATGGGGTACATCACCAGCGAGCTCTGCACCGAGCAGGTCGAGCGGATTCCGCTGTCGCCGCGCTCGATTTCCATCATCATCAGGCCGTAGGAAATTTGGTCGAGGCCCGCGCCGCCGTACTCCGCGGGAATGTAGGGACCGAATGCGCCCACTTCAGCCAGGCCCTTGACCAGGTGCTTCGGGAACTCTGCGCGCTGGGCGTAGTCCTCGATGACCGGCGTCACGTCGCGCTTGACCCACTCGCGGGTCGCTTCGCGCACCATTTTGTGCTCCTCGGTAAGGAGCTCGTCCATCAGGTAGTAGTCGGGGTGTTCGTACAAATCCGCACGCATCATCAAGGGGTTTTTGAAGTAGGTTCCAAAGGTACAAACCAAGTTCGCGCCGTTCTGTTTAACCGGCTACTTTAGCTTGGCGTTGTTGGCGTGGCGTTCCCGGTCGCGCGCACCCTTGGCGGCCATTCGGCGGTCAAAGGCGGCTTGCAAGTCCGTGCCCGTTTGGTTGGCCAGGCAGAGCGTCACAAACAGCACATCCGCCAGCTCTTCGCCGAGGTCCTTGGCCTTGTCGGACTCCTTTTCGGACTGTTCTCCGTAGCGGCGCGCAATGATTCGGGCCACCTCGCCCACCTCTTCGCTGAGCTGCGCCATGTTGGTCAACTCGTTGAAGTAGCGGACGCCGAATTCCGCAATCCACTGATCCACTTCGGCTTGCAGGGCCCCGACGGGCAACTTGGCATCAAACGTCATCATTCCTTGTTTTTAGAATCCATCGTAATCGTAACGGGGCCGTCGTTGACCAGCGCAACCCTCATGTCGGCGCCAAACACCCCCGACTTCACGGGCAGGTTGGCCTCGTTCCAAAGCACGTCGAGAAAGTCTTCGTACAGCGGAACCGAAATCCGCGGGTGCGCCGCCTTGAAGTAACTCGGACGGTTGCCCTTCTTGGTCGACGCGTGCAGCGTAAACTGGCTGACCACCAAGAGCTCCCCGCCGGCCTCAACCACCGAGCGGTTCATGACCCCTTCGGCGTCGGGGAACAGCCGCATTTTACTGATTTTTTGTGCTATCCAGGCGTTGTCTTCGGACGTATCGGCTTCTTCCCAGCCGGCCAGCACGAGCAGGCCCGGCCCGATGCGGCTGTGGAGCTTGCCGTCAATCGACACGCTCGCTTCGAGCACCCGCTGGACCACCACCCTCATCGCGTACGGCTTTTGAGGTCCTTAAAAGCCCCGTGGCGGTAGGGGTCGTCTTCGTCTTCGCCCGCGAGCATGCTGAGGTAGCTTTCGTAGCGGGTCGGGGCCAGCTTGTTCGCCTCGTAGGCCGTGCGCACCGCGCAACCCGGCTCGTCGGCGTGCAGGCAGCTGCTGAACCGGCAGCCGGCCGCCAGCGCAA
The DNA here is from genome assembly GCA_021298655.1 of Cryomorphaceae bacterium. Lineage (GTDB taxonomy): Bacteria > Bacteroidota > Bacteroidia > Flavobacteriales > Schleiferiaceae > TMED14. The sequence goes on along the minus strand of JAJTFK010000005.1, from coordinate 6,005 downwards.
ACAGCTCCGGAAAATAATGGCTGATCTCTTCGCGCTCCATGTCGACCAGCCCAAATCCGCGGATTCCTGGGGTGTCAATGAGGAATCCGCCCAAATCCAGCGGATGCATCTCGGCAAAGGTGGTGGTGTGCTGGCCCTGACCGTGGGCCGAACTGATGGCCCCCGTGCGCAGGTCGAGGCCGGGCTGAAGGCGGTTCGCCAGGCTGCTCTTGCCTACTCCGCTGTGGCCGCTGAAGAGCGAAACCTTTGCGCGCAGCACGTCGCGAAGGGCCTCCAGCCCCTCGCCCGTCTCGGCCGAAACCCTTAGGGTACGGTAGCCCGCCTGGCCGTAGGCTGCCTCGCGGTAGGCCAGTTCCGCCTCGCCCGCCTCATCGAGCGCGTCCACTTTATTGAAGGCAATTACGGTCGGGATTCGGTAGGCCTCAGCGGTCGCCAAAAAGCGGTCCATAAACCCGTAAAGGGTGACGGGTTCGGCCACGGTCGCAATCAGCACCGCTTGGTCGATGTTGGCAGCGATCACCTGGGACTTGCGCGACAGGTTAACCGACTTGCGCACCAGGTGGTTGCGGCGTTCGTGCACCGAGGTGATGGCCCAGCGCCCCTCCGATTCGGGATCGGCCTCCACGCGGTCCCCCACCGCAACCGGGTTGGTCGCGCGGCTCCCCGCAAGCCGAAGCGCACCGCGCAAGCGGGCGTCGGCCTGGGTTCCGTCGGCAAACTGCAGGCGGTACCAGCTTCCGGTTGATTTTAGGACGAGGGCTTCCATCGGAACACCAAAGATATCGGCTTACCTTCGGCCTTCGTTACTCTTCGCCATGTCGATTGCCGCCGAAAACCTTCGCAAGACCTACGGGCGCCAAAATGCGCTCGACGGATTTTCGCTCCACGCCCAGCCCGGCCAGATTTACGGCCTTCTCGGTCCCAACGGGGCCGGCAAGTCCACCTTCATGAAAATTTTGTGCGGACTCATTCCGGCCGACGAGGGCGCTGCCCAGGTGTGCGGACTCGATTGCGCCACCGACAGCCTGGCCGTGCGCCAGCAGGTGGGTTACCTGCCCGAGCACAATCCGCTCTACCCCGACCTGTACGTAACGGAATACCTGCACTACGTGGCGGACCTGTACCAGGTTCCGCGCGACCGCGCCGAAAACCTTATCGCCGACGTAGGCCTCACGCCCGAGCGCCACAAGCGCATCGGCGAACTCTCCAAGGGCTACCGCCAGCGGGTCGGCCTGGCCGCAGCCCTGATTCACGACCCCAAAGTGCTGATTCTCGACGAGCCCACCACCGGCCTCGACCCGAACCAGTTGGTGGAAATTCGCCAGCTCATCCGCCGGGTAGGCCACGACAAAACCGTCATCCTCAGCACCCACGTGATGCAGGAAGTTCAGGCCATGTGCGACGTGGTCGGCTTCATCCGCCGCGGACAGCTGGTGCGCGAAGCATCCATCGGCACCTTTGGACCGGGTAAAGAAGACCTCGAAGAGGCCTTCCGCAAGGCGACTAAGTAAGTCGGCATCCCCGAACATCCATTTAACCACGGCTGTGCTCGAAGAATTAATTCGAGCTTTCGGGCATGAACAACATTGAATTTTCCCTAAATTCGTACGTAAATACGTACGTGAATATGGTTGCGGTTAACTATTCCGAGCTGCGCTCAGATCTTAAATCCCTATTGGACAAGGTGGAACACGATAATGAACTCGTGGTCATCAAACGTTCAAAAGGAAGCGGAGCTGTGCTTATGTCCATCAAGGAATACAACGACTTAAGGCTAGCCATTGATGTGCTCCAAGGTGAACTGGAACTGGCTCGAGGCCGGGGTATTGCTATGGAGTAATGAGGTCGGTCGTCTTCACACCGAGGGCGATGGATGAACTTTTTGCGCTTATTGGCACGAACGCAACATCGACCCAACGAGTCCACGATTTAATTCACGCTATACAACGCACACCAACTTCTGGCATCGGAAAGCCAGAGGCACTCAAGCACCAGCTCAAAGGATACTGGTCCCGTCGAATTAACCTCGAGCATCGATTGGTTTACCGATTTGACGAATCCACCGTGTGGATCTTTAGCCTCAAAGGCCACTATTTATGAACTCTTCCGCCAGAAGAGGTCAATCGGTACGCCGCTCAAGTCGTACATCTGGCGCATCTGGTTCTCAACAAAGCGCGAGTAGCTGTCTTTGACGTACTGCGGAAGGTTGCAGAAAAAGACAAACTGCGGGTACTTGGTTGGCAGCTGCGTAATGAACTTGATTTTGATTTCCTTGCCCTTGTAAATGGGCGGCGGCTGGTGCTTCACCATGGAAAGCAGGCGGTCGTTCAAATCGGTTTTTGAAATCCGCGTGGAACGGCGGCGGTAGACTTCCATCGCCTCTTCAATGGCCTTGAGTACGCGCTGCTTGGTCACCGCCGAAGTGAAAATAATGGGCACGTCGTTAAACGGTTGCAAGCGCTTCTTCACCACGGCCTTGTACTCTTCCAACGTCTGGGTCTGCTTTTCGACAAGGTCCCACTTGTTGACCACGACCACGAGGCCCTTGCGGTTTTTATGGATCACGCTGATAATCGCAAGATCCTGGGCTTCAATTCCTTGGGTCGCATCAATCACCAAAATACACACGTCGGAATCCTCGATCGTGCGCAGCGTGCGCATGTTGCTGTAGAACTCGAGGTCCTCGTGCACCTTGACCTTTTTGCGCAGTCCGGCCGTGTCGAGCAGCACGAACTCCATACCAAACTTCGCAAAGCGCTGGTTTACGGTATCGCGGGTGGTGCCGGCGATGTCGGTGACGATGCTGACCTCTTCCTCAAACAGGGCGTTGGTGATCGACGACTTGCCCACGTTGGGGCGGCCAACAATGGCCAGGCGGGGCAAGCCTTCCCAGGGGTCGAGCTCGTTGCCCTCGTCATCCGCTGCGGGCGGAAGCAGCGTGATCAACTGGTCCAGCAGTTCGCCGGTTCCGCTGCCGTTTACCGAGCTCAGGGCGTAGGGCTCACCAAAGCCCAACCCGTAAAACTCCGCGGCCTGCGTGGACCGGGCGTGGTTGTCGACCTTGTTGGCCACCAGCAGCACGGGCTTTTTTTGGCGGCGCAGGAGTTGCGCAATTTCTTCGTCGTCGGGCGTAAGGCCGTCTTCGGCATCCACCAAAAACAGCACGGCGTGGCACTCGTCGAGCGCGGCCTTTACCTGGCGGCGGATTTCGCCCTCAAATACGTCGTCAGAGCCTTCGACCCAGCCGCCGGTGTCGACCAGGCTAAATACCCTTCCGCCCCACTCCGCGCTGCCGTAGTGGCGGTCGCGCGTAACGCCGGCCACCGAGTCGACAATGGCTTCGCGCTTTTGCACGAGGCGGTTAAAAAACGTGGACTTTCCCACATTGGGGCGGCCAACAATGGCGATTAATGACCTCATACTAGTATCCGAATTGCTTGAGCGAGCGGGCGTTGTCGCGCCAGTCCGCCTGAACTTTCACAAAAAGCTCCAGGTGAACCTGGCGCTGAAAAAAGGCTTCCATGGCCTTGCGGGCCCCGATGCCGACTGCCTTGATGGCTGCGCCCTTGTGCCCAATGATGATGCCCTTTTGGGACTCGCGCGCCACATACAGCACCGCCCGAATCTTGTGGATGTCTTCGCCCTCCTCAAAGGTGTCAATCGCAACCTCCACCGAATACGGAACCTCTTTCTGGTAGCGCATCAAAATCTGCTCGCGAATGATCTCTGAGGCCACGAATCGCTCGCTGCGGTCCGTGAGCTGGTCCTTTTCAAAATAGGCCGGCCCCTCGGGAATGAGATCCAGAATCCGCCCCATCAGGTAGTCCAAGTTGAATCGGTTGAGCGCACTGATTGGAATCACTTCGGCCTTCGGAAGGCGCTCCTGCCACTTCACGGCTTCGGCCTCCAGCATCGCTTGATCCTTGAGGTCAATCTTGTTGAGCAGCACCAACACCGGCGTATTCGTCGTTTCTAAATGCTTAAACAAGCCTTCATTTTTGAGCGGACCTTCACCCAGTTCCACCACGTACAAAAACACGTCGGCGTCCTTGAGTGCCTCGCGCACGGCGTCCAGCATGCGCTCCTGCAGCTCGTAGGCCGGATCCAGCACACCCGGGGTATCCGAGAACACGACCTGGTAGTCGCACTGCTCGTTTTCGCCGTTCAGGATGCCAAAAATTCGGTGGCGCGTGGTTTGGGCCTTGGGCGTAATGATGCTCAGACGCTCCCCCACTAGGGCGTTGGCCAGCGTCGACTTGCCCACGTTGGGGTGGCCGATGAGGTTTACAAATCCGGACTTGTGGGGTTTTGACATGGCTGCAAAGGTCGGGCTTTTATGCGGAACCCCGCGAGAGTTGTGGGTTTTTATGTTTTGTCGTATCTTCGCCGTCCATATCGCGGGGTGGAGCAGTTGGTAGCTCGTCGGGCTCATAACCCGAAGGCCGTCGGTTCGAGTCCGGCCCCCGCTACTAGGCAATCCCAAGGACTTCGGTCCTTGGGATTTTTTTATGGAGCCTGGGAGCTCGCTCACGAAGGCAGCAAAAAATCCCCTACCCTGAGCGCGCTGGGTTTGCTCGATCCAGTTTTTTAACAAAAAAAGGCCTGCAAAGCAGGCCTTCAATCAAGTAATTTTTTAAATTATAGTTTCACTTGAAAACTAACCACGGTACCGATTCCTAAATCACCGCTTAGGTCATTCAATTGGAGCATCGGCGAAACCACCACATTCTCGCTCAAGGAATACCAGTACCCAACTCCTGCATTTAAGCTATGCAAGTCAACCGATGTTCCACCTGGATTAACCTGTAAAACATTGGCATCCAAATTAGCATAAATCGCCTTGGTAATGAAGTATTGAACCCTTGGATTCAAGCCAACATACGTTTGTTGTGGCATAACACCAACGTATACTTGTGCACCCACCGAAAGGCGGTCCATCAAAAAATAATCAGCAGTAAAAGAGGTACTTATTGTAAAATCTGGAGTGAAGGTCAACCCTAAATTAGAGGAGCCTCCAAGCCAGACATCGCCCTTAGCTGTTTGCGCATTGACTTCTACTGAAGACAAAGCTATACAGGCAAAAATTGTAGTAAATATTACTTTTTTCATACTATGGGAAATTAAGTTACTAAAGTGGTTACGTTAACCGTGGGTAAAGTAGAACTTCCATTTTATCCGAAAAACAGTGCCACCAATACTTATAAACATTGGCAGGTTCATAAGCCATAAACGATAATAAAACATCTTGATATTCCTAGTTCTATGCACCTCCCCAATAAATAATAAATAGAGCCAATATGACGAGAGACCAGACGCTCGATTCAGCGACCACCGAACAAAGGCAGTTTAGCAGAAATAGGAAGTTTCTTAATAAATCCGCCTGCGAATCAAATTGTATTCCCCCCGAAAGTCGAAAACACTAAAAAGGAAGGTTATAGCTTTCTTGGGGCAATCAAACAGTATTTGCCGAAACTTGTCCCACTATTTAGATTCAAGACTTGACGGGTAACCAGCAATGGGATTCAAGTATGAGTTCGACCTCCTCTCAAGAATGTCTACTTGAAAACCAAACCCAGGCCCAACGGCCTGGGTTTTTTAATTCCGCACTATTTAGCACCTTGCGGCATGACTACCGACGAGCGCATTGCGCGCATGACCTTAGCCTCGGTGCATCCGCACTACCTCGCCAAACTGGAGCGAAAGGACGTTAACCCCGACCACTACCTCGAAGCGCTCGCTTGGCTTACGCAATCCAGCCGCGAACGCATCCAATCCTGGATCGACGCGAAATGGACCTTTGCGCAAATCTTTGATTCCGTCCAACTTAACCCCAACGCTTCCCTTATCAAAGGCGTAATCTGCGGCTGGCGCGTCGAAGAAATCGAAAATCCGCTCTCGCAAAAGGTGCGCTACCTCGATAAATTGGTCGACGAATTGGCCAAGGGCAAGGCGCTAGGCAAGGTGCTGCGGAACACCGATGGTTGAACATAAGCATTTATAAATCA
>JAJTFK010000004.1 GCA_021298655.1 Cryomorphaceae bacterium | reverse complement strand
CCACGAACCGTCGGCGTTCAGCGTGCGCGTCGCAAAGTGGCCGTTCATCTGTCGGCCGGCGCTGCTGGGCTCGCGCTCCACGTCGGTATCGGCGTACAGGGAAGCAAAAAACTGCTGCGGCGTCAAGGCCCCAATCGCCAGCATGAACGTCTGGTCGCGGTAGTAGCCGCTGCGGAAGTCACCGTCGCGAAAAACCCGCGCCCACGCGAGCTGGGCGAGTTCTTTGCCGTCGCCAAAAATGCCGAATTTGGCCTTGCCGGTAAGGACTTCCTTGCGGCCAAGCAGCGAGCATTCGCGGCTCAGGATTCCGAGGCGGTAGTCGCGCAGGAGTTCGGTGGAAAAATCAGAAGCGGATTGGGGTTGCATAGCACAAAAATAGCCCGACCTTTGGGCGGACTAAAACCGTTACCCTGATTTATTGCCATGAAATTTTTCATCGACACCGCAAACCTGGCCGAAATCAAAGAAGCCCACGACATGGGAATCCTTGATGGCGTTACGACGAACCCCTCTCTGATGGCCAAAGAAGGCATTTCAGGAACCGACAACATCCTCAAGCACTACAAGGCCATCTGCGGCATCGTAGACGGCGACGTGAGCGCCGAAGTTATCTCGACGGATTTCGCCGGCATGGTGCGCGAAGGCGAGTTACTGGCCGAAATCGACCCAAAAATCGTGGTCAAGATCCCGATGATCAAAGACGGCGTCAAGGCGATTCGCTACTTCAGCGACCGCGGCATCAAGACCAACTGCACCCTGGTGTTCAGCGCGGGACAGGCCCTTTTGGCTGCCAAAGCGGGCGCAACCTACGTTTCGCCGTTCATTGGGCGCCTCGACGACATTTCGACCGACGGACTCGGCCTCATCGAGACGATTCGCGTGATTTTTGACAACTACGGCTACGAAACGCAGATTCTAGCGGCCAGCGTGCGCCACCCGATGCACGTGATTGAGTGCGCCACCATCGGTGCCGACGTGATGACGGGCCCACTCAGCGCCATTACCGCGCTGCTCAAGCACCCGCTGACCGACATCGGCCTGGAGAAGTTCTTAGAAGATCACCGCAAGGCCAACTCCTGAGCCGCCCAGCGTGCCACGGCCTGACGGTCGGGCTTGCCACTGGCTAAATACGGAATCGCGTGCTGCAGTACGTGCTTGGGGCGCTGCCAACTCGGCAGCGCTTCCCATTTCTGGGCAATGCTAGCGAGGTCCACGCCGGGGGCTCCCACCCAAACCAGGGCCTGGCCCCACTCCGTGCTCGGGACGCCCACTGCGACGCCTTCGGCGCCGCTGGCCGCCTCGACCACCTCGGGAAAAATCTTTTTGCCGCCGCTCACGACGGCACCGTCAAGGCGTCCGAGCCACTCGAATTCATTGGCTGACAGCACCTTGGCTGCGTCAGTCGTAACCAAGCCACGAACTCCACGCGACGGATCGTCAACGACCAAGGCCTCGCCCTTTTGGGCAAAAAGCACCCCAGGAAGACCGCGGTACGTTCGCCCCTTGCCGATTTGGCGCAGGGCCACGTGGGTCAAGGTTTCGGTCATGCCGAAGCCGTGGTAGATCGGCCGAGGCCAGCTGGCAAGCTGGGCCTCGAGCTCAGGACGGACGTCGGCGCCGCCGAGCAGCGTGCAGCGGTAGTCCTTGGGATTGAAGCTGGGGTCGGCTGCCAATGCCGCAGCCTGTTCCGGCACCAGCGCCACAAAGTCGTAGCGCAATCCGGGTCGGGTAGCCGGTCGGCGCTCCACCGGCAGCACGTCCAAGCGCAACCCGGCAATCAGCGCGCGCACCACCATCATGAACCCGCCGGCCGTCGTGGCCGCCAAGAGCAGCGGACTGCGCTGGCCTTCGCGAAGATCAAAGGCGGCGATGGTGGCTTGGGCACTGGCCACAATGTGGGCGCGCTGCAGCACAAGTTCTTTAGGTGCCCCCGTACTTCCGCTGGTGTGCAGCGTCCACGTCGGGGCGTCGGATTGCCACCAGTCCACGACGACCTGCACCTCGCGGCGGCGCGACGCCGAGCAGGCGGCGCTGAACTCAATCTCCGCCTTGGGAGCGCGCGGTTTGGGCGGACGACCTCGGCTCATTTCATCCAGAGTTGGCCCGAGCGCACTTCGGTGCGTGCCGGGAGGTTGTTGGTGTACAGCGATCCCGTTCCAAAGCCTTGGTAGCCATCCAAGCCGGGCAATGTTGACGCCCACTGAGCAATGGCACTGAGCCCGATGCTTCCTTCGAGGGCGGACGTGATCCACCACTTGATGCCCCGAGCTTCGGCCCGACGAATCCAATCTTCACTTGAAACTATACCGCCCAAAAGACTGGGCTTCAATACAATGTACTGTGGTTTAACCTCGTCCAAGAGCGCGTCGCGTTCAGCGGCTTCGTGCAGCCCAATGAGGCTTTCGTCCAGCGCCACCGGCAGGGTTCCGCTCGCCGCAGCCGCCCTTAGTCCGTCGCGGTTCGAAGCGACACAGGGCTGTTCAATGCTGTGCAGCGAGAACTCGGCCAAGGCGCGCATGCGCTCGAGGGCAAGGTCCGTCGACCACGCTCCGTTCGCGTCCACGCGCAGCTCGAGCTGGGCATCCAAGCTGCGGTTGTGGCGCAGCACGTCGCATTCCGCGTCAAAGTCCAGGGCACCCACCTTCATTTTAAGGCAGCGAAAGCCTTCGGTGAGCCGCGCTTCGGACTGGTCGTGGAGGTAGCACGACGACCCCATCCAGAGTAGACCGTTAATGGGGATTCCCGCTTCGCCGCGGGCAAAGGGCGTGGTCGCGTGGCGCGTTCCGTCGCCCCCGCGGCTGCGGTCCGCCCAGCTTCGCAGGGCTTGCTCGGCCGCAAAGACGAAGGACGGCCATTCTTGCCAGGCCTGAGACCAGGCGGGATCCAAGGCCCCGACCGAGGCCCAATCGGCCCAGGTGGCCTCACCCAGCGCTTCGAGTGCCCGGCAAAACGCCTGCAGCTGCGGCTCGTAGTCGGGGCGGTCGTCGACCGAAAGGCCGGGAAGCAGTCCGCACTCGCCCTGCCCGCGAAGGCCTTGGGCATCCACTTCAAGAAAATAGGCGGGTTTGGCGGTAAGGATTCCGCGCGAGGTGCCCGCAGGGGTTTTAAACGTGTAGGAGTACGACCAAAAACTCGCCTTCACCGTTTGAAACGTTAAAACAAGGGTTTGCTGCACTCGTTGGCGTCGACGAGCAGCCCGTAGCCCAACAGCAGCGCAAAAAGCACCGTTTGCAGCGCCAAGGGCTTGAGGAGCTTGTCGAATTCGGCGGGCGTCTTCGCCTTCCAGCCCTTGATCGCCGTGTCGGTCATCAGGGGCAAGGTGGCCGCGAAGAGGAAGCTGCGGCTGCAGGTCACCGGGGCCTGCAAAAAGATGAACATGACCGCGGCCAGCCAGCCGTGGAACAGGAGCAGTACTTGGTAGAGCTTGGCCATACCCAGCCCCATTTGGCCCGCCAAGGTGTTCTTGCCTGCCAAACGGTCCGTCTCGAGGTCGCGCATGTTGTTGAGGTTTAGTACTCCGGCCGCGAAGAGCCCAATGGCCAAGCCCGGCAGCAGCATCAACCAATCCCAGGTCTGGGTTTGCAAGAAGTAGGCGCCAGCCACCCCGACCGGACCAAAAAACACGACGACAAACACGTCGCCGAGGCCACGGTAGCCGTAGGCTGCCCGACCCAACGTGTAGCCACGGGCGCTCCAAATGGCCGCCGCACCCAGCGCGAGGTAGCCCAACAAATAGCCCGGAGCCATGCCACGCGTTCCCCACCAAGACGTGGCTGCGGTCAAGCCAAGGGCCAGCACCGTCGTCAGGTTGACGGCGCGATTCACGGCCGCGGCGCTCAACGCTCCGCTCGCCACCGCACGGCGTTCGGCACCCTCCGCGCGGTGCCGGTCGGCACCCCGAAGGCTGTCGCCCAAGTCGTTGGCGAGGTTCGAAAGAATTTGGTAGGCCGTAGCGGTAAGCGCCGTCAGCGCCAGCAGCACGCCGTCGAAGTAGCCGCGGTCGGCCGCGAGCAAGGTACCCAGCGCAATGGTCGCGAGGGCCAACGGAAGGGTCCGCGGACGCAGCGCGCCAATCCAGGCCTTCATCAGGGGAAGATGGGAAACTTGCCGAAGTCGGGGTTGCGCTTCTCCAAGAAGGCCTTTTTGCCCTCCTGCGCCTCCTCCAGGTTGCGCTTCTCCAAGAAGGCCTTTTTGCCCTCCTGCGCTTCCTCCATCAGGTAGTACATGAGGGTGGCGTCGCCGGCGAATTCCATGAGTCCGCGCTGTCCGTCGAGCTCGGCGTTGAGTCCTCGCTTGATCATGCGCAGGGCCATGGGCGAACGCATCATCATGATTTGGCACCATTCCACCACCGTGTCTTCGAGTTCGGCGAGCGGAACCACTTTGTTTACCATGCCCATGTCAAAGGCTTCTTGGGCGGTATACTGCTGGCACAAAAACCAGATCTCACGAGCCTTCTTTTGGCCCACGTGGCGGGCGAGGTAGCTCGAGCCAAAACCCGCGTCAAAGCTGCCTACTTTGGGTCCAGTCTGGCCAAACTTGGCGTTTTCGCTGGCCACCGTCAGGTCGCAGACCACGTGGAGCACGTGACCTCCGCCAATGGCGTAGCCGTTGACCATGGCTACCACCGGCTTCGGAATCTCGCGGATTCGCTTGTGAAGGTCGAGCACGTTGAGGCGCGGAACGCCGTCTTCACCGACGTACCCCCCTACCCCTTTGACGTTCTGGTCGCCGCCGCTGCAGAATGCCTTTTCGCCTTCGCCCGTGAGGACCACGACGCGGATGTCGCTGCGCTCGCGGCAGACGTCAAACGCTTCAATCATTTGAATGTTGGTCTCCGGCCGAAAGGCGTTGTAGACCTGCGGGCGGTTGATGGTAATCTTCGCGATGCCTTCGAAGAATTCGAATTTGATGTCGGAGTATTCCTTGATCGGGGTCCAAGTGCGCTGTGCCATAATGGGGTCAAAATTAGGCGCCAAAACGGCCCTTCCAGGCACGTTCCGACGCGTCGGGGTCGGTATATACTTCGAACACCGCCGGAGCGGAATCGTTTAAAAAGGCCGGCAATTGGGTGCGGAATTCGTCCAGGTTGTTCGCCGTGCGGTAGGTAAATCCTTGGTTTTCGGCCGCGAAGCGGACGGAGCGCGCGTGGCGGAAGGCAAAGTGGCGGTCGAGGAGCCCGCTCGCGCGCGGCCCGTCGAGCCACTGAAAAATTTGACCTCCTTGGTTGTTGATAACGAGCACCTTCAGGGAAGGAAGCGCCTCGTAGGCAATGCCCGCACCGCCGTCGTACAGGAATCCAAGTTCGCCCGTCACGAGCACGGTCGGTCGCTTCGAAACCCAGGCCGCCCCCAACGCGGTGGACGTCATGCCGTCGATGCCGCTGGCACCCCGGTTGCTGAAGTGCCGGATCCCGCGGCCAAACGCATGCTGGCCCCAAAGGAAATTGGCGTAGCGAACGGGGGTCGAATTGGCCCAGTGCACATCCCAACCGGGCTGCAGCGCTTCGGCCAGCGCCCGGTGCAGGGCAAGGTCGTGCCATCCGTCGAGCGCCGGGGCGGGCGCACTGCGCGGCGTCCAGGAACGCCCCAAATCGGGAGCCAGCTCGGCAAGCGCTTGAAGCGCTTCCATGGGCTCGGCCAAGCTGCGCGCCCGAAGGTTGCCAAACATGTCGGGCAAGGGATTCCGCGGGCCGATAGCCCAGTGGGGAAGGCCTTGGAGGGCCTGCTTGGCCTTCTTGGCCACCCAGGCTCCGCCGACCGTAACGACGACGTCGGGCATCGAACCACCCACCGTGTCTTCGAGGTGCTCGGCGGCATCGCTGGGGAGTTGGCTCAGCGGTTCCGCGGCCACGGCCCAGCCTTTTTGGGCCAGTTGGCGCACCGCCGGCTCGGCATCGCCCCACGAGGGGTTCCACTGCCCCACGACCAGCAGCGGATTTTGGGCCGAGCAAACAAAATCGGGCAGCGACAATTTGGGGGCGGATCGCGGCTCGGACCGCCACGGCGCAGAGGGGTGCGGCGGAATTGCGGCGTACAGCGGCTCGGCCAAGGGCACGTTCAGGTGAACCGGCCCGTAGGCCAAACCCGCTAAGGCCTCGTCGAGGACGCCAAGGTTCCATTCCAGGGACTGCCGATCGTCGAGCAGGCCCTTGGCCACAAGGTGGTCGTCAAAAATCCGCGTTTGGCGGATGCTCTGCCCGTGGCCGTTGTCGATGAGGTCTGCAGGTCGATCGGCCGTGATCACGAGCAGCGGAACCTGTTGGTAAAAGGCCTCGGCCACGGCCGGGCCGTAGTTCAGGGCTGCCGTGCCGCTGGTGCAGACCGCAAAGGCCGGCTTGCCGGACGCAACAGCCGCACCCAGCGCCCAATGCGCCGCACTCCGCTCGTCGAGCACTACCTGCGACGGCGCGTCGAGCTCCCGAAAGGCCAGGACCAAGGGCGCGCAGCGGCTTCCCGGCGAGGCCACCCACGCCGACCAGGCACGCTGCGCCAAACGGCCCTTGAGGGCCGCCGCCAGTTCCTGAGCCGAAGTCCGCGTCACCCGAGTAAAACGTTTTCGAGCGTTTGAAGTTTTTGCTCCGTTTCGGCCCATTCGCCCACGGGATCGGATTTCGCCGTAATTCCGCCGCCCGCGTAGCCCAGAAGCCCGTCGGAACCCCATTCTACGCAGCGCAGCGTCACGTGAAAAATGGAGCGATTCGCCGCCGTCCAGCCAAAATAGCCCGCGTAGTTGCGGCGGTCGTAGCCCTCGTGGCGCCGAATGAAGGCGTGCGCCTGCGCCCGCGGAAGCCCCCCGACGGCCGGCGTGGGGTGCAATGCTCCGGCGATGTCCCAAGCACTCAAACCGGCTGAACGGCCTTCGATGTGGCTGCAAAGGTGCTCGACGGGCCCCGCCTCCAGCACGCTGGGGCCTTCAACCTGGACCGATTCAACGCCCAAAGCCTGCAGCATTTGCACGATGTCCTTGGTGACGACGTGCTGCTCCTCGCGCTCCTTGAGTCCCCAAGTGCCCTGACTGCCCCGCAAGCGGGTGCCGGCCAGCGACATGGTCCGCACCGATGAACCCACGACCTCGGTAAGACATTCGGGGGTGGCGCCCATCCACAGCGATGCGCCGGGTGTCTGAATCAAAAACACGGTGGCGTTCGGGTAGGCATCCGACAGGCGCTCAAAAGCTTCCCAGGGCTGCACGCGGCTTCGGTGGTAGGCCTTGCGGCGCGAAAGCACCACCTTTTCAAGTACCCCGTCGGCGCAGGCCTGGCGTGCGTGCTCCACCAGCTGAACGTAGTCGGCAGCGGCATGGGAATCCACGGGGTGAAGGGCCGGCAGCGCGACGCGCCCGAGGGCCTCTGCCATCCAGGTACGCCCTAAGGCGCCGCGTCCGCGATCGACCGGATCAAAACGCTGAACCGCACCCCGAAAGGGTGCAACGCCAAAGGAACCCTGAGGCGACGGAACAAGTTCCCAGGCCTGGGCCTCTTGACCGGCTTCGCGAATCCAGGCCAGTCCGTTCACGAGTGCTCTTTGTGTTCGCGCGGCACAATCGCGTTGGTCATTTTCACGAACGAAATCAGCTTGCCGGCATCGTCCACCACGCGAATCTCAAGCACATGGGTCGTGCGCCCCCGATGCAAAAAGGTCGCGGTTCCGTGCACGAATCCGTTCCGCGCACTCCGAACGTGGTTGGCCGCGATTTCGAGTCCGACGGCGACGTACCCGTGCGGATCGTCCAAAAAGATTTGGGATGCGGCGCTGCCCACCGTCTCGGCGAGGGCCACCGTGGCTCCGCCGTGAAGTAGGCCCACCGGCTGCAGGTGACCGGGCGTAACCGGCATGCGCGCCGTAAGCGAATCCGCCGTCATCGCCGTGTATTCGATGCCCAAGGTCTCCATCAGCGTTCCCGCGCAGCGGCCGTTCAAAACCGCCAAAATTTCGTCGTGCGTCATGGCCGGCAAAGATACGGACCCGACCTACCTTTGGGCCTTCTTCACTTGTAGCGAAGCCATGATTGACATTACCCTTCCCGACGGCTCCGTCCGTTCGTATTCCGCCGGAACCACCGCGATGCAGGTGGCCGAATCCATTAGCCGCGGACTCGCCCAAAATGCCCTGACCGCCAAATGGAACGGTCAAACCGTCGAACTAAATGAGCCCCTGGCCGCGAGCGGAACCTTGGTGTTTTTCACCTGGGAGCAGCCCGAAGGCAAGGCCGCTTTTTGGCACTCTTCGGCCCACGTTTTGGCGCAGGCCATCCTTCACTTTTACCCCAACGCCCACCTCACCATCGGTCCGTCGATTGAGTCCGGATTTTACTACGACGTCGACTTTCGCGGCGAATCCTTTGGCGAGGGCGACTTTGCCAAAGTGGAAAAGCAACTGCTCGAGTTTGCGCGCGAAAAGGCGGAATTCCGCATGCGTTCCGTGACCAAAGCCGAGGCCCTGGCCACCTACGCGGGGAATCCGTTTAAAACGGAACTCATCGAAAACCTCGAGGACGGAACGATTACGTTCTGCGACCACGCGAACTTCACCGACTTGTGCCGTGGCGGACACATTCCCAACACGGGCTACATCAAGGCGGCTAAAATCATGAACGTGGCCGGAGCCTATTGGCGCGGAAACGAGCACAATCCGCAGCTTACACGGGTTTACGGCGTGTCGTTCCCCAAGGCCAGCATGCTCGAGGAGCACTTGGTGCTGCTCGAAGAGGCCAAGAAGCGCGACCACCGCAAGCTGGGCCGCGAGCTCGAGCTCTTCACCTTCAGCCAGCGCGTGGGCCAGGGCTTGCCGCTTTGGCTGCCCAAGGGCGCCGCACTCCGCGAACGCCTGGAGAATTTTTTGAAGACGGCCCAGAAGAAAGCGGGGTACCTGCCCGTCATTACGCCCCACATTGGCCACAAGGAGCTTTACGTGTGTTCGGGCCACTACGAGAAGTACGGCAAGGACTCGTTCCAGCCGATTAATACTCCCTTGGAAGGCGAAGAGTACCTGCTCAAGCCCATGAATTGCCCCCACCACTGCGAGATTTACAAGTCGCAGCCCCGTTCGTACCGCGACCTTCCGCTTCGGTTTGCGGAGTTCGGAACCGTGTACCGCTACGAACAAAGCGGGGAGCTGCACGGATTGACTCGGGTGCGCGGATTCACCCAAGACGACGCCCACCTCTTTTGCATGCCCGACCAGCTGCTCGAAGAGTTTGAAAAGGTGATTGACCTGGTGCTCTACATCTTTAAAACGCTTGATTTCCCGTCGTTCAAGGCTCAGGTAAGCCTGCGCGACCCCGAAAACCCAAGCAAGTACATCGGCTCAACCGAAAACTGGGACAAGGCCGAGCAGGCCATCATCAAAGCTGCCCAAGACAAGGGACTTCCCTACGTCATTGAGTACGGCGAAGCGGCGTTTTACGGGCCCAAACTCGACTTCATGGTGCGCGATGCCCTGGGTCGCGAATGGCAGCTCGGCACCATTCAGGTTGACTACAACCTGCCCGAGCGCTTTGAGCTCGAATACAAAGGAGCCGACAACGAAATGCACCGACCGGTCATGATTCACCGTGCGCCCTTCGGTTCCATGGAGCGTTTTGTGGCGGTGCTCCTGGAGCACTGCGGAGGGAACTTCCCGCTGTGGCTCACCCCCGAGCAGGCGGTGGTGCTTCCGGTATCGGAGCGCTTCAACGAGTACGCGCAACAGGTTGTGAATCTGCTCGAAATGTCCGATATTCGCGCCCTCGTTGACGACCGGAATGAAAAGGTCGGACGCAAGATCCGCGACGCGGAAGTGCGAAAGGTCCCCTTCATGTTGGTGGTCGGCGAGAAAGAGCAGGAATCCCAAACCGTGTCGGTCCGCCGCCATGGCGAAGGAGACCTCGGCGCCGAAACGCCCGCCCAGTTTGCGGAACGCGTACGTGCCGAAGTTGCCCAACGGCTTGCTGCACTGTGAGTTACAAGATGAATTTAAAACTTTAACCCTCTGAGGAACAATAGACCTTCGGGACCCCGCCAAGGACGTGGCTACCGCGAGCCGGAAGCTGCGCACAAGATTAACGAGCACATTCGTGTGCCGCGAGTCCGCCTGGTGCGGGAAGGGCAAGAACCCATTGTCATCAGTTCGCGCGAAGCCCAGGCCATGGCCGAAGCAGAAGAGCTGGATTTGGTGATGATTGCGGAAAACGCTGACCCCCCCGTCTGCAAAATCATTGACTACAAGAAGTTCCTGTACGATCAAAAGAAAAAGCAGAAGGAAATTGCTTCGAAAGCGCAGAAAGTCGTCATCAAGGAGATCCGTTTCGGACCCCAAACCGACGACCACGACTACGAATTCAAGCTAAAGCATGCCCGAAAGTTCCTGGAAGAAGGGGCCAAGTTGAAGAGCTTTGTGTTCTTTCGCGGCCGCTCCATCATCTACAAAGAGCAAGGTGAATTGCTGCTCCTCAAGTTGGCGCAGGATGTAGCCGACCTCGGAAAGGTTGAAGCACTTCCCCACCTCGAAGGAAAGCGCATGTTTATCTTGATTGCTCCGACCAAAAAGAAATAGTAGCTCAAATAATAGATCTGTACCATGCCTAAGATGAAGACCAAATCCAGCGCCAAGAAGCGATTCAAGCTGACCGGCACTGGCCAAATCAAGCGCAAGCACGCGTTCAAAAGCCACATTCTCACGAAGAAGGCCACCGACCGCAAGCGCCGCCTGACCCACGCTACGTTGGTGCACCCCTCCGACGTAAAATCTGTGAAGGAGCAGCTCGTTCTGTAATCCTTTTGTGTTGTTCTCTGGTTTAATTAACCCTGCGTAAACGCCCCTAAGAGTCCGCCACGTAGTCTGCTACCGAATCGGTCCGCGTTACCAAAAATCAATTTTCTATGCCACGTTCCGTAAATAATGTTGCCTCTCGTGCGCGCCGCAAGCGCGTCCTTGAAATGGCAAAAGGCTACTTCGGTCGCCGCAAAAATGTTTGGACGGTCGCCAAAAACGCCGTCGAAAAAGCCCTAGGTTACGCCTACCGTGACCGCCGCGCCAAAAAGCGCAACTTCCGCGCCCTGTGGATTGCCCGCATCAACGCGGGTGCCCGCATGCACGGATTGTCCTACAGCCAGCTGATGGGCAAGCTCCACGCCAACAACATCGAACTCAACCGCAAGGTCTTGGCTGATTTGGCCATGAACCACCCGGAGGCGTTCAAAGCCGTTGTGGAGAAGGTAAAATAAATCGAATAGAGCTACTACTACGAAGCCGCCGGTTCCGCAAGGAGCCGGCGGTTTTTTTTTAACGGATCAGCACCGGAGCACCCAGCGGAATCCGCCGCAGGCGAAATGAAGCCAGTCCGCCCCGCCCTCGGTCCAGCGACCGAGCTCCGCACCGGGACCGAGCGCGCGTTCGAGCACCTCCACCGTGAGGTGTTCGGGGCGCAGGAACCAACGCCGGCCCTGGCGAAACGACTTGGGGTGGTCGCGCAGCGCGGCGGGAACCCGCGCCGCGGGGAGCTCGTTGACCGGCCCCCAGGCATAGGCCATGGGCTTGGTTCGGGGGGTGCTGTAGAGCTGCTCCGCGCTGCCCGACTCGACGATACGGCCCTCGTGCACTACGTCGATGCGGTGGGCCCATCGGGCGGCGTCGCGCACGTCGTGGGCCACCAGTACCACCGTGCAGCGGGTCTTGCGCTGCCACGCGGACAGAAGCTGCAGCAGCCGCTCTTTGTGGTATCCGTCCACGTGGCTAAAGGGTTCGTCGAGGAGCAAAACGCGCGGACGTCCCAGAAGCGCTCGGCCAATCGACAGGCGCTGCTGCTCACCTCCCGAAAGGCTGTGGGCGGGACGCGACGGGTCCATTCCCAGGCCCAGGGTGCGCATCATGCGCCGTACCAGGCGGTCTTCTTCGTCGTCGAGTTTGCCCAGCACCAAATCAAGCAAGTTGTCGCGTACACTGCGGTAGGGCGAAAGCCCGAAATCCTGCTTCACCCAGACCACCCCGGGATGGCCCGCGATGAGTCGGTCGCGCGCGTGCGCGCTCCGCCCTACCCACACGTCGCCTTCGTCGGCAAACACCTGGCCTGCCAGCAGCGAGAGCAGCGTAGACTTACCGGAGCCCGAAGGCCCGTAAAGCGCCACAATTTCGCCGGGCGTCGCCGACCACTGGGGTACCGACAACAAAAAAGCGCCCCGTGCCAGGCTGAGGCCGTCGGCACGGAGCGCGTAGGGATGGGCCACGACCTAGAGGTGGATTACCTCGCCGTAGGCTGCCGCGGTGGCTTCCATAACCGCTTCCGACATGGTCGGGTGCGGGTGCACGGCCTTCAAAAGTTCCATTCCGGTGGTCTCGAGCTTGCGAGCCGCCACGATTTCGGCAATCATTTCGGTCACGTTGGCGCCGATCATGTGGGCTCCAAGGAGCTCGCCGTACTTCGCGTCGTAAATCACCTTGACAAAACCGTCCTTGGCGCCGGCGGCCGAAGCCTTGCCCGAAGCACTGAACGGAAACTTGCCCACCTTCACATCAAAACCGGCCTCCTTGGCCGCCTTCTCGGTGTAGCCAACGCTCGCAATCTCGGGCGAACAGTACGTACAGCCGGGAATGTTGTTGTAGTCCAGCGCCTGGGGATGGTGGCCGGCAATGGCCTCGACGCAAATGATGCCTTCGGCCGACGCGACGTGGGCAAGGGCCTGGCCCTTCACAATGTCGCCGATGGCGTAGTAACCGGGAATGTTGGTGCGGTAAAAGTCGTCTACCACCACCCGGCCCTTGTCGACCGCAATACCCACGCTTTCCAGGCCGATGTTTTCGATGTTGGTCGTCACACCCACTGCGCTCAGGACCACGTCGCACTCCATAGTGTGCTCGCCCTTGGCGTCGGCGTAGGTCACCTTGCACCCTTTGCCCTTGGTGTCCACCGACTTCACCTCGGTGCCGGTAAGGATCTCGATGCCCTTCTTCTTAAAGGTTTGCTCGAGGGCCTTGCTGACCTCTTCGTCTTCGTTCGGAACAATGCGCGGCAGGTACTCTACGACGGTCACCTTAGTCCCCATGGCGTGGTAGACGTAGGCGAATTCCACCCCGATGGCTCCGGAGCCGACAATCACCATGCTCTTGGGCTGCTCGGGCAGCACCATGGCCTCGCGGTACCCGATGATTTTTTTGCCGTCCTGGGGCAGGTTGGGCAGCACGCGGCTGCGTCCGCCCGTGGCGATGATGATGTGCTTCGCGCCGATCACCTGGGTTCCGGACTCGCCCTTGACCTCGACCTTGCGGCCGGGCATCAGGGTACCGTAGCCCATGTGCACGTCGATTTTATTTTTCTTCATCAGGAACTGAATGCCCTTGGACATGCCGTTGGCGACGTCGCGGCTGCGGCCCACCACCTTGCCGAAATCGTGCTTGGCATCCTTCACCGTAATTCCGTATTCCTCGGCGTGCTGAATGTACTCAAACACCTGCGCACTCTTAATCAGCGCCTTAGTGGGAATGCAGCCCCAGTTAAGGCAGACTCCGCCCAAGCTTTCTTTTTCAACCACCGCCGTTTTCAAGCCCAATTGGCTAGCGCGGATCGCGGCCACATAGCCGCCGGGGCCGGAGCCCAATACCAGTACGTCGTATTCCATGGTCACAAAGGTAGGTAGGCCACCGCCGAAATTTCGAACCGCGCGTCCTTCGGAAGCCCCAAAACCGCCACGGTCTCTCGGGCCGGCTTGGCGTCGCCCATAAACTCCGAATAAATCGCGTTAACTGCAGCAAAATCAGCCATATCACGAAGGAACAAACTGCACTTCACCAAGTTGGCCGCCGTCATGCCTTGGCTTTCAAGCACCGCCATCAGGTTGGTCAGCGCGGTGCGCACTTCGGATTCGAGCGAATCGTTGCGGAATTCGCCTTCGGGCGTTAGGGCAATCATTCCCGAAATAAACAAATTCGGGCCGGCCCAGACCGCTTGGCTGTAGGGGCCAATGGGGGCGGGCGCATGGTCGGTGGTCACGGATCGGAGCATGGGCTAAAGTTAGGCTGCGCGGGCGGACTACCTTTGGTGCGATGACCCTCGGCGTACTCGACAACCGCGACTCGTTCACCTTCAACCTGGTGCACCTGTTGGAACCCCACTTCGACGCGGTGGTGGTGCGCCGCTGCGACGCGCCGGACGCCCTCGAGGCCCTTCATGGGGTCGACGCCCTCGTGCTTTCGCCTGGCCCCGGACTTCCGCGCGAATCGGGTTTCCTAATGGACGTCATTGCTGCGCACTTTGGCCGCACGCCCATGTTGGGCGTCTGCCTGGGCATGCAGGCCCTGGCCGAATTCACCGGCGGTAGCCTGGAGCACACCGGAATTCCCCGCCACGGAATCGCTCGACCGATCACGTGGGTTGCCTCCGACGCGCTCCAAGACGGCCTAACGAACCCGATGCCGGTGGGCTGGTACCACTCCTGGGTAGTTGGCCGCCGCAACCTGCCTGCCCAGTGGCGCGAACTGGCTCAGGACCACGAAGGCCATTTGGCGGCCATGCGGCATTCCGAACACCCCATTTGGGCGGTACAGTTTCACCCCGAAAGCGTGCTTACGCCAAACGGTCAGACCCTGCTCAAAAACTGGGCACTTAGTAGTCGCCGAGTCCGCGGCGGCGCTGCACTTTAAGCGCATTGAGCAAGGGAGCGGTCACCCCCATGCCGATGGTGTAGCTGCGCGCGTAGCCGAAGGGAACCCAGCGCAGGTTCATCTGCCAGCAGTGTATGGTTCGCACCACATCCAGCGAAGTAAACGTGAAGTCGCCTTTGGCCAAGTCGTAGCCGCTGGCAAAGCGAATTTTCCAGTTTTGGGTTGCGTCCAAGCTGCCGTCAACCCGCAACGCATGCGTGGTTTGGTAGCCCGTTTTGAGGGCCGTCGTGCGCAGCGAATAGCCCGCATTAAGGGTCCACGGCGCAGCCCAGTTCGCCTGTTCCAGGGGGGCGTAGTAGTCGGCGAAGTAGTTCTCTTCGAGCCCCAAGTCGTTGATTTTTGGGGCGCGGCGCCCTTCAGACGAACCGCCCCGAAGGCGAAGGTCCAAACTAAACTGATGCATGGTTGGGCGCAGCAAACCCTGGCCCATGCTCGCGGCAAATTGCTCGGTGCGCAGGCCCGCGGAATCGATGCCGTACCAATCAAACAGCCCCTGGTAGTTGACTCGGTAGGCTCCCTTGCCCCAGGACGACGACGCGCGGACTGCCAGGTTTTCCCAGGGGTGGGTGGCCGCTGCCGCGTTGTAGCCGGTTTCGAGGCTTAGGTCGTCAATCAGGTTAATTTTTTGTTCCGACGCGGAGTCCCCCCGACCGCGCACTTTGGCGTCGAGCGTGTTGCGCAGCCTGAAGCGCACGGCACCCAGTTGGCCGCCACCGGGGGCTCCGTAGGTGTACCCGTCAAAGCGGTTGAAGCGTTGGAGCGTGCCGGCGGTATCCGACTGAATTTCTTGGTACACATTCCATCGCGGGTCCGAAAAATCGGGGCGCAGCACCGCGCTCACCGAGGGATACAGCACGTGGCGCAGCGCCGAAAGGGGTCCGCGCTGAAAGCGAAACAATCCATAAAGGGTCGTATTGGCCGAGGCCGAGGCCCGAAACTCGCGGGCGGCAAAAAACCCCTTGACGGTATCGGAGCGGACCGCCTGGGAGTCGGCGTCCCAGCGGTAGTTGAGCGCCGTCGGATACCATTTTTCGGCCCAATCGGCGCTCGGATTAATCGTGATAAACCGCAGCAGCTTGAGGTTGGTGTTGAGCGACGCGGAGTGCTGAACCCCGCTTCGCAGGCGCGCCGGATCAAAAAGGCTCGAGGGATCCTGAAGCTCTTCGATCAGGCCTTGGGTTTCGTTTCGGCCGTTCATGCTGTAGGTCAGGCCAATACCCTCGTACCACTTGGCGGAACCGCTGCGAACCTTGCGGGCGAAGGGCTGAACCCGAGCCATTCCGAGGGTGAATTCGGGCAGCGAAAGCGCCAGCGTGCCCTTTTGGTTGTTTTGACGGTGGCGCAGTGCGCCCGTGAAGGTGAAGGGCGTACCGGGAAAGCGCTGCACCAAACTGATCGACGACGACAGGTCGTTTTTCAAAAAATCCTCGGCGTTGGTGGTGGTGTTCTTGAAAAAACTCCCGGTGGCGAGTTCAACGCGGGCCGAAAAACTGCGGCTCGGGTGCGCCTTGGCGTCCTGGGTATGGTTCCACGAAATGCGGTAGTCTCGGGCATCATAAAACTGGCCGTAGTCGGCGTAGCGCGGATCTCCGTAGCGCGTTCGGTTGGCCTGAACCGAAAGTCCGCCCGAAAAACGGTAGCGGTAGCGGTAGTTGGACTGTGCCTGAACGCCCCAGGAGCCGCGGGAATACAGGTCGCCGGTCAGCTTCAGGTCGAGGTGGTCGTTGAGCGCCCAGTAGTGGCCAAACCCCGTCAACCCAAGGCCCCACTCACGCCGGTCGGCGAAGTTGGGCAAGATGAAGCCCGAGGCGCGCTTGTCGATCATGGGGAAAAAACCAAAGGGCAGCGCCAAGGGTGTGGGTAGGTGGGCGAGTTCGAGGTAGGCTGGGCCCGTAACAATGCGCTTACCCACGTCAAAGCGCGCCTGGGGCGCCACGATGGCAAAGTGCGGTTCGACGTGGTTGCAGGTAGTAAAGCGCGTGGAACCAATGTAGTAGCTCGAGTCGGTAATCATTTTTACCTGCCGGCCCGAGAGGAATCCGCCGCCTTCTTGGCTGGTGGATTGGTACACCCAACCCCGCTGGGTTCCGTAGTTGTAGCGGAGCGTGTCGGCGCCAATCTTGCGGTCGCCCTGGGTGAACACGGGCCGACCCACGTAGCTGCCGTCGGGTTGACGGGCACCGTAGGCCTTGAGTTCGCGGAGCTTCCAGTCGATGGAAATAAACTCGGCTTCCAGGGTAAACTCCGCGGATTCGGCACGGGCCTTGCCCTGGAGCATGGAGGTATGTGCGCCGGGGCGGGTTACGCCCTGCTTCTCGGAGGCGAATCGAATTCCGTCGCCGTCGAGCACGCCCTGCGCCGAGGCCGAAAACGACATAATTCCCGCTATAATTGCGGTGCACGCGTGTACCTTTGAAGCGACGTTCATGAAATCAGTGACCAAAAGTAGTACCTACCAACGCCTGGCGTTGGTTTTGATTGCCCTCTTGGCAATTCCGCAGACCGGCTTCCAGCCCGCTGCCCGAATGAGTGACGAAGTCCGCACGGTAATTATCGACGCCGGACACGGGGGCACCGACCCCGGCAACCTGGGCACCCGCCGGTACAAAAAAGCCGAAAAAGATGTGTCGCTCGCCGTGGCCCTGAAGGTGGAGCAGTACATCAAGGAGCGGTTTCCCGACGTCAAGGTGGTGATGACGCGCCGCACCGACGTCTACCCCACCCTGCACGAGCGCACCGTGATCGCCAACCGCGCCCAAGGCGACGTATTCATCTCCATCCACTGCGATGCGGCCGAAAACCGCTCGGCCTACGGCTCGTCGACCTACGTGATGGGCAAGGACCACGACGACGAAAACCGCGTGGCCATGCGCGAAAACTCGGTTATTTTGCAGGAGGACAACCAAGAAGTCTACGAGGGTTTTGACCCGAGCAAGCCCGAGTCCTACATCATGCTCACGATGTTCCAATACGCCTTCATCCAGCAGAGCGTTGAATTGGCCCAGCATATTCAGAATTCGTTTCGCGACGACGTAGGCCGCAAGGACCGCGGGGTGCGGCAGCAACCGCTCTACGTGACGAGCCGCACGGCGATGCCCTCGGTGCTGATTGAACTGGGGTTCCTTACCAACAGCGCCGAAGAGGATTTTTTGATGACCGAAGAAGGTCAAGATCAAATGGCCCGCGCGATTTCGCGGTCGTTTGCGCAGTACAAGGTGCGCCGCGAGGGCGGATCTGCGGCCAACGAGGCACTGAAGACACCCGCCAAACCCGTCGCTGATCCCGCAGCCGTTCCGAATGCCGCGGCGCCCAGCGCACCGGTCTACGATGCCGTTCCCCTAGCGGAACTTGTTCGCCAGACGGAACCCACGCCCGCAGCCGTCCCGGAGCCGGTGAAGGAAAACGCAGTGGCCGCTTCGGTTCCGGATTCGCCCCCAGCGGCAACGGACGCAGCGGCAGCGACCGTTAAGCCTGAAGTGTACTTTAGCCTGCAGCTCAGCGTGAGCGCCCTGGAAAAAAGCCTCAGTGAATCGCCGTTTTCCGGCCTTCGCGACGTTTTTGTGGTAAAAGACGGGCGCCTGTTCCGCTACCTTCAAGGACACTATCCAAGCCGTGCTTCGGCCATCGAGGCCCTGACGGCCGCGCGCCAGGCTGGATTTGCCGACGCTTTTGTGGTGGCCTATCGAGGTTCCGCGCGAATTACGCTCGATGAAGCAGATCAAGCTCTTAAACCCTAACTTGTAGACCATGCTTAGCCGCGAACTCAAAGCCGGAATTACCGTACTCCTCGCGGGGGTCATCGTGTACTTTGGCATCTCGTACCTGAAAAACAGCAGCTTGTTTGATAAAGGCATCACCGTGTACTCGGTCTACGATCGGGTCGATGGGCTGATGGGTTCCCAGCCCGTAACCATCAACGGATACGCCATCGGACGCATTGAATCCATCGATTTTCACCCGGACCTTTCGGGGCGGCTCATTGTTGCCATGCGCATCGATACGGACTACCCGGTTCCGGCCTCGAGTCTGGCCCTGATTAAATCGAGTGACCTGCTCGGCGCCAAGGAGATTTCGATCCAAATCGGCAAGGGAACGGAGCTCATTCAAGACGGAGATACGTTGGGCAGTGCGATTGAGGAGTCGATTGGCGACGCCATCAACAAAGAAGTGCTCCCGGTTAAGGTGAAAACCGAAAAACTGCTGGCTTCCTTGGACACGGCCGTTCAGATCATGACGGGATTTTTGCAGGGGGGCGTAGAACAAGATTTTCGGTCGTCCTTCAGCAACGTCAACAAGTCTTTGGTTCACTTGAACGAAATCACGACGGAACTGGCGTCCTACATGACCGAGAACCGCGCCTCGCTTGGACGCGCCACCCAGAATTTTGAGAAGCTGTCCAAATCGCTTGCCGACAACCGCGACGAGTTGGAGCGGGTTTTTGCGAACGTGGCCAACATTTCGGATTCCCTCGGACGGGCTAACGTTGGCCAGACCATGCTCGCCTTGGAACGGACCTCCCGCAACCTCGATGTGGTTACGGGTCGGTTGGCCAACGGCGAAGGCACTTTGGGCAAGCTCAGCGCCCAGGATTCGCTGTATACCCAAATCGATAAAACGGTTCAGTCCCTGGATCGATTGCTCCTTGATTTGCGCTACCATCCCGAGCGCTATGTTCGATTGTCGGTGTTCGGACGCCGACCCAGCCGCGTCGAAGAAGAATGATTTCAAGCATCGTATTTAGTGCCGTTCTCGCCGCGGGCGTAGCCGGCTTTACCTACCAAGTTCGCCGCCTCCGCCGCGGCTTAGCCCTCGCCCGCCCTTCGGGCCGACACGACCGAACGAGCGAGCGCTGGGCCACCATGGCGCGGGTCGCACTGGGCCAAGGAAAAATGGGTCCGCGCCCCTTGGCCGCCGCCATGCACCTGATTGTGTATGTGGGCTTCGTGCTCATCAACGTCGAAGTCCTGGAAATTTTGCTGGACGGAGTGCTCGGCACCCACCGGCTGCTTCGCGCGCCCCTGGGCAGCTTCTACGACGGCTTGATGAACTTCTTCGAAGTCCTCGGCTTCCTGGTCATCGTGGCCTGCGTCGTCTTTTTGGGCCGCCGGCTCGTCGCCGGTCCCGAGCGCCTGAAGCACCCCGACCTCGCCGGCTGGCCCCAGCGCGACGCCGTGAACATCCTGGTGATCGAAATCGTCCTCATGTCGGCCTTACTGCTCATGAACGCAGCGGAATACCAGCACCAAGTGGCCAGCAACGAGCAACTCGTTACGAGTTCTCCCTGGTGGATCAGCGGGCTCCTGCTGCCACTCTTCCGTGGCTGGAGTACCTCGGCCCTGAGCGCCTTTGCCACGTCAATGTGGTGGCTGCATTTTGTGGGCATCTTGGCGTTCTTGAACTACCTGCCCCGGAGCAAGCACTTCCACATCATCCTGGCCTTCCCGAACGTGTGGTACAGCAAGCTGGCCCCACGCGGCCAGATTCCGGCCATGAACTCGGTCACCACCGAAATCAAGGCAATGATGGACCCGAGTTTCGTACCGGATCCCAACGCGGTTCCGCCCGCGCGCTTCGGAGCCAAAGACGTGCATGATTTGCACTTCGCCAACCTTTTGAACGCCTACAGCTGCACCGAGTGCGGACGCTGCACCAGCGAGTGCCCGGCCAACCAAACCGGCAAAAAGTTGTCGCCGCGCCGCATCATGATGGCGACCCGCGACCGCGTCGACGAAGTGCTGGCGGGCGGCGAGTCCGCCACCCAAAAAACCCTGCTCGACGACTGGATCAGCCGCGAAGAGCTTTGGGCCTGCACCACCTGCAACGCCTGTGTGGAAGCATGCCCGGTGAATATTGATCCGCTCGACATCATCCTGCAGATGCGCCAGTATTTGGTAATGGAAGAGTCGGCCGCCCCGTCCACCGTCAATGTGGCCATGGGGAACATTGAAAACAACGCGGCTCCCTGGGCTTATCCGCAGGCCGACCGCGGCAACTGGATTCAGTCATGACCCAACTGCAGCGAACCGTCGTCGACGGCGAAGTGGTCAGCCCTGTGCTCCCCGAGCACATCAAAAACTACCTCATTGACATTGACGGAACCGTCTGCGACGACATTCCGAACGAGGAACCCGAGCGCATGGCGACCGCCAACGTGTACCCGGACGCGCTCGAGACGATCAAGGAGTGGCACGCCGAGGGGCACATCATCACGTTTTTTACAAGCCGCACCGAGGAGCACCGCGCCGTGACCGAGGAATGGCTAAAGCGCCACGGGTTTCCGTACCACGGCCTGCTGATGGGCAAGCCCCGCGGCGGCAACTACCACTGGATTGACAACCATATCGTTCGGGCCACGCGCTACACGGGCACGTTCAGCCCGCTGGTCAAGCGCCCGGCGACGATCGAAGTTTTTAACGACCCTTCATGAGTTTGAACGTTCCCACCATGGCCGAGCTGGCCGCCCGAGGCGAATCGGCCGAAGTCCTTTTTTGGGTCGGTTGCGCCGGAAGCTTTGACGAGCGCGCCAAAAAGGTCACCAAGGCCGTGGCCAAGCTGCTGAACCAGGCCGGCGTTTCGTTTGCGGTCCTCGGTGCCGAAGAAAGCTGCACCGGAGACCCCGCGCGCCGCGCCGGCAACGAGTTCCTGTTCCAAATGCAGGCCTTAACCAACATTGAGGTGCTGAATGGATACGGCGTGCAAAAAATCGTCGCAGCCTGCCCCCACTGCTTCAACACGCTGAAGAACGAGTACCCCGAGCTGGGCGGATCCTACGAGGTTTTTCACCACAGCCAGTTCATTGAGCAGCTGCTTCGCGACGGCCGCCTTCGCGTGGAGGGCGGGAGCTTTAAGGGCAAGCGCATCGTGTTTCACGACCCCTGCTACCTCGGCCGCGTGAACGGCGAGTACGAGGCGCCGCGGGCCCTGCTCGAGAAGCTCGACGCCGAGATCCACGAGATGAAGCGCAGCAAGAAAAACGGATTTTGCTGCGGCGCGGGCGGAGCCCAGATTTTTAAGGAGCCCGAGGCCGGTACGGCCGAGGTGCACCACGTTCGGGCTGAGGAGGCCTTGGCTACCGGCGCAGACGTCATTGCCGTGGGCTGCCCCTTCTGCAAGCTCATGCTCACCGACGGCGTGACCCACCACGGCAAAGAAGGCCAAGTCCAGGTGCTCGACATCGCCGAGGCCATCGCCACCGCCAACGAACTCTAGCATGCCGCTAATTCCGTGGGCGGAACTGCCCGAATCCGCCCGTTTTTGGTGCTTTGTGGCGGACCGCCCCTGGACGGCCGACGAAGCGGCGCTCCTGGAGCGTGGCCTTGACGCCCTGTGCGAAGCCTGGGCCGCGCACGGCGCCCCCGTCTACGCAGGATACCGGCTCGTGGAACAGCGCGTCCTCGCGCTTGCCGCCGACGAAGCCCGAACCGCGGCCAGCGGATGCAGCATCGACAGCCGCATGGCCGCCCTCCGCGCGCTGGGCGACCAACTGGGGATTGACTGGCTGGGCCGAATGCATGTCTACGTCGACCGCGGCCAAGGCTGGGAACGCCTCAAGCTCAGCGAGGCGCGCCAATCGGAAGGCCGCTTTCTGGACAGCGTAGCCACTACCAAGGGGGAATGGTCGCCCGTCCGCGAACTGCAGGGCTCTTGGCTAAAGCCTCCAACTAGTAACTAGCTGCCAAAAAGGCCTTAGTAGCCTCTTGCTCAATCATGTAGGTAAAGGGTAGCGTGGCGAGGTCCGCCCGAGAAACCCACACCGCGCGTTCCCCGTCTTCGTCGGGGATTTCGACCTGCGCCGACGTGGCAAAAGCCATGGGACCCCGCGCACGGACCCGGTAGAAAAAACTAAAAACCTGGACCTGAGGATCAAAAGCCGAAATGACCGAAAACTCGTTGAAAAAGATGAGCTCCTCAACGACGACCTCCAGCTGAAGCTCTTCGAGAAATTCCCGGACCAGGGCCTCGCGAAGGCCTTCGCCCCACTCCACCCCGCCGCCAGGGTACTTGACCAGGGGCTGACCCCGAAAGCGTTCCGCGCTCACCAGGACCCGGCCGTCGGCGTCTTCGAGGAATCCATAAACCCGGACGGTGCGCTTGCTCATGGCTGCAAAGGTCGCACGACGCGGAGCATTTCGCGCTTGCCCGGGGGACCTTGGGGGCGTTCGACGGTCCAGCCGCGCGCCGCGAGCGCCCGCCGCACGACGCCCTGGGCGCAGTAGGTCACCCAAATTCCGCCCGGCCGTAGCACGTCCAGCCAGCGGTGCAGCATGGGTTCTGTCCAAAATTCGCGCTGCACGCCCGGGCCGAATGCGTCGTAGTAAACTAGATCAAAATCGGCCCTAGGTAGCGCGGAATCCAAGGTCACCGGGTCGGCGTGCACCGGGAGGTTCGCCAGCCAATGGCATTCTTCGGGCGACCAGCTCATTCGGTCGGCGAACTCCGCGCGTTCCGCGTCGGGCAAGGGGTACGCCTCCCATGCCTCGTAGTGGAGCTCGAACCCGGATTCCAATGCCCAGCGGCGCGTGAGCACCGCGTTCAGGCCCGTTCCGAGGCCCATCTCCGCTACTCGGATTGCCTTGGCACCGGGATTAAGGGCGCACCACCTGAAAAAGCCTTCGGTACCGAAAACATGCTGGGCCTCCCGAAGGGCTCCGTAGCGCGAATGGAATTCCGCCCCAAACTCTGGGTGCCGAGCCGACCACGAACCGTCTGCCGTGGCGTGAAGCACTATTCGGCTACCTTGATTCCGCGAATGCGCTCCAACGGTCCCGGGCAATGCTGCTGGTGGCAGGACTCGCAGGTCGCAATTACGGCGTTGAAGGCCTCAATTTGGGCCTCGCGGTCCGCCTGGTTTTTCAGCGCGTCGTACAGCGCGTCCAAGTTGGCCAGGTAGGCCTCGGCAAAGCCCGGATAGCTCTCCTTAATCTCTTCCGGTTTGGTGGGTGTAGCCGTTTTGATTGGCTCGTGGGCCGCGCGCAGCGACTCGACGTCGGCCAGCGTGAGGGTACCGGCTTGGGCTTTGGCTTGGAGCTCCTCCATGTCGGCGGTCATCGTACGCATCGTGGCCGCAAGTTCGCTGGGTTCCGCGACGCGCGGATTGCGCTTAGGGGCGGATTCCTGCTGTTGGCAGGCCACCAGAACCGCGGCCAGGAGGCCGGCGGCTACCGCGATCTTACTCATGATCGTGGCCTTCGTTCCCTGCTTCAGCGGCCGGCTTGGCCTCCGCCTCGCCTTCGGCCTGGGCCTTTTGCGGCAGCGCCACGCCCGAAGCCATCACCGTCAAGCGCACCTCAGGCTGGGTAATCGCCGCAACCACGCTGTCGGGTTCGTTGGCGTCGCGGGCCTGCTCCTGAAGCCATTCCACGCTGAGTTCTTTTTTCTTAACCGCGCCGGCAATCGTTGCGGTTTCGCCGCTGGCGTCCATGGGCATAAAAAATGCGTAATCCTTGAACTTGACCAGTGCCGTGGTGGCGGAGTCGAGCTGGACTTCCATCCAGCAGCCCTTGGTTTGGCAAATGGCCTGAATCGGCGCCTGGAAGGTCACCCAAATCGAGTCGCTGGTTTCCAACTGCTTGAGGACTTCCGCCCCCGTGAGGACTGGGGTTCCGATGGCAGCCGAATCGCCAAAGTAATCGTACACGACGACTTCCTCGGCGGGTTTCTGGGAACAGGCGGCGAGCAGCACTGCGGCGGCGGCAAAGGCAATAAATGAACGCATAACAGGGGGTTTTACCCTGCAAAAATACGTACCTTTGCAGCGCTTTGGCGCGGACGTCAAGCACAACCCTTTTTTTGCCCATGAAGATTATCCGCACCACCCAATCTCGCCTTAGCGAGGTTGACTTTGCCAACCTCGGTTTTGGATCGGGATTGTCGGACCACGCCTTTTACGCCGAATTCGCCAACGGAAGCTGGGACGAAGGCCGCGTGGAACCCTATGGCCCCCTGAAGCAAGGCCTTGCACTGCATGCCCTGCACTACGGTCAGGCGGTGTTTGAGGGCCAAAAAGCCTACCGTCAAGCCGACGGCGGGATTGCCGTGTTCCGCCCATTGGACAACGCCAAGCGCCTAAATCGCAGCGGCGAGCGCATGATGATTCCCGAGCTCCCCGAGCGCCTCTTCATCGACGGGCTTGATGCCGTGATTAAGATGGACCAAGAGTGGGTTCCGCGCGGAGCCAACCAATCGCTCTACCTGCGCCCCTTCTTGTTCGGCAGCAGCGAATTCATCACCGCCCGTCCGTCGGAAGAATACACCTTCGGCATCGTTACGAGTCCCTCGGGCGAACTCTACACCAAGCCAGTGCGCGTCAAAGTCGAGCGCCATTTTACCCGTGCCACTTCGGGCGGAGTAGGTTTTGCGAAGGCAGCCGGAAACTACGGCGGCGCCTTTTTGGCCACCCGCGAGGCCGTACAGCAGGGTTACCAACAGGTTTTGTGGACCGACCACCACAACCACGAGTACTTTGAGGAAGCCGGAACCATGAACGTCGCGTTTGTCGTGCGCGGAACCCTGATTACGCCTGCGCTGAGCGACCGCATTCTGGCGGGAATCACCCGCGATTCCATCCTCACCCTGTGCCGCGAATGGGGCATCGCCGTAGAGGAACGCCCCATCTCGGTAGCGGAAATCATCGATGCCGCCCGGGCGGGCGAACTCAACGAGGCCTTTGGCATGGGCACCGCCGCGGTGGTCAGCCCCATCGAGGCCTTTGGCATGGAAGAGACGCTGCACCACGTTCCGGTTCCCGAAGACGGCATCGCCGCCCGCGTTCGCGCCGCCCTGTCCGACATTCGCTACGGACGCGCCGAAGACCGCCACGGTTGGATGCACCGCGTGGCGCTTTAGCCCGTTTCTTGTACCGAGATCCGCGCTGCGGTTGGCTAGATACCTAGCCGTTTCTGCACCATGACCTCGACGGCCTGGCAAAGGCGCAGCGGGTCTTGAGCCCGCCACGAAGCCAAGCGAAAGCGGGGTCCGGTCCAGATGTATCGGCCCAGACGTGCGCGCGCCACTTCGTCGGCAACGTGATCCCTGAAATTCAGGCCCACGATCCACCCCCCATCGGCCTCTACTTCTTCGGCCCATTCGGCATAGTAATCCGCGTCGGCCGCATGAAAATTCAGCAGGTTGTCGCCAACGAGCACAAAGCGCACGATGCCTTCGGCGAGCATCGGATCAATCACCCGGCGCTTGAGTTCCATCACGTCGTTGTGCAGGGCATCGTTCCATTCGCCCAGGAACTCAATCACCGCACAACCCTCGGAGTAGTCCACGAAGAGCACCTTGAGAAAGAGCGTTTCGCAGCCGATGTCGTCCCATTCCGGGTGAATGACAAAATCGTACATCTGGTGGTAGGCCCCGTTGCTGGGGGCGCCTTGATCCAAATAAAACGGACTCCGTGCATCTTCGGAGGCGAGGTATCGCGTGCGCCAGGCGCTGTGGGGCTCGAGGGAATGCATGGATTGATGAACCGAGCTGCGAAGATCGGGTTAACCCAGTATGATTTACTGCATCACGGGCGGAAGTGGATTGGTCGGTCGCGCCGTACACCGGGCACTAACGTCTCAGGGCCATGACGTTCGAATTCTGACGCGAACCCCAAAAAAACCGGGCGAATTTGCGTGGAATCCGGCCCAAGGATCGGTGGACCCCGCCGCCCTCGAGGGCGTTCACGGCGTAATCCACTTGGCCGGCGCCTCGGTTTCGGAGCGCTGGACCGCCAAGCACCGGAACGCCATCATGGACAGCCGCGTTCAGGGTGCCGAAACGCTGTACCGGGCACTCGCAGCCTTGGAGCATCGGCCCGAAGTATTGGTTAGCGCTTCGGCCGTCGGAATCTACCCGAACAGCCTGGATCGAACCTACACCGAAGACGACGGAGGCGCACCCGGATTCTTAGGCGATGTGGTCCGCGCTTGGGAAGCCCAAGCCGACCGGTTTGAGGAACTGGGCATGCGGGTGGCCAAGCTTCGGATTGGCATTGTCCTCGGTCGGGGCGGCGGCGTACTCGGCACCCTGCTTCCGCTGTTTCGCTTGGGGCTCGGTAGCGCCTTGGGCAGCGGCCGCCATTGGATGCCCTGGATCCACGTCGACGATTTGGCCCAAATGATCCTGCGCTTGGCAACCGACCGAAGCCTGAGCGGCGTTTGGAACGGCGTGGGACCCGCGTCCGCCACCAACAGGGACTTTAGCCGCACCCTGGCATCGGTACTCCGAAAACCCTTTTGGGTTCCGGCCCCGCCGGCCGTCGCGCTTCGATTGGTGCTGGGCGAAATGGCCCAAATTGCCCTAATGAGTACGCGATGTTCCGCCGAAAAATGGCGCGGAATCGGGTTCACCTACCGCTTTGGCGATCTGCGGTCCGCCTTGGAAGACCTGGTCTAGTCCGCTATCTTTAGCCGCATGTACCGCGAAGAGTTCCGAATACCCAGGGCGTTTCTATGGATTATTGCGATTACGGGAGGCTCGACCCTGGTCATGACGCTCGCCCTGGCGAGTCAGGATGGGTGGAACACCGAGGCACTCCTTGCCGCCTTGATCATTTCGTTGGTTCAGGTTTTTACGGGCTGGCTTTTGATGCGGCCCTGCCGAATTGCCGTGGGGCCCAGCGGGATTGACATCAGCTACCGCCCCTTCAACATCGGTCCCAAGCACGTGGATTGGTCCGAAGTGGTGCGCGTTACCCACCGAAAGGTCGACCCCATGGGCGATTTTATGGGCTACGGCGTGCGGATGACCGGCTGGAAGCGCGCCGACCGCGTCATCGCCTACGCGTTTAACGAAGGGCACTACGCTTTTTTTGCGCGAACGAATGCCCCGAGCTTCGGTTTTCAAATCACCCGCCCGGACGAGTGGGAACAGGTCTTAACCGAACTTGAAGCCAAGGGCATCAGCGTGACGCGCTAACGGGCCTCGGAACCAAAAAACTGCTTGGCGTAGAGGTTGGCGTACACCCCGGCCCGATCGAGCAGCTCGCGGTGGGTACCCTGTTCCACAACCTTCCCGTGCTCCAGAACCGCGATCCGGTCGGCGTGAAGGACCGTGGCCAGGCGGTGCGCCACCACCACCGAAGTTCGGCCTTTGGTGATCCGCTCGGTTGCCTTTTGAATCCATGCTTCGGACTGGGAATCCACCGAGGACGTTGCTTCGTCCAAAATCAGGACGTCGGGATTGGCTAGGTAGGCGCGCAAAAACGCAAGCAATTGGCGCTGGCCGGTAGAGAGCATGCCGCCGCGCTCTTTGACGTCGTAGTCCAAGCCCCCAGGAAGCCCCTCCAAAAAGTCCTTAATGCCCATTTCGGCGGCGGCGGCCCAAATTCGCTCATCGGGCATGGGTCGGTACAGCGTCACGTTGTTGCGCACGGTATCGCTGAATAAAAACACATCCTGCTGAACCAAGGCCATTCGGCTGCGAAGCGCGTTAAAATCCCATGCGCGAACCGGAACGCCGTCGACCCGAACGTCGCCCCGGCTTGGGTGGTACATGCCCGCCAGCAAGCCAATCAGGGTAGACTTTCCGCTGCCGGTGGACCCGACCAACGCGAGCATCTCGCCGGGTTCCGCCCGCAGCGTCACGCCGTGAAGCACGAGTTGGTCCTCGAGGTAGCCAAAATAGAGGTCGTCGAACTCGACCAGACCCCGAACATGGGGTGCTTGGTGGGTTCCGGGGCGCTCCAGCTGATCCGTTTGCTCCACCAACTTGAGCACGCGGTCGCTGGCAACCATTCCCATTTGAAGGGTGTTAAACCGATCCGCGAGCTGGCGCAGCGGACGGTAGAGCATGTTGATGAACATGATCAGCGCCGTTAGGTCGCCGATGCTCACGCTGCCCGGGGCAACCAGCGAGCGCCAACCGCCATACCAAATGGCCAGGCCAATAGACAGCGCCGACAGCATATCAATAATGGGGAAAAACAGCGAAAAGTACCAGATGCTCTTAATGTTGGCGTCGCGGTGGCGTTGGTTGATGGCGTCAAAGCGACGGGCTTCCTCGCCCTCGCGCCCAAAAAGTTGGACGACGGCCATGCCCGTAATCCGCTCCTGAACAAAGGAATTTAACGCCGCAACTTGGTTGCGCACGTCGGTAAATGCCCCCTTGATGCTCTTTTGAAACCAGCGCGTGGCCACATACAAAATCGGCACAACCGACAGGCTTACCGCAACCATTCCGGGATCAAAAAGCAGGAACATGGCCACTACCATGACCGCGATTTTGAACAAATCACCAAAAATGACCAGAAGGCCCTCGGCAAAAATATCGGCCATAGTTTCGACGTCGCTCACGGTGCGGGTAACGAGTTGTCCGACGGGAGTCCGGTCGAAAAACGCCGCACGGTAGTGAAGCAATTGACCAAAGAGCTTGACCCGCACGTCGCGAATCACCTTTTGACCCAGCTCGTTGGTCGCCAAAACAAAAAACCATTGACCGATGCCCTCGAGCACCAGCGTCAGCATGAGGGCGGCAATGCTCCAGCGCAGCATGCTGAGGTTCCCGTCTTCAACCGCAAAATCGACGGCGAGCTGGACCAAGTAGGGGCGGACCGTGGTCACGGCTCCGAGTGCCACACTCAATATGCCCGCGCTCAGGAGCAGCGTCCGGTAGGGCTGCGCAAAACGCAGCACGCGGCGCAGCACGGCCCAGTCAAAGGCCTTGCCGCTAACGCTTTTAGATGAAGTGGGGGTTTTCTCGGCCATCGAACAGGGGCGCCGCGAACTGCGCGCCCGCAAAGGTAAGCCCGTGTGCCGGGGCCGAGGGGCCCGATTCCGTCCTTTTTTGGCTAGAAAAAATGCGGTTCCATTCCGCCATTCCGCGGTCGGCTACGGCCTGCTCGACCATGGTTCCGACCAAGGACCGAACCATGTTGCGCAAAAACCGGTTGCCGACTACGTGAAACTCGAGGACCTCCCCATCGACCACCCAGCGGGCGAGGTGAACCGTGCAGATGCCGTTGGTGTCGGCGCCGCCACTCCGTTCAAATGCCCCAAAATGATGCTCGCCGAGGATCGACAGCGCCATTTCGCGCAGCAAATCCAGGTTGAGTTCGCGCTCGTACTGCCATGCGGTATCGCGTCCAAACGCACTTTTTCGGCGCTGAATCCGGTAGGAATAGCCGCGGGTCACGGCACTGAATCGGGCGTGCACGTCGTCGGCCACCGGTACGGCCTCAAAAAACACGATGTCCTCGGGCAAAAAGCGGTTCATGCGGAACACGAGCTCGGCGCAGTCCACCTCGCGGTCCACCTCGAGATGCGCCACGTAATTCTGCGCATGCACGCCCGTGTCGGTGCGGCCCACCCCGACCACCGAAACGTCGGCGCGCAACCACTGCCCAAGCGAAGTTTCCAGAACACCCTGCACCGTTCGGCCTTCGGGCTGGCGCTGCCAACCAAAAAAATCGGCGCCGTGGTAGGCCAGGCGAAGCGCGTATCGACGCAGGTGCGAACTTTGGGACTCCATGAACGCCAAAGGTAGCGCCCCCTCCATTCTCGTGCTGTCCGACACCCACGGCCACCTCGATGACCGAATCCTGGTCCACGCGGCGGCGGCCGACGAAATCTGGCATGCAGGCGACGTCGGCTCCCTCGACGTAGTTGATCGGCTAGCGGCCCTGGGCAAGCCCGTGCGCGGCGTCTACGGGAACATTGACGGCGCCACACTGCGCCGTGTTTGGCCTCAAGACCAGCGTTTTACCCTGGGCGGACTGCGGTTCTGGATTACCCACATCGCCGGTCCGGCAGGCCGATTGCCCGCGTCGATCAAGGCTGCGCTTCGAAGCGAACCCGCTGACGTCCTGATATGCGGTCACTCCCATATTTTGCGGGTGGGACGCGATCCGTCGGGCGTGCTTTGCATCAACCCCGGGGCCTGCGGCGTCCACGGGTTTCACAAAGTGCGAACCATGCTTCGCTTCACCCTGCGCGACGGCCAGGTATGCGATTTGGCGGTAATTGAACTCGGAGCGCGGGGCGCCCTCCAGCCCTAGCTACTTTTTTCTTTTCTTCGGGCGAAAACTGTCGGCCTCTCGGACTTTAGCCTCATCGGACTGGATGGCGCGGTTCGCCATGGACGCGAACACGACCGCTACCAACGGAAGGGCTATGGACCAAGATTGATCCGCGTTTGGGCTGCCGTTGAGTACCGGGATCACGTAGACCACCTCGAGGGCAAAGGCGGCCAGGATTCCGACCCGATTGACCACAAATTGGCGCTGCCGGTGCCGAAAGTAGGTGGTGTTTGCGGTGAACAGGGCCACGCCCAGACCAGCCAAGAGTGAGGACCACTCCGTTGGATTCGCCGCACCCACGGCAAACATGGAACCGGCCGCTAGGGCCATGTAAAGGGTTTGAATTCGCTGCCACATAATGTGCAAAGTTCAGGTATAGCGACGCTTCGTGTATATTTGCTCCATCAACGAGCCGGAATTCGGTTCAACTTCTCTTCTACATTCCTGTTTTTTAGTTCCTTACACCCTTATTGGTATGGCGTCAATGCCTGATCTCTCGGACCGCAAACTACCCGAGCTTAAAGAATTAGCGGAATCATTGGGCGTTCCCAAAGCGCGCTACCTGCGCAAGCCCGAACTCCTCGAAGCCATTCAGCAACTCGGCGAAGGCGGTGCGCCTGCCGCGACGCCGTCTGCGGACCGCACGCCGGAATCGGGTCCCGCCGAGGGACGCCGTCGCGGACGACCCGCACGCAGCGAGGCCGGAACGCGCGAAGGAGCCGCCTCGGATTCCGATGCCGATTCGGCCGCGCCGCAGGGCGAACGCCCACTGCGCGAAGATCGCCCGCGGCGCGAAGGTTGGGAAGAGCGCGGTCCGCGCCAGGAACGAAGCCAACGCGACGACCGTGCACCCCGTGAAGACCGCGCTCCCCGCGACGACCGAGAGCCCCGAGAGGACCGCCCGCGCCGCGAGGGCTGGGAAGAACGCGGTCCGCGCCAGGAACGCAGCCAACGCGACGACCGAGGACCCCGTGAAGACCGTGGACCCCGGGACGACCGCCCGCGCCGCGAAGGTTGGGAAGAGCGCAGCCCGCGAGAAGACCGGGGTCCGCGCGACGACCGCGCCCCCCGCGAACCCCGCGAGCCCCGTGAGCCCCGTCAACCCAAAGTCCAAGAGCCTGTTTACGAATTCGAGGGAATAATCCCGACCGAAGGCGTGGTGGAAATCATGCCCGAGGGCTTCGGATTCCTGCGCTCGAGCGACTACAACTACCTGAACTCGCCCGACGACGTCCTATTAACCCAGCAGCAAATCAAGCACTATGGGCTGAAGACGGGCGACACCGTGCGCGGTGAGGTTCGTCCTCCACGCGACCAAGAAAAATTCTTCCCGCTGACCAAGGTCCACATGATCAACGGCAAGAATCCCGACTTCATTCGCGACCGCGTGGCCTTTGAGCACCTGACTCCCTTGTTCCCCGAAGAGAAATTCAACCTCACCGGGCGAAAGGCCACCATCAGCACGCGCATCATCGACCTGGTTTCTCCGATTGGCAAGGGCCAGCGCGGACTCATCGTGGCGCAACCCAAAACGGGTAAAACGACCCTGCTCAAGGAGGTAGCCAACGCCATCGCGGCCAACCACCCGGAAGTCTACATGATCATTCTGCTCATCGACGAGCGCCCCGAAGAGGTAACCGACATGGCGCGCAGCGTGAACGCCGAAGTCGTGGCGTCGACCTTTGACGAGCCCGCCGAACGCCACGTGCGCGTAGCCAACATTGTCCTTGAAAAGGCCAAGCGCCTGGTAGAGAGCGGACACGACGTCGTGATATTGCTCGATTCCATCACCCGCCTGGCGCGCGCCTACAACACCGTGAGCCCGGCCTCGGGCAAGGTGCTTTCGGGAGGTGTCGATGCGAATGCCCTCCACAAGCCCAAGCGCTTCTTTGGTGCGGCACGAAATATTGAAAACGGCGGTTCGCTGACGATTTTGGCCACGGCGCTGATCGACACCGGCTCCAAAATGGACGAAGTCATCTTCGAAGAGTTTAAGGGAACCGGCAACATGGAGATGCAGCTCGACCGCCGCATTGCCAACCGCCGCATTTGGCCGGCTATCGACCTCATTGCTTCGGGAACCCGCAAGGAAGACATGCTTCTGCTGCCCGAGGTACTGAACCGCATGTACATCCTACGCCGACACCTGGCCGACATGACGCCGGTCGAAGCCATGGAGTTCCTCGAGGACCGCATGAGCAAGACCCGCAACAACGAGGAATTCCTCGTTTCCATGAACGGCTAAGCCGCCCGCACAGGACCCGCAACCCGAGCCGCCCCCAAACGGGCGGCTTTTTTTTAGGGTTGATTCGAGCGTTCCGCAACCGGATTCATGCCGCTACGGCCCACCAAGACCGGACCGGAATACGCCTCGTTGGCCTCCGTGGCAAAGTCCGCCAATTGGGCGTAGCGCTGCGAAAAATGACCCAAGACGAGGCAGTTTGCCCCCGCCGCTTGGGCAATTTGACCGGCTTGACGGGCCGTGGAATGCCCCGTTTTTTGTGCCAAGGCCGCATGCCGATCCAGGTAGGTACTCTCGTGGTAGAGAAACGAAACCCCCTGCGCAAAGTCGGCAAGGGCCGGAGCATAGGACGTATCGCTCAAATAGGCCATCTGAAACCCCGGCCTTCCGGGGTCGGTAACCTCGGCGTTCCGAACCGGAATTCCCCCGCGCGTAACGGCATCGCGGCCCAGTTGAAGGCTCCGAAAATCGGCGTGCTCCAAGCCCGCAGCGACCGCAGCCTCGTAGCGCACGCGGCGCGGAGCCACCACTTCGCCCACCCGATAGCCCCAAGCCTCAATTCGGTGTACCAGCGGATGGGCCGCAATGCGCACGTCTTCGTTTTCAAAAACCACTCCGGGTTCCGCCACGCGAAACGCCACGAGGTAGGACCACGAACCCTGGCTGGCCGCATTGATTCCGCACAAAAAGGCCTCAAGCCCCCGAGGACCAACCAGGGTCAGGGGTTTGGTGCGCCCCTGAAGCGTCCACGAAGAAAGCAGGCCGGGCAGGCCAAAAACGTGATCCCCGTGAAGGTGGCTAATCAAGATCACGTCAAAGGTGGCGCCGCGCAAGCCCACCTCGCGAATGCGGATCTGGGTCCCCTCGCCGCAGTCAAGGAGCATTAAGGTGCCGCCAACGCGAAGCGATTGCGCCGAAGGATAATGCCCCGGAGCGGGAATGGCCGCGCTGCACCCCAATATCCGCCAGTCAATGCGAGAAAAGTCCATTTCGCCCAAAGGTCGCACGCGGGCGGGATGCAAAAAAGCCCTAATTTTGAGGCCACGATGGTCCAAAAGACGCTTTTAACCCAGCGCGACTGCGAAGTCACCCTGCGCAGGCTGTGCCATCAGCTGAACGAAGTACACGTTCCGTGGAATCGGACGGTGCTGGTCGGCATTCAACCGCGCGGCAGCATGCTGCTCAAATCCCTGGTGGCCCAACTGGAGTCCGATTTTGGAACCGGCCCCATCGCCCACGGACTGCTCGACATCACCTTTCACCGCGACGACTTTCGGCGCCGCGACGAACCGCTGGCCGCGAGTCCTACCGAAATGGATGTGCTCATCGAAGGCAAGCGCGTGGTACTGATTGACGACGTGCTCTACACCGGCCGTTCGGTTCGGGCCGCGCTCGACGCCTTGGGTGATTTTGGGCGGCCGCAGCGCGTGGAACTTTGTGTGCTCATCGACCGCCGGTTTTCGCGCGAACTCCCCATTCAGCCCGACTACTCGGGGCGACGCGTGGATGCCCTGAACCACGAACGCGTTCGGCTCAATTGGCAGGGCCAAACCCTCGAATCCGTACTGCTCGAATCCCAACCCTATGCCCCGGAACGCTAAGCTGCACTCGCGACACCTCCTTGGCCTTCAGCACGTTCCCGCCGAAGACCTCCACCTTATTTTGCACTGGGCTGGGCACTTTAAAGAAGTTATTAATCGTCCGATTAAGCGGGTACCTTCGCTGCGCGACATTACCATTGCCAACCTCTTTTTTGAAAACTCGACGCGGACCCGCTTGAGCTTTGAGCTTGCCGAAAAACGCCTTTCGGCCGACGTCGTCAACTTTGCCGCCTCCAATTCCTCGGTTAAAAAAGGCGAAACGCTGACCGACACGGTCAACAACATATTGGCCATGAAGGTCGACGTCGTGGTCATTCGCCACGCGGACGCAGGGGTGCCCCAGTTTCTGGCCGACCGCGTGCCAGCCCATATTGTCAACGCCGGAGACGGCACCCACGAACACCCCACACAGGCCCTACTGGACGCCTTCACCATGCAGGAGCGCGTCGGAAGCCTTGAAGGCAAAAAAGTCGTCATCGTCGGCGACATTCTGCACTCTCGCGTCGCACTGAGCAACATCTTCGGCCTTCAAAAATTGGGTGCTCAGGTTGCGGTGAGCGGACCCGCCACGCTCATCCCTCGAGCCATTCACGAGCTGGGTGTGGAAGTGATTCCCGAAGTGGACGACGCCCTGGAATGGGCAGACGTAGCCAACGTTCTTCGGGTTCAGCACGAGCGCATGGACCGCGCATTTTTTCCGTCCATCCGCGAGTACCACCGCCGCTACGGCATCACCATGGACCGCCTCAAGCGCTTGGATAAGGTTCCCCTCATACTCCACCCCGGCCCCATCAACCGCGGGGTTGAACTGACCTCGGAAGTTGCGGATTCGCCCTATGCGGCCATCTTGGACCAAGTCGAAAACGGGGTTGCGGTTCGAATGGCCGTGTTGTACCTTCTTGCATCGCAATCCAACACCCAGGATGTCCTTTAAACTCGAACGAAAGCCCCAATTTATTCACCTTCGCTGGGGCGCAGACAGCTTTGGCCTCGACGGCGTGGCGGAGTTTAAATCCCTGGTCGCCAAGCACCGCGAAGACCACATGCTGGTAAACCTGCTGGCCGCGGAAGAGTTCGAGGGGGTTGAAGACCTTCAAGACCTCCAAGCCGAGCGAATGGATGAGTTGTTTTCCTGCATTCTGATCGTTCGGGAATCCCTAATGCACCTGTTTGACGAAGACCTCGCCGTGGTGCCAACGGTACTCGAGGCCGAAGACTACTTCGGCATGGAAGACATGCAGCGCCAGCTGCTCGACGAAGGCGACGACCTTTAGTTCGAAACGAACGTCGGCGCCCACTGGCGCACATCCCATCCACCCAGGTTGCCGGAACTCATGATGAGCAGATTGAGCTCATCGGGGGCATCGCGTTCCAAAACCGCACGAAGTTCCGCTGCGTCGGTGTATACTTCGACACGCGGTCCAAAGGCAGCCTGAACCGCTTCCGGGGCCAGGGGCGGTAGTTTTTTGTGGGCCACCGCAGCGGGATCAAATAGCACCATGGCTCGGTCCAGACCATCTAAGGAACCGGCGTACCCCGGCAAAAAGTCCGGATTCAAGCTGCTGAACGTATGGAGCTCGAGCAACCCCCAGACGGGACGGTTGCCAAAGCTCTCGGCAAACGCTGCCGTGGTCGCAGCTACCTTGGAGGGCGCATGAGCAAAATCCAAGTAGGCCGCTCGACGCGGCGAATCCGCTAAAGGCTCCAAGCGGCGCTGTGCACCCTGAAACGAGGCGATGGCCTCGTAAAAGTCCGCTTCCTGAATACCCATTTCCTGAGCCAGCCAGCGCGCGCCCTCGGCGTTGGCGAGGTTGTGCCGCCCCATCACGCTCATGGGAAGTTCGCCCATGGGCGTCTTCCAATACCACTGCATGCCTTCGTGGCGGTGGTCCG
Source organism: Cryomorphaceae bacterium (assembly GCA_021298655.1). Classification (GTDB taxonomy): domain Bacteria; phylum Bacteroidota; class Bacteroidia; order Flavobacteriales; family Schleiferiaceae; genus TMED14. The sequence goes on along the minus strand of JAJTFK010000004.1, from coordinate 27,920 downwards.
GGGTGCGGTAGGGAATCTTGCGGATCGGCGACGTGTCGGCGGCGACCAGGGCCGCCAACTCGGCGTCTTCCTCAAAGTAGAGCAGGGTGCCGCCCGGTTCCATCGACGCCAAAAATCCGCGAAACGCGTCGGCATAAGCCTCTTGGGTCGGGAACACGTTGACGTGATCCCAGGCCATGCCCGTAATCAAGCCGACATGGGCCTTGTATAGGTGAAACTTCGGACGCGGATCCAGGGGCGACGCCAGGTATTCGTCGCCTTCAAACACCGCCCAATCGTCGATTCCGCGAAGGCGAACCGAGGCGTCAAGCCCCGGAACCTGCGCACCCACTAAGTAATCCGGCAAGCGATCCCAGTACTTCAGTACGTGCAGCAGCATCGACGTGGTCGTGGTTTTTCCGTGCGAGCCCCCCACGACCACGCGGGTCTGGCGCTCACAGGCCTTTTGAACGTATTCGGGGTAGGAATACACGGGCAAGCCGAGCTCCTGAGCGCGGAGCAACTCCGGATTGTCGGCGCGGGCGTGCATGCCGAGGACGACCGCGTCGAGCCCGGCGTGAATGCGCTCCGGGAACCAGCCTTCTTGGTCGGGAAGCAAGCCTGCTGCCAGAAGCCGGCTGCGGCTCGGTTCAAAAATGGCGTCGTCGCTTCCGGTTACGCGCACCCCCTCGCGGGTCGCCAACGCCAGCGCAAGGCTGTGCATCGCACTTCCGCCGACGGCAATAAAATGTACGTTCATTGGACCCTAGAGCTGAATCTGGTAGGCCTTCAACAGGTTCAGCCTAAACGATGGAAGCAGCGGGTAAAACAGCGGATTGCTCGGATCAATATCGATTTGGTCCACCAAAGCGGGGTCGACGTTTTCGAGCAGCAAGTTGGCCTTGAACACAATGTTCACGTTGACGTCGCGGCCCTTGCGCACCGTGAACTGGGACTGGTACTCGAGCAGTTCGTTAAAGGCCGCCGAACTAATCGTGTACTTAAACGGCTTGTAGGGCTTATCCTGCGTGGTATCGGTCGGCGACTTCCACCAACCTTCGATGACCACGGCGTTGTAGCCGCCGTTGGGGCGCACCAAGCGGTTCATCGGACTTTCGGGCGACCACGAGGTCGTGGGCACCGCATTTTGGGCGCTGTCCAGCCCGATTCGCCACCAGTGACGGCCCGAATAGGTTCCCGACGGTAGCTCATAGATTCGGGTGAACGCGTCGTACAGCGAAGAGGTTGAGGTCACCGAAAACTCGGTGGTATCGCCCTTTACGGGGTAAATGGTGTCGCCCAGGTGGTTTTCAAAATGGTAAAAACCCATGGCCATTTCGATGTTTTTAAACCGAATTTGGGTACCCGAACCGTCCAGGGCAAAAACCTTGTTGGTGTCGATTAAATCGCCCTTGAAGTAGTAAAAGTGGCGCAGCACGATGTTGCGCTGATCGCGGGCGGGATCGGGCTCCACAAACGTCGCCTCGCAACCCGCGAAACCAAGAGCCGCAACGCATACGGCGAACCAAGCATTTTTCATGTCCGAAAATTACGCATTACCTACCGCTTCCGGTGGCCTCACTTGCTCAATGGCCACCATCACTTGATCTAAAATTTGCTGCGGAGTCGCCTCGGCCGCAAAATGAAGCGGTTCCTTGAATCGAAGCGTCAACTCAACCCGGCGCTTTTTCACGCGCAGGCCCTTCTTGTCAAATCCGCGGCGAAACCCATCCACGACCACCGGCACCACGATGGGATTCAGGTCGCGAATGATGTGGGCCGTGCCGCGGCGGCCGGGCGCAAAGGGCTTGGTCGTGCCCTGGGGAAAGGTAATAACCCAACCCACCTTAATGGCCTTCCGGATGTTATCCAGGTCCTTTGGATCCACGCCCCGATTGATCTCCTTGCCGGCTTCGCGCCAGGTGCGCTTGATGCTGACCGATCCCGCGAGCGACAGCAGGCGGGGCAAGGGTCCGGACTTCATCGTCTCCTTAGCCGCAATAAAAAACAAATTCATGCGCGGATTCAGCACCGGCCACCAGCGGTCCACCCGGTTGGGCATGCCGTTTTTGTGGTGCATGAATGCGAGAAACATCGAGGCCACATCCATGAAGTAGGTCTGGTGGTTGCTCACAAAAAGCACGTTGTCGTCGGGAAGGTCCTTGAGGTGCTCCATGCCCTCCACCCGGGTTCGGTGAATGCGGTTCAACCGATACCAGGTCACCGTGCCAAACCAAAAAATCACCATGCGCTTTGCCCACAGCGGATAGCCAAAGGGATCTCGGTACGGCAGTCGGCGGATCTTCTTCATGAATTCAACAAATCTACATCACCTTTGCGAAGTGGAGCGCGAAAAATGGCCTAACCCCAACCTGATTGCCGACCCTTCGGGTCGGCTTTGGGACCCGTTTCGGCGCAAATGGGTGGCCGGAACCCCCGAGGAATTCGTTCGCCAGCACAGCCTTCGGCGCCTGATGCTCGAGGCGCAGTGCCCGCCGGAATCCATTGCCGTAGAACGTGGCTTGACGGTTCACGGTCGGGCGAAACGCTTTGATGCCGTGGTATTCCGCCAAGGTACCCCCTGGATGCTGGTAGAGTGCAAGGCGCCCCAAATAGCCTTGAATGACGCGGTTTGCCTGCAGTGGATGCGCTACAACCTGCCGCTCGGCGCGGCTTGGGGCTGGATCACCAACGGCGTTCGGGACCGAATTTTCACGGCCGACGGCAGGGAACTCCCGCCGGACCTGCCGCAATTTGGTACCTTTGCGCTTTAGGAACGCACCATGAACCACGCCCTGCACGCGCTCTCGCCGCTCGACGGCCGCTACACCAAGCACGCTTCGGCCCTTAGCCCCTACTTTTCGGAATTTGGCTTGATGCGCTACCGCGTCCTCGTAGAGGTTCGCTACTTCATTGCCCTGTCGGCGCGCAACCTCAAGGGGCTTCCCGCCCTCAGTGCGGACCAAAAGGAGCAGCTTCACCGAATCTACGCCGAGTTCACTGAGGCCGACGCCGTGCGAATCAAAGAAATCGAGGCCACCATCAACCACGACGTGAAGGCCGTCGAGTACTTCCTCAAAGAACGATTTGAGCCCCTGGGCCTCGCCGACCGCGCCGAGTTCATTCACTTCGGACTCACCTCCCAGGACGTAAACAACACCGCCATCCCGATGTCGTTGCTCGAAGCCCACCGAGACGTGCTGCGTCCCGCGCTGGTTGCCCTCATCGACCGCCTCGAGGCCCAGGCCCGCGAGTGGGATCGACTGCCGATGCTGGCGCGCACCCACGGCCAACCGGCCTCCCCTACCCGACTTGGCAAGGAATGGCGCGTGTTCCGCGAGCGACTTAGCCAGCAGCTCGCCTTGCTCGACGCCGTGCCCTTCGCCGGCAAGTTCGGCGGAGCCACCGGCAACTTCAACGCCCATACCGTGGCCTACCCCGGCACGGACTGGCACGCCTTCGGCGAGGCCTTCCTGCGCGACGAACTGGGCCTAAAGCGGAGCCACCCCACCACACAAATCGAGCACTACGACCACCTGGCGGCCTACTTCGACGGACTTAAGCGACTGAATACCATTTTGGTGGACCTCGCCCGCGACGCCTGGCAGTACATCTCGATGGACTACTTCAAGCAGCGCATCAATCCCAACGAGGTGGGCTCGTCGGCCATGCCCCACAAAGTGAACCCGATTGACTTTGAGAACGCCGAAGGCAACCTGGGCATCGCCAACGCCTGGCTGGAGCACCTGGCTGCCAAACTTCCCGTCAGCCGCCTGCAGCGCGACCTGACGGATTCGACCGTGCTCCGCAACCTGGGAATGCCTCTCGGCCACAGCCTTTTGGCCTACGCCAGCCTGCAGCGCGGACTGGGCAAGCTCGTCGTCCACGAATCCGCCCTGACCGCCGACCTCGAAGGCCACTGGGAAGTCGTCGCCGAGGGCATCCAGACCGTTTTGCGGCGCGAAGGATTCCCCAAACCCTACGAGGCCCTAAAGGCCCTGACGCGCAAGTCGGACCGCATTACCCCCGAAGTCATCGCGGAGTTCGTGGCGGAATTGCCCGTATCCGAAGAAGTTCGCGCGGAGCTGCGCGCCATTACGCCGACCAACTACACGGGTCAATGAAGTACCCCGAGGTCGTGCCGATGGTGCTCGGCGACACGGTGATTCCTCCCGGGTCCGCCAAAACGGTCGATCTTCAAATTGCCCGCCTGCTGTCCGGTACCGAAATCCACATGCCGGTGCACGTGTTTCGGAGCGAAAAGCCCGGCCCTACGGTGCTGCTCAGCGGAGGCCTCCACGGCGACGAGGTCAACGGAATCGAGGCGGTGCGCCGCATGATGTCGCTCCGGCTTTTCAACGACCTTCCCTGCGGAACCGTCGTGGCGATACCGATCATCAACGTCTACGGTTTTTTGTTCTTTAGCCGCGAAGTCCCCGACGGCAAAGACGTCAACCGCAGCTTTCCCGGCTCCACCCAGGGTTCACTCGCGAGCCTCGTGGCCCATACCCTCACCGACAAGGTGCTGCCCCACATCGACCTGGCCTTGGATTTTCACACGGGCGGCGCCAGCCGGACCAACTCCCCCCAGGTTCGCTACGATCCCGAAGACCCCGATGCCATTCGATACGCCCGGGCTTTTGGTGCCCCCATGTCCATGGCGTCGTCGTTGATCCCGGGCTCGCTGCGCGCCCAGGGCCGCAGCATGGGCGTTCCGATTATTGTGTACGAAGGAGGCGAAAGCATGCGCCTGGAGGAGTCCGCCGTCAAAGACGCCATACGCGGCACCAAACGCCTGCTTTCGAGCTTGGGCATGTACGCCCACAAAACCCCCAAAGTCCGCGGCCTGAAGGACCGCCACGGCAAGGGAAGCGCCCCCCGGCACCTCAGCCAGACTACCTGGGTTCGGGCCGAGGCGAGCGGACTCTTTTCGTTTGAACGCGAAAGCGGTCAAGCCATTGCGGAAGGCGAGCTCATTGGGCGCATCCGAAACCCCTACGACTCCTATTCCGTCAAGGTTTTTGCGCCCTTTGATGGCTTCATCATCGGCCACAACAACATGCCCTTGGTGCACCGCGGCGACGCCCTGTTTCATGTGGGCCGCGAAAGCGACTGGCCTTAAGGTATTGCCTGGCGCAAAATTTCGTCGGCAATGGCCAGCGAAGCCGTTGCGGCGGGCGAGGGCGCATTGAGCACGTGGAAGGCTCGTTCGCCCTGGCGGAGCACGAAATCGTCTTCGAGGCTTCCGTCGCGGCGCAGTGCCTGGGCACGGATGCCCGCCCGACCGGGCTGCAAGTCCTCAGGACGCAAACTCGGAATCAGCCGCTGCAGCGCGGCAAGGAATTTTTGCTTGCTGAAGGCCCGCTCGTACTCGCCCAGCCCGTAGCGCCAGTGCTTGGCGAACAGCTTCCAGGTACCGGCATAACTCAGGGCCGCAGCCGCGTCGCCCGCATCAAAGGCCGTCTTGGTGTAGCCCTCGCGCGCAAAACTGAACACGGCATTGGGTCCGCACTCGACGCCGCCGTGAATCATGCGCGTGAAGTGCACGCCCAAAAACGGAAAATTCGGATCCGGCACGGGGTAAATCAGGTGCCTAACCTTGGCTTGGGCGCGCGGACTAAGCTCGTAGTAGTCGCCGCGGAACGGCACGATGCGCAGTCCTGCGTCCACCCCGTCGAGCCGGGCAAGCCGATCGCTTTGGAGGCCTGCACAGACGAGGACGTGCTTGCCGCGAATCCTGCCCGTGCTTGTTTGCACGCCGTCGCGGGTAAACCCAGTAACCTGGGTGTTCAAGCGCACCGCGCCACGGCCCGCCGCAAGCATGGCCTCGGCCGCGTCGGCATAGTGAATGATGCCGGTTTGGGGCACCAACAGGGCTTTGGTCGCCGACGCCTCGGGTTCGCGTTCGCGCAACTCCTGATCGCTCAGGTAACGCAGTCCGTCCAAGCCGTTTTCGGCGCCCCGGAGCCGCAGGGTTTCCAGTCGGGCCTCCTCCTCGGGCCCCACGGCCGCAACTATTTTGCCGCAAACGTCGTGCTTCACCCCGTGTTCGGCGGCGAAGTCCAGCATTTGCCGGTAGCCGTCCAAGCAGGTTCGGGCCTTGAGCGAGCCCGGCTTGTAGTAAAGACCCGAGTGAATCACGCCGCTGTTGCGTCCGGTTTGGTGGCTCGCCAGAGCGGACTCCTTCTCCAGCAAAACGATTTTGGCCTCCGGGTGGGCGGTAGCCAACTTGTAGTACACCGCGGCCCCCACAATTCCGCCACCGACCACGATGAAATCATACTGTTCCATAGGACACAAAAGTACGGACCCGCCTCGAGCAGCGCCGAGGCGGGTCCAGATACGGTATCGCCTGGCCTACTGGGGCATGCCGGCGCGAACCCAACGCTCAAGCAGGGCCACGTTGCAGTCGGACATTTGGCCCGCTGGCGGCATGAGCGCGCGGCCGTTGGTTCCGTGTACGGCGTCCACAAGGCCCTTGGTAGCTACCGCGTCGGCGGCTTCCGCATACGTCGTTAACCGAATACCGCCCGAAGGATTGGTACCCTGATGGCAGCCTACGCAGTTGGCTTGGAGCATGGGAGCAATTACGGCAGCATACGTGGTGGCCGCCGTGGAATCGCATGCCCCGGCGCAGTTGGTCTCCTTAGCGCCCTGTTCAATCCACAGGCGGATGCGCGCCTTCTGCGCCGCACTCAGGGGCGCCATGGGTGGCGGAGGCATCAAATCGTCTCCGGACTCAAACAGCACCTCATACAATTCACTGTCGTTCGGATCTCCGGGCTTCACTTCAGCGCGAATTCCGGCGTAGGTAGAAAGATTTATCCCGTCCGCTGGGTAGGGCCCGACGTGGCATCCACTCATGGCGCAGTTGGACTGAATCATCGGGTAGATTTCGTTGGTAAAATCAACGATGCCCGGATCGCAGGGTTCCGGCGTCGGATCGGGCACATCGGGCAAGTGCGTGCACGCGGCCAGCATCACTGCTCCGGCCAACGAAAAAAGCTTTTTCATCGCAGTTCTTTGGGTTTAACGTGGGTAAACACACGGGAAATATTAAATCCGAGAAACACGTCGCCCTTGGCCCAGCTCCCGGGCGTCTGCATCATCCACTGCGGATCGGCCATCGAGCGGGCGTTGGTCACGTGAAACTGAAACACGTGGCCGCCGGTCTCTACGTCCAGCCCGATGCTGATGGGCGTGTGGGTACCCGAAAAGGGCGTTTGGCGGAGCATGGTTTCGGCCGTCAAGGCCATCCGCTGGGTAAGCTTGTAGCGCCCACTCAGGCCAAGTCCCAGCTGATCGTTTCGGTCGCTCGCCAGCGGAACCAGATTAAAATGCACCAGGGTCGGCGCCACCTGAATCGAAATCTTCTCGCCCATTTTGCGCGCAAGAAGCAGCTGGTGGGCGTAGGCCAATCGGTCCGAGAAAAAGTGATCAAAACCGTCGGTAAACGGTACCGTGGTCAGGGTCATCGAGGAATACCAGACCGCGGTGATGGGGCTGTTCAGACCCCTTCCGCCCTTAGATTGGCGAAGCAACCGGACCTTGGTGAAGCCGTCGTAGGTCTTGCTGCCCGATGAGCGTCCCGCGCCCACATTCAGCCAAGAAACCGGATTGTAGGAATACTCAAAACGGATCTGGGCCACGTCCATGCCAAAGAGGTTGTACAGGGGCTTGTCGTTGAGCGCCCCAAAGCGGTGGCCCACAATGAACTGGCCCACTCCCGAACCCGGCATCTCTACCGTGGCGCCGTTGACCACCTTGGTACCCTTGAAGGTCGCGAAGGCAAACTGCTTCGGCGCCGGGGGCGCTAAGGCGTCCAACTCCGAAAGCAAATCGTCCTGAGCCCAGGCTGAACCAGCCGCTGCAGCGAAGAGGAACCCCAGCAGTAAACTACGCACCCTTCAGCGTGGATTTAACCGTAACCTTAACCACTTCGGCCACCTTCGAAACGACCATGGTTGGGATTTTAATGTTGTGGTCCGCCGTGCGCACCGAAAATTCGCTTTCGATGGTCACGCTTCCGTCTTTGTTCACGGTAATGGTAACGGGAATGGACATGTCCTTGGCAACTCCGTGGATTTCCATGCTTCCCTTGATGCCGCCCTTGTAGGTCGCGGGCTTCTTCCAATCCTTGACGCCCTCAATCTTGGCCTTTAGGGTCGCTTTGGGGTAGGTTTCGGATTCCATGTAGTTCTCGTTGAAGTGCTCCTGCATCAGGGCGCGCTTGAACGTAAACGACTGAATTTGGAGCTGCCAAACCGCCTCGTTGGTTTCGGTATTCAGGATTCCCACCGCGTTGGTCAGCACCGCATCAATGTCCTCAACGGGCGTAGATGCGTTGAGGTGCACGTAGGTATCCTTGCTGGTGAGCTTTTGGGCCGACGCCGAAACGGCGAGCGTCAGGGCCAGAAACAGGGCGGACTTTTTCATAATCAATTGGGTAAGGCGCCTCCCCGCTCCCAGACACGGATTTTGGCTTTAGCACAGGGTGAAAGGGGCCCACTGGGAGGCATGGCTAAGGGATCGCCCGCCGGGCGCTGAATACGGTCGATGAGCGAGCCCGTCAGGGCGGATGACTGAACGTTGGCGTGCGAGCTCAAATCCAACCCGCCGCTGGCACCCGCACCTTGGTGGCAACCCACGCACTGCGCCTGAATCAAGGGCTGGACATCCACCGTCCAGGTGGCCGTCGAATCGCAGGATCCGCCCGTACCGTAAAGCTGTTCCGCGTTGTCGTAGTAGCAGCCCGAGGCCAGAATTAGTGCGGCTGCGAGCGAAAAAATAACCGAAAACGTTTTCATTATGCCCAAAAGTACAAAAGCTATGCCGCATGCGCCGCCCTGCGCCACGGTACCCGAACCCACAAAACAATGGCCACAGCAAAAAATCCCGACAGCAGCATGGCCGCAAGGCGCAGATCTCCCGTCAGGGTTTCGAGCCATCCCACTGCCAGCATTCCCAAAACGGTCGCCAGCTTTTCGGCCACGTCAAAAAAACTGAAGTAGACCACGTGCTCTTCGGCTCGGGGAAGCAGCTGGCTGAACGTGGAACGCGCCAGCGATTGGATTCCGCCCAACACCAATCCGACCCCGGCACCGAGCACGTAAAACTGCAGCTCCGACTGGATGAAGTAGGCCAAAAACGTAACGAGCATCCACAGAAAGCCGGCCAATAAGAGCGCTCGAATGTTGCCCATCAACCGACTCAAGCGGGCAAAAAGCCAGGATCCCAAGATGCCGACGAACTGAATCAGCAGCACGGTGGTGATGAGGGCGGAGGTTTCGAGCTGCAGCGCTTGGCTTCCAAACAGCGTAGCGATGAGGATGACCGTTTGGACGCCGGCCGAGGCAAAAAAGAATCCGAGGACAAAGCGCTCCAGGCCGACGGTGGCGCGAAACGACTTGGCCACGTCAAAAAGCTGCTGGTAGGCCGCGCGGATCCATCCTTTTTGGCGGTTTCCGACAGCGTGGCCCTCGGGCAGGCGGCGGAGGCTGTACTCGCCCCAACCGAGCCACCAGACACCGACGGCGACAAAGGTCCAGCGCGTGATCAGCCCGGGGCCGTCCAACCCAAACCAGCCCGGGTTTTGAATGAAGGCCAGTGCGGCCATGAGCATCAAGGCGGAACCGAAGTAGCCCAAGGCAAAACCCCGAGCACTCAACGAATCCTGTTCCTCGGGCGCTGCGATTTCGGGGAGGTAGCTGTTGTAAAAGACCAGGCTTCCCGCAAAAGCAATCGAGGCCACGAAGGGGGTGATGAGCCCCAGGAGGGGCGATTCCGCCGTGAAAAAGTACATGGCAAAGCACGCCAGAGTTCCTGTGTAAATGAACCGGCGCATGAAGGCTTTTTTGCTGCCCGATACCTCGGCCAAGGCACTGAGGTATGGGGTTCCGAGGCTCACGACCAGGTAGGCTGCCGCCATGCAAAAGGTGTAGGCGGCCGTGGTGCTGAAGGCAAGGCCCCACAGCGAAAACTGCGTTCGGCCCGCGGCCTCCATCACCGCACTGTAGTAAATCGGGTAAATGGCGGTTCCAATGACAAGCGAATAGCTTGAATTGGCCCAGTCGTACATGGCCCACCCGTGGTGAACTCGGCGTGTTGCGGGGTCGTGGTTCATTGGGTACCGAAAGTAGGAACTATTGCTGCGCGCCGAAACCGGTAGGGCAAAAAAAACTCCGGCTGCCTGCGCAGCCGGAGTCCGGTTTGGGCACGACCCAACCTACTTTTCAATCATGTTCAGGGCCGAACCGGCGCGGAACCACGCGATCTGCTGCGCGTTGTAGCTGTGGTTGGCCGCGATGCGGTCCTCGCTGCCGTCCTGGTGGCGGAACACGAGGGTCAGCGGCTTGCCCGGAGCAAAGTCGGTCAAGTCGGCAAAGTCCACGGTATCGCGCTCCTGGATTTTGTCGTAGTCGGCCTCGTTGGCGAAGGTCAGCGCGAGCATGCCCTGCTTTTTGAGGTTGGTTTCGTGGATGCGGGCAAAGCTCTTCACCAGTACGGCGCGCACGCCGAGGTGGCGCGGCTGCATGGCGGCGTGTTCGCGCGACGAACCCTCGCCGTAGTTCTGGTCGCCCACCACCAGCGTGGGAACCCCTGCGGCTTTGTAGGCGCGCTGTACGGCCGGAACCTCGCCGTACTCGCCGGTGAGTTGGTTCAGCACCGAATTGGTTTCGCCGTTGAAGGCGTTGACCGCACCGATCAGCGTGTTGTTCGCGATGTTGTCGAGGTGACCGCGGTAGCGCAACCAGGGACCGGCCATCGAAATGTGGTCGGTGGTGCACTTGCCCTGGGCCTTGATCAGCACCTTGGCACCATGGATGTTGGCGCCGTCCCAAGCCGTAAAGGGCTCGAGCAGCTGGAGTCGCTGGCTGTCGGGCTTGACGTCTACGGTCACGCCGCTTCCGTCTTCGGCCGGAGCCTGGTAGCCCGCGTCTTCGACGGCGTAGCCCTTGGCGGGCAATTCAACGCCGGTGGGCGGATCAAGCATGACGCGTTCGCCGTTGGCGTTCACCAGCGTGTCCTTGAGCGGATTAAATCCGAGGTCGCCGGCGATGGCCAACGCAGTAACCAGTTCGGGAGATCCTACAAACGCGTGGGTATTGGGGTTTCCGTCGGCGCGCTTGCTGAAGTTGCGGTTGAACGAATGCACAATCGTATTCTTCTCTTGCTTGTCGGCACCTTCGCGGGCCCACTGGCCAATGCAGGGTCCGCAGGCGTTGGCAAACACCTTGCCGCCGATTTCTTCAAAAACGTCCAGTAAGCCGTCGCGTTCGGCCGTGAAGCGCACCTGCTCCGAACCGGGCGTGACGCTGTATTCCGAAACCACGCTGAGGTTCTTGGCCTTGGCCTGGCGCGCAATGGACGCAGCGCGGGTAAGGTCCTCGTAGGATGAGTTGGTGCACGATCCAATCAAGCCGACCTCGACCTTCATCGGCCAGCCGTTTTTCTCGGCCAGGGCGCGAACTTGAGAAATGGGCGTCGCCAAATCGGGCGTGAACGGGCCGTTCAGGTGGGGTTCCAGGGTCGACAGGTCGATTTCGATCACCTGATCAAAGTACTTCGACGGGTTGGCGTAGACTTCGGCGTCGCCCGTGAGTTCGGCTCGGAGTCCGTTGGCCAGATCCGCCACGTCCGCGCGGCCGGTAGCCCGCAGGTAGCGCTCCATGCTGTCGTCGTAGCCAAATGTTGACGTGGTCGCGCCGATCTCAGCGCCCATGTTGCAGATGGTGCCCTTGCCCGTGCAGCTTAGGGAAACCGCTCCGTCGCCGAAGTACTCTACGATGGCGCCGGTACCGCCCTTAACGGTAAGGATTCCCGCCACCTTGAGGATGACGTCTTTGGCCGAAGTCCAGCCGTTCATTCGGCCGGTCAGCTTCACGCCGATCAATTTCGGAAACTTGAGTTCCCAAGGCATTCCGGCCATCACGTCCACCGCATCGGCACCGCCGACGCCAATGGCGACCATTCCGAGTCCGCCCGCATTCACCGTGTGCGAATCCGTGCCGATCATCATGCCGCCGGGGAAGGCGTAGTTTTCAAGGACCACCTGGTGGATGATTCCCGCACCGGGCTTCCAGAATCCGATTCCGTATTTATTCGAAACCGAAGCCAGGAAGTTGAATACCTCGTTGGACTTGTTGATGGACTCCTGGAGGTCGGCCGACGAGCCCACACGGGCTTGAATAAGGTGGTCGCAGTGGACCGTCGAGGGAACCGCAACCTTTTTCCGGCCAGCCGACATGAACTGGAGCAGGGCCATTTGGGCCGTAGCATCCTGCATGGCGACGCGGTCCGGCGCAAAGTCAACGTACGAAGCGCCGCGCTGGAAGGCCTCTTGGGCCTCGCCCTCCCAGAGGTGCGCGTAGAGAATTTTTTCAGAAAGCGTCAAGGGACGGCCCAGTACGACTCGGGCGGCGTTCACTTTGGCTTCGTATCCGGCGTAAAACGCCTTAATCATGTCAAGGTCAAAAACCATAATCGGAGAATTTCAGCAAAAATACGCCGCGAATCGGGGTTTTTGTCCGAGATTCTTCAAGAATTCGGGCGGAAATTCTAATTTTTTTTATAGCCTAGCGGCCGACGCGAAAGCCAAAGCTCCAAACGCCTTCGGGGCCCTCGGTACGCACCCAGTAGGTCCCCGACGGGAGCACCGACGTGGGCAACGCCAAGGTGGAATCCACCCAATTCCCTCGAAACAGGATGCGGCCCGTAGACTCGACCACGGCGACGCGGCGGGGATGCGTTGTGGCGGGGCGCGTAAGCTCGATGCGGTCATCGTGCTGCGACCAGGTGAACCCCGCCAGGGCCTGCGGCTCCTGAACACCAATCCAAATGTGGCCCGCAAACATTAGGCTGTCGTCGGCCGCTTGGAAGCCCGCATCCTTGAGGGTAAACGACTTGCCGTCGGCGGCAATGGCCAAACGCACCCAACCGTTTACCACCGTGTCGTTGACGTTGCGGCGCAGGGCGAGAAATCCGTCGGCATAGGGTGCCTGCCACTGCACAAAGGGGTCGTGCTGCCCGGCGTAGCGGTAGTCGAGGTAGCCCAAGTAGGTGGGCGCCGCAAAACCCTGCCAAAGCGACGACGACCGCGAAATGGAGTCCCCCACCGCGAGGCGATCGGGGTAGTAGTAGGATCCGCGTTTTTGACCCGCAACCTGAATGCGCGCGCTGTCGAGGGGCGAAACGTACACGATGGAAATCAACCCGGTGGTACCCGTGTCGCGCAGCAGGGTAAACCGAAGGTCCGCGATGCTGTCGTTGTTGAAATCGACGTCCGCAAAGCCTTGGTTCGTCGACACCGTGGTATCGGTAAAGTCGTGGTACACGTACTGGGCACTCGCCACGGCCACCGCAGCAAGCCACAGCGTCAGCGCGGCATAAATCTTGGTCATTTCGGCTGCAAAGGTGCAAAATGTAGACCACGCGCGCACCATTACCTTTACCCAATTCTATGGCTCGCCTCTCCACCCCCGTCGTTCTTGAAGCCCTTCGCATGGCGGTACAGGCCCTAAAGGCCCAAATGCTTCGCGCGGTCCTCACGGCCCTCATCATTGCCATTGGAATAACCGCGCTCGTTGGAATGCTTACGGCCACGAGCGTGATGGAAGGATCGATTACCCAGCAGTTTTCGAGCATGGGCGCCACCACCTTCACCATTCAGCAGGGCGGGATGCAAATCCAAATCGGACGGCGCGGCATTAAGGAAAAGCCTCAGCCCCCCATTCCGCTGCTTCAGGCCCTTAAACTGCGCGACCGCATGGCCGCCGAAGGCTATGTGGCCAGCGTGGGCGACAACGTGGCCGGTGCCATGGAAGTACAGCACGAGGGCGCCAAAACCAATCCGAACGTGAACATTCACGCTGCCGACGCCGATTACCCAGAGACCCAGGGGCTGGAAGTTGCCGAAGGCCGATTTTTTTCGTCGGTGGAGCAAAACGAGGCCCGCGCCGTGGCGGTGCTGGGCTCCGATGTGGCCGGCAAGCTCTTTCCCGAAGGCGGAGCCCTGGGCAAGATCATTCGCGTGGGCGCCAAGCCCTATGCCGTGGTGGGGGTTACGGCGCCCAAAGGCAGCAGCTCGTTCATGTCCAGCGACCAGGTCGTCTACCTGCCCCTGCGTACGGCGCACTTGGCCTACGCCGACCCGTCCGCCAGCTACGTGATCAGCATCAAGGCACCCAGTGCGGAATCACTGGACGCCAGCATTGCGCGCGCCACGGCGGTAATGCGCTCCGTCCGCCGCCTTAAACCTGGGGCCGAAGACAATTTTAACGTGCGCCGAAGCGACAGCATTTCGGCCATGCTCATTGAATCCTTGAGTTCCGTGAGCACCGGAGCCGCGTTGATCGCGTTGATTACGCTCCTAGGCGCGTCGATAGCCCTGATGAACATCATGCTGGTGAGCGTTACCGAGCGCACCCGCGAAATCGGAACCCGCAAGGCCTTGGGCGCCAGCGCTCAGGTCATCGTCGTGCAGTTCTTGGCCGAGGCCGTTCTGGTCAGCGTGCTGGGCGGTGTGGCTGGAATCATCATGGGACTCGCGGTGGGGAACGGGCTGGCTTTTGCAATGGACGCCGATACGGTGCTGCCCGTCAAGTGGATGCTGCTGGCCCTGGGCGTTTCGGTCGCCGTGGGCATTATTTCGGGATGGTACCCTGCTCGAAAGGCCGCTGCCTTAGATCCCATTGAAGCCCTTCGCTATGAGTAAGCTTCGGGAGGTGTCGGCCCAGGACCCCTGGTGGAAGGTCGGTGCGGGCACCGCGCAATCGCTTCAGGTCGTGACCCTCGCATTCGCCCGACGCGACCTCAAACTACGCTACACCCAAACGCGCCTCGGCTGGGTGTGGGCGGTACTTCAGCCGCTGGCCCTCATCACCGCGCTCACCCTCGTTTTGGGTCGGGTTTTTGGCCTCCCCCCCGAAGGAATGCGGCAATTTGGGCTCAATTTGGCCGTGGCGCTGCCCGGTTGGATCTGGTTTCAGTTTACGGTAAGCCAGGGCGCAAGCAGCCTGATTGCCAACCAGGCGCTGGTGAGCAAAGCGGCTTTTCCGCGGGCCGCCCTTCCGACGGCGAAGGCCGTTGTCGGTTTCGCTGACTTTGGCGTAGGTTGCGCCCTGCTGATCTTGGGCTTGGCCGTCGTCGGCGAACTCCAGGCGATGGCCCTGGTACGCGTACCCCTTGCCGCTGCGTACACCGCCCTTGCCTCCCTTGGCTGGGCCTACTTCGCTGCCGCGGTGAGCGTTCGCCGCCGAGACCTCCTGGCGGTACTGCCCATCCTGCTTCAGGTTTTATTTTTTATCAGTCCGATCGCGCTGCCTTCGGCAAATTTCCAACCCAAGGGATGGGGAATCCTGTATTGGCTCAACCCGGCGGTAGCCATGGCAGACGGCTTTCGCTGGGCTTGGTTGGGTTGGGACGTTTGGCAACCGGCCCACCTCATTTCGGCGGCCTCGGGAGTTTTGGGATTTTTTGGCGGACTCCTCACCCTGAGGTGGCGTTCGCGTCGACTTAATGAGTTTATCTAATGGTTCCGCGCATCGAAGCCACCAACCTCGGCAAAAATTTAGGGGGCCGCTGGGCCCTTCGACGCATTGACCTCCGGGTCGGTGAAGGCGAAGTGGTTGGTATCGTTGGCGCAAACGGGGCGGGCAAGTCAACCCTCCTGAAGACCCTAAGCGGACTGCTGCACCCCGACGAAGGTAGCTACCGCGTGCACGGCAGCATGGCCAGCCTTCTGGAGGTTGGCTCGGGGTTTCATCCCGACCTAAGCGGACGCGAAAACGCCTACCTGCGGGGCGTGCTGCTCGGAATGAGCCGAAATCAGGTCGCCGAACTCCTCCCGGCCATTGCCGAATTCGCGGGAGTGGCGGACCGCCTGGACGAGCCCGTTAAGTTTTACTCGAGCGGAATGCAGCTGCGCCTCGGTTTTTCGGTCGCCGCGCACCTGCCGGCCGACGTGCTCGTAGTTGACGAGGTCTTGGCCGTGGGCGATGCCGCCTTTCAAGCCAAGAGCCTTTCCTTCATCGAATCCAATTGGCGGTCATCCGGCCGCAGTGTCGTCTACGTCGCCCACCAACTGAGTCAGGTACGGCGCCTTTGCGACCGCGTACTTTGGCTGGAAGACGGCGTACTGCGCATGGACGGACCCGCCGACGCCGTCTGCGACGCCTACCTGGCGAGCCAAATCGACGCCACCGCCTGGCCTGAGGCCTCGGTGCGCCCGGGGCTGGGCGACGTTCGGGCCACGGAACTGCGCCTCGAAGGACCATGGGTCACCGGAACGCCCGCTCGGTTGACGGTAACGTGGTCGATGTCAAAACCTGCATCGGCCAAGAACCTCGACGTGCGCCTGAGCGTGGAACGAATCGACGGAAGCGCGCTGACCCTATGGAGCAGCCTCCAATCCGGATGGGTCCTGAGTGAATCCGCCACGGGTTGCGCGCTCGAACTTCCCGAGCTCGCACTGAGCAGCGGCCGGTACCGGATCCATTTGAGGCTGTTTCGAAACGGACTCCTCGAAGACGAGGTGCCGAATGCGGGTCAAATCGAGGTTCAGCATGGCCTTTGGCAGGGACGGGATTACCCCACTCCGCGCCCCATGGCGCTGCAGCCCCAGCGCTGGTCCTAGGGTTTTTTAAGCCCTAAAGCTTTGAGGCTTAGGCTCGCATAGGTCCGGGCCGCCCCGATCAGGCGCGCGCTCCAGGGCACCGGAAGTGCGTGCGGCCCGCGGGGATGGTGAAACAACCCATACATGTAGTCGGAACCCTGTTTGGCCGGCAGCGACGCGGGGTAGTCGAGCTTCCAGTCGGTCGCGTCGTATCCTTGGGCCGCAAGGTAGCCTTCAAAAACAGGCCGGTAAAAGTCCACGTCTTCGTCGGTAAACCAGCGGCGCCAATCACTATGAGCTTGGCTTCGGGCCACATGCCTAAAGTTTCCGCGAAGGTCCTGTTCCCCCTTAAGCGCACTACCCAAGTAGGCTTCGAGGCTGGCCCAATTGCGGTCTACGAGGTCTTCGTAGTGCCAAACAAACCACCCTTCGGCGCGGAGCCGGTCCAAAAAGGCCGAAAGCTCATCCAGCTTGTGCTTTTGGTCGGCAGCATGGCGCGCTAAGGCCTCCGCGTCGTCGGCGTGCAGGCGGTGAAAGGGCACAGAGCCCGGACGGGCCTCCTTGGCGCGAACCAGGGCGTGGGCCCGAGCAAATTCCGCCGGGTCCGGCTGGTGCACGTAAAACCATCGGTAAAAGAAGCCCGAAATCCAGCGGTCGCGGGGATCGCGAACCAAAAACACCTTTTTGTCGTAGTGCGCAAAAGCTTCCGCAGCGGCCTCACCGGACCAGCCGTGCATTTCGGGGCTGCTGTACAGGATCTTGACCAAGGTTTGGTCCCGGTCCGGCCATTTCATGCCGTCGAGGCGGTGAAAGAAACCGTGCTCCAGCCGGTTGGGCTCAAAAACTTCGTGCACTTCACCTTGGGCACGCAGCGCTTCCGAAAGCAGGGAAAACCCATAGGTTGTGCCACTTCGCGGCATTCCAAACAGTACGGTGCGCATGGGGGCTGAAGGTACATTAAGTTTGGGGGATGCACGAGCGCCCTCCTTTAGTTACCGTGGCGGTACCCAATTACCGCCATGCGCGCTACCTCAAGGAGCGTCTTGAAAGCATTGCCAATCAGACGTTTACCGACGTTGAGGTCCTACTTTTGGACGACGCTTCACCCGACGAATCCCTAAAGATCCTGACGGAATTCGCCGCCGGCAGGCCCCGCTGGTCGGTGCATCCCAACGACCAAAACTCCGGAAGTCCGTTTGCCCAATGGAACAAGGCGGCGGCGTTGGCCCGGGGAACCTACCTCTGGATCGCCGAAAGCGACGACGTCGCCGACCCGATGCTTTTGGAGGTTTTGGTCCGCGAACTGGAGTCCGATCCCGGACTTGGCATCGCCTACGCCCAGTCGATGCTCATCGACGAACAGGGCACGGCGCTCCACACATTTGACGTGCATTATCGATACGTCTACGGCGACGAGGCCCAGCGCTGGGAACGCGGCTACCGAAACAACGGCGAAGACGAAATCCGCCAGTACATGCTCCTCCACAACGTCGTGCCCAACGCCTCAGGGGCCCTGTTCCGATTGGCCACCTTCCGCGAGGTAGGTGGCGCAGATCCCACTTGGAAGCTCAACGGCGACTGGATGACCTACATCAAGTTGCTGGAGCGCAGCAGCATTGCCTTTGTTCCCGAAGTACTGAACTACTTCAGGATTCACCCCCATACCGCGCGCCAGAAAGCGAACGAAACAGGCGACGTGTACCGAGAGCTCCTCGCCCTGGTGGACTACATTGCGGCGCACCACCATCCCGAGCGCCAACGCCTTCGTCGGGCCTACCGCAACGTGGCCGCTTGGTGGACCCACTCGCTGTACCGCCAAGATTGGCGTTTGGGCCGCCGCCGCGCCAACATTCGAGTAAACTGGGCACTTTTTCGCCGTTTTATGGCGCTGCACCCCCTGGTTTTGCTGCACATTCCCTACGAGGGACTCGTGCGGCTTGCGGTGCGGAGCCTCGAACTTCTCGGGCTCAAAGAACCCCTACGCCGTACCCTGCATCGGGCATTCCCGAAGCATTTTATGCCCCGAGCCACGTGAAAATTTCGGTCGTCATTCCCTGCTTTCGGTCGGAAGCCACGCTGCGCGAGGCCGTGGTTAGCGCCTCGGAGGCCCACGAAGTCCTCGTGGTCGACGACGCCTCGCCGGGCGGATGCGCCGACCTCGTGGCATCCTGGAACTGGCCCAACGTGCGCGCCATTCGGCACGCCGAGAACCTGGGCCTGGGCGCCGCGCGCAATACGGGCGTAGCCGCAGCAACGGGCGACTGGATAGCTTTTTTGGACGCCGACGACAGCTTTGAACGAACCTGGCACGAGCACCTGCAGTCGGCGCTCAACCAGTACCTCGATGCGCAATGGATCTACCATCCCGTTCGGGAATGGGACGGCACCCGGCTGCTGAACCTCAGGCAGGGCGACCACCCCGCGCACATCAGCGACTGGGTACTCAAGCGGCCGGCGGTCGCCCCCAGTGCCTGCGCCCTCCGGGCGGACGTGGCCCGATCCCACCCCTTTGACACCGCCCGAAGCCTCGAAGGCACCGAAGACCTCGAACTCTGGCTCCGGCTTTGGACCGAAGGCGTTCGGCCGGTTCGATGGACCGACGAACCCTTCACCCGCTACCGCATCGGCCAGGGCATGTCGTCGGAACTCGAGTCCCACAGCACCAAAATCCGCCTTCGCTGGGCGCAGTTCGTGCAGCGAGGCTGGATTCCAGAAACCGTACTCCTCGAGGCCGAACGCGAACTCACCCGCCAGAAAGCCCGCAGCCTCCACAAGGCCGGCCGCTTCGTCGAAGCAAAAAAGGCCTACCTCGCGGCAGGCCCTTCGGCTAAAAACATGGTGCTCGCCGCAATGGCGGCACTAAAAATCCGCGCTTAGCGCCGGGCGCGCAGCTCGGCATCGAGCGCGTCCAAAAACTCCTCGGTGTACAGGTAGTGTGCTCCGTGCTTCACGTCGTTGCCGTGAATGCACACCGCCAAGTCCTTGGTCATCAGGCCGCGCTCCACCACGTCGATGCAGACCTGCTCCAGCGTTTCACAAAAACGAATCAGCTCCGCGTTGCCGTCGAGCTTGCCGCGGTGCGCCAGTCCGCGCGTCCACGCAAAAATCGAGGCGATCGGGTTGGTGCTGGTTGGCTTGCCCTGCTGGTGCTGGCGGAAGTGGCGCGTCACGGTTCCGTGAGCGGCCTCGGCCTCCATCGTTTGGCCGTCGGGCGTAATCAGTACCGAGGTCATGAGTCCGAGCGAACCAAAACCTTGAGCCACCGTGTCGGACTGCACGTCGCCGTCGTAGTTTTTGCAGGCCCAAACAAACGAACCGTTCCACTTCAGGGCCGAAGCCACCATGTCGTCAATGAGGCGGTGCTCGTAGGTGATGCCCGCGGCTTCGTACTTGGCCTTGAACTCGGCTTGGTAGATTTCTTCAAAGATGTCCTTGAAGCGTCCGTCGTACTTCTTGAGAATGGTGTTTTTGGTGCTCAAGTAAAGCGGCCACTTCTTATCGAGGGCCATGTTAAAGCAGCTGCGCGCAAAACCTGCGATCGATTCGTCGGTATTGTACATGCTCAGGGCCACGCCGTCGCCTTTGAAGTGGTACACCTCCCAGGTTTGGGGTTCGCCGCCGTCCTCTGGGGTGAAGGTCATCGTGAGCTTGCCTTTTCCCTTGATCGTCGTGTCGGTGGCGCGGTACTGGTCGCCAAAGGCGTGGCGGCCGATGACGATGGGCTTATTCCACGTGGTTACCAGGCGCGGAATATTGGCCATCACAATGGGCTCGCGGAACACGGTTCCGTCGAGGATGTTGCGGATGGTGCCGTTGGGCGACTTCCACATCTGCTTCAGGTTAAACTCGCGAACGCGCTGTTCGTCGGGCGTAATCGTGGCACACTTGATGCCCACGTGGTACTTCTTGATCGCCTCGGCTGCGTCCACCGTGACCTGATCGTTGGTCGCGTCGCGGTGCTCCATGCTCAGGTCGTAGTACTTGATGTCTACGTCCACGTAGGGAAGGATCAGCTTGTTTTTAATAAACGACCAGATGACCCGGGTCATTTCGTCGCCGTCGAGTTCGACGACGGGATTTGCAACATTTATCTTCTGCATAAGGAATGCAAAAGTATCAAAGAAACCGCAGTTTTACTCGATATCTAGCTGAAATTCTCTTCGAAAATCATCTAAATATGGATTTTTTTCTAACAAAAAGGCGTAGCGCTCGTCGGGCGTGTATACGAGGCGCGCATTCACCGCACCCTCCTCAATTACGGTGCGCAGTTTAATGGAGTCGTTGTGAAGCGCTTGACGCAGAAAGGGGATCACCCGATCTCGAACGGAATTAAGGTACTCTTCCTGAAGTTCGTTCTCTACCGTTACCCGCACCAGGGAGTCGTCTTCGCGAACGGGCTTGACCTGCTGAACAATGGCCTTGATCACGGGAAGTTCGTCCAGGGACGTAGCGGATTCGAGCCAGGCGGTCTCCAAAGCCTCTTGGGTAAACGGGCGCAAGCGCCGCTCCACAACCCCCAGATCGTTCGCAACCTCGTCCGGTTCCTCGGGCTCATTTTGCGGCGGGACCGGCACCGACGAAGCAGCAGCTGGCGCACTTAAGTCCTTGAGCGAAAACGCGGTACGCCGAATTTTAGCCTCCGTGCCCGTTCGCGGTTCCCGCACGGGCTCTGCGATCGCTGCCTCGGTGGCCGGTTCGCGTTCCGCCGTGGATTCCGGCACCGCTGCCAAAGGGGGGCTTGGGACCTCGGGGGCGGGGACGGCCGCGCTGGGTGGTGCTTCCGGAAGGTCTGCCTTGACCGGCTGGGTTGGCGCCGGGATGGATTCCCTGGCTGGGGCGCTTAGTTCGCTACGGGACTTTTTTTTTTCGTCCGGGGCTTCCGCGTCAATCAAGTCCAGCAGGGCGACTTCTACGTGCCAGCGCGCATTGCTCGCCGCGCGGTAGCCGGCGTCGGCTGCAACGAGGCGCTTCAAAGCCGAGGCCACACGAGCAACCGGCGCCCGACTTGACGCCTCGAGCACCCCCTTTTTCGCCGACTCGGGCACATCGAGCAAGGCCACGGTAGCCGGGTGGTGCGCCAGGAGGAGTTCCCGAACGTAGCCGGTAAACCCTACTAAAAAACGCTGTAAATCAAATCCTTGATCGATCACATCCTGAATGGCGGTAAGCACCGATGCCCGGTCAGCTGCCTCAATGGACTCCCACAGGGCAACGAACAAGGCCCGATCTACGAGCTGCAAATTCTGGCGAACGCGTTCGTAGCTGATTGTTCCACCTTGAGTAAACGCGGCAATTCGATCAAAAATGGACAGGGAATCCCGAAGGGAACCGTCCGCCTTCTCGGCAATGGCGTGCAAGGCCTCGGGCGCGGCATCTATGCCCTCCTGGGCCGCAACCCACGCGAGGTGCTCGGCAATATCCCCTATGCCAATGCGCTTAAAATCAAAAATTTGACACCGCGAAAGGATGGTGGGCAGCACCTTGTGCTTTTCGGTGGTGGCCAAAATGAAGACGGCGTGCGCCGGCGGTTCCTCCAGGGTTTTTAAAAACGCATTAAATGCCGCCTGAGACAGCATGTGCACCTCGTCGATGATGTAGACCTTGTAGGTACCCACCTGGGGCGCAAAGCGCACCTGATCAATAAGTTGGCGAATGTCGTCGACGGTGTTGTTCGAGGCCGCGTCGAGCTCAAAAATATTTAAGCTGTAGTCCAGGCCTTCGCCGGTGTGCACTTCGTTGATCCGTCGGGCGAGAATGCGCGCGCAGGTCGTTTTACCAACGCCCCTCGGCCCCGTAAAGAGCAGCGCTTGGGCCAATCGTCCGCTGACCACCTCGTGCTCCAAGGTCTCGGTTACGTGCGCCTGCCCCACGACCGAGGCAAAGGCCGCGGGTCGATATTTTCGGGCAGATACGAGGTAATTCTGTTCCATGGAGCGTTGATGCAAACCTACAGCTTAGCGCGCTAAAGGCCACAGCCACGAAAGGGCAAAAAAGCTTGCTTGCGCAACCAAAACGGGCGCGGCAAGGCGGTTCGGCGAAACGCTGCGCCCAAGCATCCATTGAGCGACGAAGGCAACCACGAACCACGACAGGTAATTTTGCCAGGGAGCCACACCTCCGGCAAACAGCCAAAGCCGGTGGGCGTGCGCAACCGGCTCCATCAAGATGTCCAGGCTAAGCATCAGTACCGAGGCCAGCAGCGCCCGCTGAAGCCGGGTTCCTTCCTCCAAAAATGCCGTCGAAAAAGACGCCGTGGCCAAACCCAGCAGCGCCCAATTCACCCCGATTAGCCAGGGAGTTTCGAGAATTTTGGGCCCAAGGCCTTCGAGGTAGACGTAGTCGCCAAAGGGGAATCCCGTATTCACGCCCAGGATTTCTACGCCAAGCCCAAGGCCAAAAACCGCCAAAAGTGCTGCCTTGAGGCGCTCCGATCGGTCCGAAAACCAAAAGAGCAATCCGAAGGTCAGCAGCAGGTGGATGGGCGTGAGCAACACCATCCAACCAGCCATGGGTGTGCGAAGTCCAAGGGCGCCCACGGCATGGGTCACCACTACGATTAAAAGCGCAATTCGGTACGGCATGGTTCAAAGGTAGGACTGAACACAAAGCCGTTCGGGTTGTTTACGAGGTATGCTTTCCGAACGCCGCCTGCTTGCCGGTGCCCTCAGCGCAATTGCCGTTGGGCTCTGCCTGGCGTGGGCCACCTACCAACCCGCCCCGGTGGACGAATCCTACCGCACGGACATGCAGGAAAATCGGCACCTGTACTTCAAAAACATCCGGAGCATTCACTACCTGCGCGGCGAAGTGGGAAACGGGATTTTTGTGTACACGCCCAAGGTGCGGGGCGATTCCGGCCATTTCGTGATTCGAATCAACACGTATACCCAGGAAGCCCACCTGAGGTGGGTTCGGGGCAACCCACCGGGCCGCCCCACGGTGGTGCGCCCCGATTCGCTCGGATACTGGAACCCCGATACGGCCGGGGCCCAAACGCACTGGCACCAAGGACTGTACGCGTTCAAGCACCGCCAGCGGCCCGACCGGGTGCTGCGCGATTACTTTGAACTCGTCGACCTCAATCCGGTGCGGGTTTCGAAGTGATTTTTGCGTATCTTTGCGCCCCCTTAAAGGAACTTTTCTAATGAAACAATACGAAACCGTTTTCATCCTAAATCCCGTCTTGTCTGATGATCAGATAAGGGAAACGGTGGATAAATACACCAGCAGCATTAAAGCCGCCGGTGGTTCCATCATCAACGTAGAGCGTTGGGGCCTGCGCAAGCTTGCGTACCCCATCGACAAGAAGAAGTCTGGATTCTACAATTTGGTAGAGTTCACCGCTCCTTCTTCCCTGATTGCCACTCTGGAAGTGGATATGAAGCGCGACGAGCGCGTTCTTCGCTTTTTGACCGTAGTTCTGGACCAGCATGGTGTGGAGTACGCTTCAAAGCGCCGTGAAAAGGTTAAAAACGCTTAAGCAATGAGCACGAATTTAGAACCCACCGGTACGAGCGAAATCCGCTACCTCCAGCCGATCGCGATTGATTCTTCGGTTTCGAAGAAGTACTGCCGCTTCAAGAAGTACGGCATCAAGCACATCGACTACAAGGATCCCGACTACCTCCTTCGCTTTGTGAACGAGCAGGGCAAGATCCTTCCCCGTCGCCTCACGGGCACTTCACTGAAGTACCAGCGCAAATTGGCTCAAGCTATTAAGCGCGCCCGTCACCTCGCCCTCATGCCCTACGTAGCCGACAACCTTAAATAAGCGGACGCCATGGAAGTTATTCTCAAGCAAGACGTAGAGAACCTTGGATTCAAGGACGACGTCGTATCGGTGAAGAACGGCTACGGCCGCAACTACCTGATCCCGCAAGGTTACGCCATTCTGGCAACCGAGTCAGCGAAAAAAGTTTTGGCCGAAGACCTTCGCCAGCGCGCCCACAAGGAAGCGAAGATGGTCGATGCCGCAACGAAGACGTCTGAAGCCCTGCGCCGCGTAGAGCTGAAGATTGAAGCTAAGGCGGGTACCGGTGGCAAGCTCTTCGGAGCCGTCACCAACCAAGATGTTGCCGAGGAGCTGGCCAAGCTTGGTCACCAAATCGACAAGAAGTACATCCAAATCGCCGGCGGTTCGATCAAGGTATCGGGCAAGAACAGCGCGAAGGTTCGCCTGCACCGCGACGTAGTAGTGGACTTCCACTTCGAAGTAGTGCCGGTAGAAGCCTAATCGCTTTAAACCTTTGAACGGAAGCACCCCGCCACGCGCGGGGTGCTTTATTTTTATACCCGTATGAACGACGCTCGACCCCATTGGATTGCCCTGGCTGCGGGCGCGGCTTTTGCTGCGCTGCCCGCCCTACCCTTTGCTCAGAAGTTGGGCGATACCTCCCACTGGCCGATGCACCTAGGAGCCGCGGCGCTGATCATGGGCTTGGGTATTTGGCAGTACACGCGATCCAGCGAGGAGGACGCAGGCCTTCCCAACCTCAGCGTTTGGGGCAGCCTGGCCTTGGCCATTACGGCCGCCGCAGGCATCTGGCTTGCTCCCCTTTACGCCGCGAGCGAAGCCTACCTCGCGTTGGGTCGCTACCTGGGATACGCCGCCGCAGCCCTTCTGGGTTGGCGCATGGGAATTCGGAATGTGCCGATGCTCGCGTGGGCCGTGCTGGGCGCCGCGGGGGTCGAGGCCTGGTCCGCGTTCAGCGACCTCACCGAACACCGTAATGCCTTGAGCGACCCCTACCTGGCGCAGGGGATCATGGGACACAAGAACTTCACCTCCTCGGCAATGGCCCTCGGAATTCCAGCCGTGTGGTTCCTCTACCGGCGCCATACCGGCAGCGCCCGAACCCTGGTCCTCGCCATCGGACTTGTGGCAATCGTCGCCATGGTCCTGCTGCGCACCCGGAGCATTTGGATTGGCGCCGGAGTATGGACCCTGATGACCTTGATCGCCAACGCCCGGGCGTGGAAGCCCTTGGTGGGCGGACTGGCGTTCGCCCTAGTGGTCGTCGCAGCACTGGTAGCCCAGCCCCGCGTTCGCAGGGACTTATTGGACCCCACCAACCTGCGCATCCGAGCGGTTTTCTGGTCGCACTCCCGCAGCATGCTGGAAGCCCATCCCTGGACCGGCGTGGGTGCCGGACAATGGCGCATCCACTTCCCAAGCTACGGCCTGCGCGGCATGAACCCGTCGGTTGCCGAAGGGGTTACGGCCGAAGTGCGTCCGCACAACGACGCCCTTTGGGTGGCCGCCGAACAGGGCATCCCCGGACTGGCATCCTGGTTGCTTATTTGGGTCGGCATGGCCGTGGCATGGTGGCGAAGCCGCCGCGACGAAGCAAGCTCCTTGATTGCGGGCATGGCCGTAATCGTCTTCTGCTACAGCATGTTTGAGTTTCCGTTGGAACGCGCCGCCGTGTGGATACCGCTCATGCTTGGAGCCGGAATGCTCGGTCCAATCACCAAGACGGCGCGATTGCGGCTGCCCCAATGGCTACCGACCGTGTTGATTGTTGGGCTTGGGGGCGTATATGCCTACGCGGCCAATCAAGGCCGCTTGTCGGAGCGCGACCAGCAGGAGCTTCTGGCACTCAACGCCCGCCAAGATGCGGCCAACCTCCTTCCGCGCGCCGTTCAAAGCCTCGATGCCTGGACCGAACTGGACCGCTTCGGAAACCCTTCGCCCTACTTCGCCGGCATGTCGTCCATGTTCCTGGAGGCCCAGCGCGGTCCGATCACGGCAAACAGCTTTGCCGAGGCCGAAGGCTACTTCCGCCAGTCCCTTGAACTGCACCCCCACCACGTGGTCACCTGGTACCAGCTCGGCAACCTCTACCGATACCGCGGCGACGCGGCTGCAGCGGAACAGGCCTACCGCGAACTTCTCCGGCGTTCTCCGCGGCATCCCGGAGGGCAGATGCACTTGGCCCATGCACTGTTGGCGCAAAACCGGCCTGCGGAAGCGGCCGGAATCCTCTTCGCCGCCTTCGGCGACGAGGCGTACTACCAGCAGCCCGACTACCGCAACGCGGTGATCCAGGCTATGCGGCAGTGCCCCGAAACGGTGGCGCACCGCGACGTTCAAAAACTCGTGCTACAGCGCAACGAGCTCGACGACCAAGCTCTGTTTGCCGCCTTCTTGGAGGCCAAGCAGGCCTACCTCCGTTAGGTTAACCCAAAACCAGCCTTACCGGGCAATGGTCGCTGCCGTGAACTTCCGCGTGAATTTCCGTGGACGCCACCGAGTCCATCAGACGGCGCGACACCACGTGGTAATCCAAGCGCCAGCCGATGTTTTTGGCGCGTGCACCAGACCGCATACTCCACCATGAGTACTTCGCAACACCTGGATTTTGTTCGCGCCACGAGTCCGCAAACCCCGCGTCAAGCAGGTACTGGAACCCGTCGATCTCACTCTGGGTGTAGCCCGGCGTTTTGTTGTAGTTCGACTGCGGGTTGCTCAAGTCAATGGGCTTGTGGGCCACGTTCAGGTCGCCGCACAGCACCACGGGCTTTCGCGCATCTAATCCCGCCAGATAGGCTGTTAGGTCGCGGTCCCACCGGGCGCGCTGCGGAATGCGCGACAAATCGCCCTTCGAATTGGGCACGTAGGTGGTCACCACGAAGACGTCGTCAAATTCCGCCGTGATCACACGCCCCTCGCCTTCGTGCTCTTCAACGCCCATTCCATAGGCCACACTCAAGGGTTCCGCTTTGCTGATGAGCGCCGTGCCCGAATAGCCTTTTTTTTCAGCCTCATGGGCCACAACGTGGTAGCCTAGTCCGCCCAAAACCTCTTTGGCTTGGTCGACCGTACACTTAATCTCCTGAAAACCCATGACGTCGGGATTCAGGTCGCGAATAATGCCGTGCAGGCCTTTGCCCGCTACGGCCCGCAGGCCGTTTACGTTCCACGAAATAATGTTCATGTGCCGAAGGTACATTACCTTGAGCGCATGCTTCGGGTCCTTTTTTGGCTTTTTAGCGGCGGACTCCTTACCGCCTGCAGCAGCGCACATACCGACCGCTTCGCACTGGTTCAAAACCCCAACGTGGAGCTCGAAACGACCCTTCGCCGCGGCCCCCAAGCCGCGTCCTTCTACCAAACCTATTCCGGCATTAAAAACGAGGTTAGCATGGACGCCAAGGGCAATCTTCGGCGGCACGTACTGCGGTCGGGCGAATCCACTCAAACGTCCTACCGCGACGGCGAGGAACTGGTGCTTCCCCTGGGGCGAACACCCGCACCCGCTACCCTGCACCACCTGAGCAGCTTGGCGGTGCTTCCGCTGCTGGTACCCGAACTCCGAAACCTGGATTA
>JAJTFK010000021.1:18534-29774 GCA_021298655.1 Cryomorphaceae bacterium | reverse complement strand
CCGGTTGAGGTAACCGACCGCAAGGGCAACGTCGTGGCCGTCACCGAAGACGAGGAATACAAAAACGTGGTGCGCGAAAAGGTCGGATCGCTTCGCCCCGCCTTCACCAAAGACGGAACCGTAACCGCCGCCAACGCCTCTACCCTGAACGACGGAGCCGCAGCGCTGGTGCTAATGTCTGAAGAAAAGGCCAAGGCCCTAGGCCTCAAGCCCCTCGCCCGCATCGCCGGAGCGGCCGACGCCGCCCACGAGC
The DNA here is from genome assembly GCA_021298655.1 of Cryomorphaceae bacterium. Lineage (GTDB taxonomy): Bacteria > Bacteroidota > Bacteroidia > Flavobacteriales > Schleiferiaceae > TMED14. The sequence goes on along the minus strand of JAJTFK010000021.1, from coordinate 29,521 downwards.
CCGAGTGGTTCACTACGGCTCCGGCCAAAGCCGTTCCGTTGGCCGCCCAGCGCGCCGGAATCAGCGTGGCTGACATCGACTTTTTTGAGCTCAACGAAGCATTTAGCGTCGTGGGCTTGGTCAACATGGACCTCATGGGTATTCGCGCCGACCAAACCAACGTGCACGGCGGTGCGGTTTCGCTGGGGCACCCACTGGGCGCTTCGGGTGCGCGCATCCTCGTAACGCTGATCCACGTGCTTCAGGACCGCCAAGCCCGCTACGGCGCGGCCGGCATCTGCAACGGCGGCGGCGGCGCTTCGGCGATGGTGCTGGAACGAGTAGCTGGTAACTAGTTGCTGGTTTTGGCCTTTGGCCAAAATCAAATCGGATCCACATCAACCACGACGCGGACGCTTCGTCCGTGGGGATGGTAGATGAGCCCGTCGAGCTCCTTGAGCACGCGGCGCTTCGTGGCCTTTACGCTGCCGTCGGCCGGCAATTTGACCCATAAATGCTGGCGAAACAGCCCTTGAACGCGGGCCACGGGCGGGGCGTCGGGGCCAAGGATTCCGCCGGCGAGTGCGCGCAGCAGGTTTTCGGCCAAAAAATGGGCGACGTCGCGGGCCACCGACTCCTTGCGGTGGCGCACCTCGATGCGCAGCATTCGGGCAAAGGGCGGATAATGGTGCTCCGCACGGTCGCGAAGTAGGAGGTCCATCATGCCCGCTACGTCGTGGTCGGCCACCTTTTGCAGCACCGGATGCCCTGGCGTGGCCGTTTGCACGAGAAGCAGACCGCGCTGCTCGCGTCGGCCGGTGCGCCCTGCGACCTGCAGCAGCAGCTGAAAGGCGCGTTCGTGGGCCCGAAAGTCGGGGCGGCTCAGCATCGTGTCGGCGTTGGTCACGACGGCGAGCGCCAGGCCGGCGATGTCGAGCCCCTTGCCCACCATCTGGGTTCCGACGACGAGGTCGATTTCGCCCGACTCCATCCACTGCAAAAAGTCGCTCATGGCCCGCTTGCTTCGGGTCGAATCGGAATCCACGCGAAGGATGCGCGCCTCCGGAAAAAGCGCTTCGACTTCTTCTTCGATGCGCTCGGTTCCGAGTCCGCGCCAGTCCCAGGCCGATTGGCGGCACTGCGGGCAGGTCTGGGGCAAGTCCTTGTGGAGCCCGCAGTAGTGGCAAACGAGCTGCCGCGCTTTTTTGTGGTAGGTCAGCGAGACGTCGCACTCCGAACAGGGCTCAATCCACCCGCAGTTCATGCAGGTCAGCACCGGCGCATACCCTCGGCGGTTTTGAAAGACCAGCACCTGCTGGCGGTCAACCAAGGCTTGGGCAACGGCGGCGTAGGCTTCGGGCGTAAACGGCCCCACTTCTTGGTGCAGCGCCTGGGCCTTGAGGGTGCTCAGCGCGCGCACTTCTGGAAAAGCCACGCCAGAATACCGCTCGGTGAGTGCGGCCCGGGCGTACTTGCCGGTGGCAGCGTGGTGCCAGGTTTCGGCCGAGGGCGTCGCCGACCCCAACACAATCGGAATTTTTTTCTGTTGGGCCAGCCACACGGCCACGTCGCGGGCGTGGTAGCGCGGAGCAGGTTCCTGCTGCTTGTAGCTGGTTTCGTGTTCTTCGTCGACCACAATCAGTCCGAGGCGGTGCCAGGGAAGCAGTATTCCCGAGCGCGTGGCCACCACGACCCGCGGGGCCGAATCGGGGTCCAGCAAATGGTCCCAAAGGGCACGGCGCTCCCCGTCGGCCAGCTGGTGTTGCCAGGCGGCCACGCGTTCGGCGCCCAAAGCCCGCCCGGCCCGGCGCAGCACCTGAGGAATGAGTCCGATTTCGGGCACCATGAGCAGCACGTGCTTGCCCTCTTCGAGCGCGTGGGCCGCCAGGTGCAGGTAAACTTCGGTTTTGCCCGACCCGGTGGCGCCCCAAAGCAGCGCGGGTTGTCCAGCCGCCGAACTAAGTTCGGCAAGGGCCGCAGACTGGGCTTCGCTTAGCTCAGGTAAGGCCAGCGCATCGCCCAGGTCAAGGCTTCGGTCCAGCGGGCGGAGTTCGCGCTCGAGGATTCCGCGCTCGACCAGCGCCGAGAGGTGGGCGGGCTTGACGTCGGAACCTTCGGCAGTCAGCGAGGCCAACGCAACCCAGGGATGGCGGTTGTCGTCGGGCTCGGCCTCTAAGGCGAGCTGAAAGTAGCGCAGCAGGGCTTCGGCCTGAAGCTTCGCGCGGGCCAAACTCCCAAACGCCCGGTTGACCGCGTCGCCGTCGTGGCGCGGAGCCGCGAATCGAACCGACCACACGCCGTCGTCGCGCAGGGTGTAGGGTGCCTCGTCGTCGGGCTCCACCTGCATGAATCCGGGCATGGCAGCCGCCATAGCCTCGCCGGGCGCACAGAGGTAGTATTCTGAAAGCCAGTACCACAGCGCGAGCTGCTGGCGCTGAAAGCTGGGGCGCTCGTCGACGCAGCGCAGCACGTCTTTGGCGGTGTAGTCGGGCGCGTCGGTCCGCACCGAAACGACCACTCCGAGCAGCACGCGGTTGCGCCCAAAGGGCACAAACACGCGCAACCCCGGTTCGGGTTCGCGGTCCAGCGGCCAGGCATAGGTGAACGCTGTGCGCACCGGCACAGGCACCACCACGTCGACCCAGCGCGCCTCGGCCATTAGGAAAGGGCGTCGACCAGCTCGAGCAGGTAGGGACTGATGCTGGCGTGGTGCTTGATGGCCTGCTCCAGCGGCACAAAGACCACTTCGTGGCCTTGCACGCCCACCATTTCGCGGTTGCGGCCGGCGACCAGGGCGTTTACGGCGGCGTGGCCCATGCGGCTGGCGAGAATGCGGTCAAAGGCGTTGGGTTTGCCTCCGCGCTGGGTGTGGCCTAGAATGGTCACTTTGGTGTCCCAGTCGGGGAATTCGGCCTGGACCTGCTTGGCTACGGCGTAGGCTCCGCCGCTGTCGTCGCCCTCGGCCACAATGACGATGCCCGAGCGGCGCTTTTTTTGGTGGTCGGTGCGCAGGTAGTTGATCAGCCGGTCGATGTCGGTCGTGGTTTCGGGAATCAGCACCCCCTCTGCCCCACTCGCGATGCCGGTGCGCAGGGCAATGAATCCAGCGTCGCGGCCCATTACCTCGACAAAGAAGAGGCGGTTGTGGGACACGGCCGTGTCGCGGATTTTGTCGACGGCTTCGACCGCCGTGTCGACCGCCGTTTGGTAGCCGATGGTGTAGTCGGTGCCAAAAAGGTCGTTGTCGATGGTGCCCGGGCAACCCATTACCCGGATTCCGTGTTCTTCGCTGAGCAGCTTGGCGCCCGTGAACGAGCCGTCGCCGCCCACCACCACTAGGCCTTCGATGCCCAGGGCGCGCAAGTTGGCCGCCGCTTTGGCACGGCCTTCGGGCGTGCGGAACTCGTCGCTGCGCGCGGTCTGCAGAAAGGTTCCGCCCCGGTGAATAATGTTGCGCACGTCAAAGCGCGTGAGCGGCGTATGGTCGCCGGCCAGCACGCCGTCGTAGCCGCGGTAAAAGCCCGTGCACTGCAGTCCGTGGCGGTCGGCGGTGCGCACTACGGCCCGAACGCAGGCATTCATTCCGGGCGAATCGCCCCCCGAGGTCAGTACGCCGATGTGCTTCACGGATGCTTGATTTTCGTAACGGTGAAGTCGAGCTCGGCGGCTCCGGCGGACACCGGCACACTGAGGTGGTAAAAGCTGCCGCGAAGGGTGTCGCCCGCGGGCAGGTAGTCGGTCGCTCGGTTGGTGTCGGCGGCGTCGCCCGCGCTCAGTGCCGACTGAATGTTCAGGCTGAGCCCCCCGGTGTCGCTGGGATTGCTCCACACCTCATAGTTGACGGCATAAAACCTCAGGGCGTCCATTTCTAGGGTGTCGACGGCGACCGAGAAGTTCACTTCGCCCGATTTGGGTTGCTGGCTGCACGCCACAAGGCCAAGTACGGCAAGGAAAACAACGCTTTTCTTCATATGTGCTAAAGTACATCCCCTACCTTTGCCGTCATGGTCAACGACCTCCTTTTTTTCGCCGGCGGACTCCTCGCCGGGGTCGTGAACACCTTGGCCGGGAACGGCTCGGCCATTACCCTCACGCTGCTGCTGGGTTCGGGCCTTAACGGGGCCGTGGCCAACGCCACCAACCGCGTCGGCGTGATGGCCCAAACCTTGACCGCGGTGTTCAGCGTGCGCAAGTCCGCACGCAAGCGCTACCTGATGCGCGAAAGCCGCCGCCTGGCCCTGCCAACCTTTGGCGGCAGCCTCTTGGGCGGACTCCTCGGAAGCCTCGCCAGCCCCGCCTTTATGGAGGCCAGCATCGCCGTGGTGATGACGCTGATGCTCTTTACCCTGTTCACCAAACCCTCGCAGTGGCTCGCGACCCAAGCGCGCCGAAACGGCGGCTGGACCACCTGGCTCACGTTTTTTGCCATTGGCGTTTATGGCGGCTTTGTGCAAATGGGCATTGGAATCATGATGCTGGCCGCGCTGGTACTCGTGGAACGCTGGACGCTGCGCGACGCCAACGTAATCAAGCTGATCTTGGCGCTGGTGCTGGCCGTGCCCGCCACCCTGGTGTACCTGTTCTTGGGCGACGTGCGCTGGGGTGCAGCCCTGTGGCTCGCAGTCGGTTCAGCCGCCGGCGCCTGGCTGGGTGCGCGCTACGTGGTGCGGATTCCAGCCGCCCAGCCCGCTGTGCGCTGGGTGGTGCTCGCCGCCGCCGTCGTGGGGGCCGCCAAGGCCCTTTCGAACCTCTGGCTGACGGCCTAACCCGCGACGCGCTACTTTTGCCGCCATGTGGTTTGACTCGCCCTACTACCCCCTATTGTATGCCCACCGAAGCGAAGCGGAGGCCCGGCAGGCGGTTCAAACCCTGGTGCGCCACCTTCATCTCGAGCCCGGCGCCCGCATTCTCGACGTCGGCTGTGGACGCGGTCGCCACCTGTGGCCGCTGCTCGAGCAGGGCTACGACGTGTCGGGCATCGACCTCGCTGCGCACCGCATCAACGAGGCCCAAACAATTGCCTCAGAGCGCGGGCTAAGCCCCAAACTTTATGTGGGGAGCATGCTCGACCGCCTGCCCAACGCGCCCTACGACGCCGTGGTCAATTGGTTCACGAGCTTCGGTTTTTTTGACGACCGCGAAACCCACCGCCAAGCGATTTCACACATGGCCGCCGCCCTACGGCCCGGCGGGGTGTTGGTGGTGGACTTTTTGAACTCCCCCGAGGTGCGCGCCAACCTCGTTGCCGAAGACGTGCAAGAGCTGCAGGGAATCACCTTTCGCCAGCGTCGGTGGCTGGATCAGGACTTTGTGCACAAAACCATCGAGGTCACCGACGGCGACCGCGTTGAGGCGTTCAGCGAGCGCGTCATGCTGCTGGAACAAACTGACTTTGGGGCATTTTTTGCCGCCGCCGGACTGACCAAACTCAGCTTTTTGGGCGACTACGACGGAAGCCCCTGGTCGCCCACCAGCCCGCGCTGCATCGCGGTTGGCCGTACTTTAGCGCCATGAACGACGTGCTGCTGCTTCTAGGCCTAGCGATGCCGCTGGTCGTTGGTGCGTGGTTGGGCCGCAAGATGCTGCCCAAGACCTGGCTTTCGACCACCAATGCCTTTTCGGGCGCCTTCCTGTTCGCCGTCACGGTGTTTTTGTGGATGCCCGAGCTGGCCGAGGCGAGTGCCCACGAATCGGTGCCGAGCAGCACCTGGGGCCTTTGGATCGTCATCGGCTACTTTCTGCAGTTCGCGCTCGACGGCCTGTCTAAAGGCCTGGAACACGGCCACACCCACGGCCACGGCAACCCCTGGCCGGCGTTTCTCGGACTTTGGATTCACTCGTTTGCCGAGGCGGTGCCGCTGTTTGGACTGAGCGAGGGCGCCCAGACGGCCTTCGTCGTGTCGCTCGCCATTCACAACCTGCCCATCGCAGCCCTCGTGGCCCACTGGCTTCAGCATCAAGGTATTAATGCGCAACGCGGAGCCATTGCCATGGCAGCGCTCGCCGTGGCCGCTCCGATGGGCGCGGCGGCCGGGTTGCTGATTCCGCCCCACCCCCACGTCGACGTGGTGGTCGGCAGCCTCGTAGTCGGCATCTTTTTGCACGTATCCAGCACCATTTTGTTTGAGGTGCAGAAGGACCACCGCCTGCCGTTGCGCACCTGGTTGGTCGTCTTGGTGGGCATCGGCGCTGGCTTCGCGTTGAGCGGCTACGCCGGCCACGGACACTAGTTACTAGTCACTAGTTACTGGTCACTAGTGACTGGTCACCCGTTACTACCTTTGGTGCTCAATCTAAATAGCACCCCATGTCGCTTCTCGTAGGTAAAAAAGCCCCCGAATTCTCTGCAACCGCCGTAGTGAACGGCGGCGAAATCGTCAAAGACTACAGCCTCGCACAGTTCGAAGGCCAGAAGTACGTGCTGCTGTTTTTCTACCCCAAAGACTTTAGCGCGGTTTGCCCCATTGAAATGCACGAGTTCCAGGCCAACCTCGCCGAATTCGAAAAGCGCAACGTGCAGGTGATCGCCTGCTCTACCGACACCGACGCCTCCCACAAGGCCTGGCTCAACCTCGACAAAGCTCAGGGCGGAATCAAGGGCATCACCTACCCCATTGTGGCCGACCTCAACAAAACCATTGCCCACAACTACCACGTGCTCAACGGCGAGTGGGCCTACGACGAAGACGGCCAGCTTCACGCCGAGGGCGACCGCATCGCGTTGCGCGGAACCTTTTTGATCGACAAGCAGGGCATCGTGCGCTACCAGTCGGTGAACTTCTTTACGGTGATGCGCCACGTAGACGACATCCTGCGCGAAATCGACGCGTGGCAGTACTTCGAGGAGCGCGGCGAGGTATGCCCGCTGAACTACGTGCGCGGCTAAGGCTCGTTATTTCCAGCCAGCAACCCAGCGGTAGGCTTCAGGAAAGTGCTGACGCCACGCGTACTCGTCGTGGTTGGCACCTGGATCAAGTCGCCACATAAAATCAACCCCCTCAACGCGGCCGATTCGGCGCAGGTGGCCCAGCATTTCGTCAATTCCGGGCTGAAGCATGCCGTCGAGTCCGAGTCCGCCGTTGTAGAAGTAGGCGCGCTTGCCTTGAGGCCAGAAGTAGTTTTTGGCCTTCCAGGGAGTCAGTCCGTCGACGACGAGTCCGCCGCCCGTCGCTACATAAATGGCGGGCGAGAACGACACAATACCGTTGAGCAGGTCTGGGTAGGTGTGCATTAGGCGCCAGCCCAAGATTCCGCCCATCGACGAACCCGCGAAGTAGGTGCGGCCGCTGTGGGCCAATTCGGCCTTGACCGCGGGAAGCACCGTGTGCATCAGGTATTCGGCGTAGGCGTCGCCAACTTCGCCCGGTCCGTACTCCTTGCGGCGCTGGTCGTTGGGCTCAAACGAGCACTGCAGGCCCACGACCACCGTAGGCGGAACGGCCCCATCGGCCTCGAGCTGAGCAATGGCCTCGTCGACCGCCCAATCCACGCCAAAACTGGTCTGGGCCGGATCGAAGCAATTCTGGCCGTCGGACATCAGGAGCAGGTCGTACTTCACGCCCGGCTTGAGGGCTTCGCGCGACCAAATCCACATTGGGCGCTGCGGAAAACGCCCGTTGGGGTCTATGGGCGTCACGCGCTCCGTCAGGACGCCGGTAACTTGGCCGTCGTTGGTGCGCACCGCCGGCCCGAAGGTGAGGGCGTGGAACGCGGTGTCCATGCCCCAGTAGCCCGACACGTCGCGAAACGGCATTCCGCTCGTCAGTCGGGCCTCCTTGGACCAGCTTCCGAGGGTGAATTTAAAGGCCATCAGGCTGTCGCGGGTGGCCACTCGGGCCGTCCATTCGAAGTCGTTAACTCGGGTCATCGCCAGGCCGCGGCCGCTCCAGCCGCCGAGTTCGGGGTTGTAGCCCGTGATCCACACGGTGTCGCGGTCCCCGACGGGCGTTCCCGTGGTGAGGGTGATGCGCGCAGTCTTCGACGGGTCGACGTCGGCGATCACGGCCTTCGGCGCGCCACAAGCCACCAGGAGCGCGGCGGCGGCAAGTGAATAGACTAGGTTCACTGATTTTCCCATTGCGGGCGGTGCTTGCGGTGGTAAAGTTCGCGCACAATGCCGTCGGACACGCCGATTTTGGGCACATAAACCCAAGTGGCGTGGGTCCAGCGCAGCACGCGTCGGTAGATGCGCAGCGCGGGCACGATCACGTCGGCCCGGTCCAGGTTCAGGCCGAGCTGCAGCACGCGCTCGTCGGTCGTCATGGCCTCGAGCTGCTTGCTGAATCGGTCGAGGTACTGCTTGCTAAGCGGTTCTTCGACGGGGCGTCCGCTGATTTTGTGGGCTTTGTTGATGTTTCCGCCCGCGCCCACCAGGGCCACAGGGCCGTCGAGCTTGGCGCATTCCGCTTCGAGCCACGTTTGCAGGTCGCTCCACACCGCCTCGCTGTCGGCTTCGCTCAGCAAGCGCACGGTTCCGAGCGCAAAAGACCGCGAGGCCAAGGCCTGGCCGTCGCGAAAGAAGGTCAGCTCGGTCGAACCGCCGCCGACGTCGACAAAGCACAGATTGGGTTCCTCGGGGTGAATGCGGTCAAAGAGCTTGGCGTGAAAGACGAGCTTGGCCTCTTCTTCGCCGTCAATCACCTCAATATCAATGTCGGTGGCCCGGCGCACCCGGCGAATCCATCGCGCGGAATTCTTGGCTTCGCGCATCGCCGAGGTCGCGCAGGCCCGGTAGTCGGTCACGCCGTTCACGCGCATGATCGCGGCGAAGGCCCGCATCGCGTCAACGAGCCGGTAGCCCGTCTCTTTGCTGATTTCGCCATCGGTAAACACGTCGCCCCCCAGGCGCACCGGCAAGCGGGTGATCGAAACCTTTTTGTAGTAGGTGTAGGTCGGCGTCGGAATCACGTGGCTGATCAGCAACCGAATCGAGTTGGAACCGATGTCAATGGCCCCGAGCGTCAGGTACTTCATGCTCATGCCTTGCGCTTTTTAGCCTGCTTTTTAACGTACTCGTACAGTTCCATTTGGCTGCGGATGCGCGGACCCGGCGCCACGCGGTGCACGCTGCGGCCGTCGGCGTCGTACACCCGGGCTTTGACGTTGTCGCGAAACTGGATTTCGAGGTGGTCCAAAATCTCGCGCTGGATGCGCGGGTCGAGGACTGGAGCCCCCACCTCTACCCGCAGGTCGAGGTTGCGCGTCATCATGTCAAACGACGCCAGGTACATTTTGGGGTCGCCGTCGTTGGCGAAGTAGTAGACCCGGCTGTGCTCCAAGAAGCGGTCGACGATGCTGACCACGTGAATGTTTTCGCTCAGGCCCTTGACGCCCGGGCGCACGCAGCACACGCCGCGCACCATGAGGCGCACCTTTACTCCGGCCTTGCTCGCCTCGTAGAGTTTTTCGCCGATGTCGTAGGAGCTCAGGGAGTTGAACTTCATGATGATTTCGGCCTTTTTGCCCTTTTTGGCGTGGGCAATCTCGCGGTCGATGCACTTGATGATTCCGCTGCGGCTGTAGTGAGGCGAAACGAGTAACTCTTTGTATTTGATTACTTTATAGGGTTCATAAAGAAACTCAAATACGCGCGCCACGTCGGCACAAATCACCGGATTGGCCGTGAGCAAGTGGTAGTCGGTGTACACCTTGGCCGACCCCTCGTGGAAGTTGCCCGTGCCCACCACGGCGAAGTACTCTTTTTCGCCGTCGGCCGTAGTGCGCTCGATGTGGACCACCTTGCTGTGCACCTTGAGGCCCTCGACGCCGGTTTGGACTTCGATGCCCTCCTTGCGCATTTTCTCGAGGTAGTGCAGGTTGTTTTCTTCGTCAAAGCGGGCCTGAAGCTCAATAACCACGCGTACTTTTTTGCCGTTTTTGGCCGCGTTGATCAGGGCCGACACGATGCGCGACTGGCCCGCAAGGCGGTACAGCGTGATGCTGATCTTAGTCACCGACAAGTCAATGGCCGCCTCGCGAAGGAAGCGCACTAAGCTCAAGAAGTTGTGGTAGGGCAAGAACAGCAGCACGTCTTTTTGGCGCACCACGTTCATCAGCGACTTCTCCATGTCGAGGTCGGGGTGCTGCAGCGGTTCAAGGCGCGGATGCTCCAGATGCGGTCCGCCCACGTTGGGAAAGCGCATCAAGTCCTTTTTGTTGTGGTAGCGTCCGCCGGCAATCACCGCGTCGCTGTTTTGCATGCCGATGCGGCCCATGAGGTAGGCCAAGAAGTCGGCCGGCATGTCGCGGTCGTAGACCATGCGCACCGGGTCGCCGACCTGGCGGTCTTCGAGTCCGCGCCGCACGCGGTCCAGCACCGTGCTGCTGACGTCGTGGTGGTCCAGGTCGAGTTCGGCGTCGCGCGAAATCTTGAAGGTGTAGGCCTCAATGCGCTGCGACGGAAAGAGGAAGAACAGGTACTGCAGGTTGTGGCGCAGCACGTCGTCGAGAAACATCAGGAAGTTGCTGCCGTACTTGGGCAGGCTGATGAAGCGACCGTGGATTTCGGCCGGAACCTCGACCATCGACAGGACCGGCTCGCCGCCCATCTTGGGCCAGAGGCGGATCGCCAGGTAGATCGAGGCGTCGTTGAGCTCGGGGAACGGCAGGTGGTCCTGCAAGATCATCGCGAAGATGGTCGGGCTGACCTTGTCGATGTAGAACTTGCGAATGTGGTCCTTTTGGCCTTGGGTAAGGTCTTGTTCGTCAATGATTTTGATGCCCTCGCGCTCGAGCTCGACCATCAAGTTGGCGTAGGCCGTTTCGACGCGGTCGTTCAGCACGTTCACCTCGGCTTGAATGGCCGCCAGCAGGTCGTTGGGGTCCCAGCCGCCCAGGGTCTCCTTCACCTTTTTGACGTCGTCGGAGTCCGACATACGCTGAATCGTGGCGTAGCGCACCCGAAAAAACTCGTCGAGGTTGTTCGAAAAAATTCCCAAAAACCGCAGGCGCTCGATCAAGGGGTTGCGCTCGTCTTCGGCTTCTTGAAGCACGCGTGCGTTAAACTGCA